>JBJMIR010000031.1:0-19755 GCA_045806785.1 Propionibacteriaceae bacterium | reverse complement strand
CGTCAACATCCCACGTTACGTGGGATGTTGACGCCGAGACCGCCAGCTAAGGCTGCGTCGAAATCAGCGCGCCTTGAGGCCTGTCAAGCAACTGGCGGAGAACCGTCGTAGCGCTTCTCCTCTACGTGCCGCGTCCTGCTGCGCTGCGCCTGCAGAACCAGCGCCATGATCAGCGCCAAGGCGCCAGCCACAATAAGGATGATGCCTAGCGTGTCGTCAGTCACGAACGGTAGATCGATGTTCAGGGCGAACAGCAAGATCGCACCGATCACGATCAAGACGATGCCAACTCCGATACCCATGTGTTTCTGTACCCCCGTTTTGTGTTGGATTGGTTTCTTTCCAGCTGCTCACGCGATACAAACGCTTAGGTCAACGGCGTACGACCGCGTCAGCCGATCAACTCGCTTTCTTGGCTGACCTCCCCGCGGTTGTCTTCTTGGCCCCCGCCTTCTTGGCGGGAGCCTTCTTCGCCGGCGTCTTCTTAGCCGGTGACTTCTTTGCCGCAGTTTTGGTCGCAGCCTTCTTGGTGGGAGCCTTCTTGGTCGCCGGCTTGGCCTCGGCGCCTTTACGAGCAGCGCGGTTCTTCTCGACGCTGCGCCGCAATGCATCCAGAAGGTCGACAACCTCACCGCGGTCGGCCTGATCTTCCTCCTGTTCACCGAAGGTCGCGGCCGTATCCATGGCGTCGCCCTTCTCGAGCTTGGCGGCGATCAACTTCCGCAGTTGATCTTGATACTCGTCACTGAACTTCTCCGGGTTGAAGTCGGTGGCCATGTTGTCAACTAGCGACATGGCCATCTTCAGCTCCTGCGGCGCGACTCGCACGTCCTCCTTGGCGCTTGGAAAGTCGGCCTCCCGCACTTCGTCGTCCCACAAAAGCGATTGCAGCATCAAGACTTTCCCGCGAGATCGCAAAGCTCCCAGTCGCGTCTTCTGGCGCAGGGAGAACTGTGCGATTGCCGTGCGATCGGTTTCTTCGAGAGCCCGCCGCAGTAGCGCGTAGGGCTTGGCAGCGGCCTTGTCCGGCTCCAAGAAATAGCTGCGGTCGAACATGATCTCATCGATCTGTTCCGACGGCACGAACTCGACAACCTCGATCTCGTGGCTGCGCTCTTCCGGGAGTGACTTGAGGTCTTCATCGGTGAGCACAACGGTGGTCTTGCCTTCTGCGTACGCCTTGTCGATGTGGGCATACTCGACCACTTTGCCGCAAACCTCGCAGCGGCGCTCATAGCGGATCCGCCCGCCGTCCGCATCGTGTACCTGGTGCAGGCTGATGTCATGGTCCTCGGTCGCCGGATAGAGCTTGATCGGCACATTCACCAGACCAAAGGTGATGGCTCCCTTCCAGATAGCCCTCATGATTCGTTTAGTACCCCATTCCGTCCTGCCGGAATCCGAACAGGTGTATTTCGGCGTTTACACTGACAAGTCGATACTGGCTCTATGGCCAAGGCATCACGCGACCAGGTTGTCACTGTCGATGGCCGGACGATCAAACTCACGAATCTGGACAAGGTGCTCTATCCCAAAACCCACACCACCAAGGCCGATGTCTTGTCCTATTACGCGCAAGCTGGCCCAACCATGCTGCCGCACCTCCGTGATCGTCCGGCGACCCGCAAACGCTGGCCTGATGGCGTCGGAGAGATCAAGGGCCGACGAGCTACCGTCTTTTTCAACAAGGATCTAGGTGCAGGTACGCCGGACTGGGTGTCGCGCCACACCATCTCACACAAAGATCACGACAACGACTACCCAGTGATCAATGATCTCCCAACACTCACCTGGTTGGCGCAGCTGGCCGCGCTGGAAATCCATGTGCCGCAATGGCGCTTCGGGCCCGATGGACAACCGCTGAATCCCGACCGCCTGGTTCTTGATCTTGATCCCGGCCCAGGCGTGGATCTGGCTACCTGTGCCGGGATTGCTCGGCTCGTCCGTGACATCCTGCGCGAGATTGGACACGACCCATTCCCGGTGACCAGTGGCAGCAAAGGCATTCACCTGTACGCGCCGCTGGACGGCTCACAAACTTTTGAGCAGGCTACCGAGGTAGCCCGCGAGCTGGCCCTGGCGCTGGAAGCTGATCATCCAGATCTGGTGATCAGCTCGATGAAGCGCTCCGAGCGCGACGGGAAGGTGTTCATCGATTGGAGTCAGAACAACGGCGCCAAGACCACCGTCTCGCCATACTCACTGCGCGGCAGGGAGCGGCCCTGGGTTGCGGCGCCGCGAACATGGCAGGAGTTGGAGGATCCGGAACTGCAGCAGCTGGAGTACGAGGACGTGCTGGCCCGAATTGCTGATCTTGGTGATCCGCTTGCACCATTGGCCCCTAGCCTCGGCGACCGCCTTGCGACCTACCGCAGCATGCGTGATCCCGCCAAAACACCGGAGCCCGTACCGGCGGAACCGCCTGACCAGCAAACCGACGGCTTCCGATTCGTCATCCAGGAACACCATGCCCGGCGTCTGCACTACGACGTCAGGTTGGAACACAACGGCGTGCTTGCCAGCTGGGCGGTGCCCAAGGCGCCGCCGACCGACCCGAAGATCAACCACCTCGCGGTGCGTACCGAAGATCATCCGATGGAGTACCTCAGCTTTCACGGCACGATTCCCAGGGGTGAGTACGGTGCCGGCGCTATGCGGATCTGGGACACCGGCAGTTATCGGCTACACAAGTGGAGCGAGGGCAAAGAAGTCATCGTCACACTTTTTGGTCAGCCGGAAGGCGGACTGGGCGGCATCCGCAAGTTTGCCCTGATCCACACTGGCAGCGGAGATTCCCAACCCGAGAAAAACTGGCTGATGCATCTCATGGAGACCGATCCAGAGGATCGGCATGGGTCCTCGACAAGCATGCGCGCCGAGCGCGCAAGCACGCGCCCTGAGGCTGTCGAAGGGGCCGCCGCTCAGGACACCGAATTTCCGGAGGCGGTTGAGCCCATGCTCGCGACCTTGGTGGACGGCATGCATTTCGGTGATGAGGCGGGCTGGGCGTTCGAGATGAAGTGGGACGGCGTACGCGCTGTCGCCTACCTGGCCGGTGGCCGCGTCAAGCTCCTGAGCCGAAAAGGCCGCGACGACACAAAAGCCTATTTTGACGTCGCTCAAGAGCTGACCAAGATCAACGTCAAGACCGCGATCTTGGATGGTGAAGTTGTAGTAACTGATTTCGCTGGGCGTCCCAACTTCGGGCTGCTGCAGCATCGAATCAATCTCACGAAGCCAGCTGACATCGAGCGGCTTGCCAAGTCCTATCCGGCGCAACTCATGCTGTTCGACATTCTGGAGCTGAATGGTCAGTCCTTGATCAAGAAGAGCTACCAGGAGCGCCGGGCCATCCTGGAGGACCTGGTGCCCCCGATGCCTGGTTCACGGATCCAGGTACCACCGATCTTTGACGGTGATCTAGAGGCGGCAAGAGCGACTGCTGCTCAACTTCAGCTGGAAGGCGTGGTCGCGAAGCGCCGTAATTCGATCTATCAACCGGGCCGGCGCACCCACGCCTGGCTCAAGATCAAACTGCACCACGCCCAGGAAGTGGTGATCGGTGGCTGGCGACCTGGCCAGGGTCGCCGTAGCGGCGGAGTGGGGTCACTGCTGATGGGCATCCCGACTGAGGAGGGGCTGCACTACGTCGGCCGGGTTGGATCGGGGTTCAATGATCGCCAACTCGACGACATCCAGATCAAGCTGGACAGGCTGAGCCGTAAGACCTCACCGTTCATCGACGTACCCCGCGAGGATGCCCGTGATGCGCATTGGGTCAAGCCGTCGCTCGTTGGCGAGGTCACCTACGGGGAACTCACCGAGCCTGGCCGCTTCCGCCACCCGGTCTGGCGCGGACTACGGCCGGACAAATCACCTAGCGAGGTGGTGTGGGAGCGTCCGGCTGAACTTTGACCAAACCCGCCGAGTGCCCTTCAACCAGCTCCGGGCACGTCGCTGTTAGCCGCTCGTGCCTCCAAGGCAGCTACCGCCTTGTGCAGATGTGCGGCTCGAGTCGGAGGATTGCGAGCGGTCACGATGTCCAAGATCACCGCATAGCGGTCGGTCCTGCTCAGCGATTCAAAGGCCGAGGCCGCTTCAGGGCTGGCAGTCAGCGCAGCGGCAAGATCGGGCGGCACGGTGGCTTCTTTCTGAGATTCGTACGCGGCCGCCCAACGCCCGTCAGCCTTGGCGGCGTCCACCTCGGCCAGGCCGGGTGGCCGCATTCGGCCCTCGCCCATGAGCGCCTCGACCTTGCGCACGTTCACCTGTGACCAGCGGCTCCGTGGCCGGCGGGGGACATACTTCTGCAAGTAGTAAAGGTCATCGAATCCCTTGCGCTGGCCGGAGATCCAGCCATAGCACAAGCCGACATCGACAGCCTCGTCATCGGTCAGCGAGGCAATGCCAGATGCCTTCTTGGCGATCTTGAGCCACACCCCAGAGCTGTGATCTACGTTCTCGGCGAGCCATGCTTCAAAAGCGGTGGCATCAGGGAAGGCGACGATCTCAGCCGTATCCTTCGGAGACGCATCCGATGGGCGTGGCATGATCATCACTCCTCGATGATCTCTGTCAGTTTCACACCACGATGCGCCGCCAGCCGCTCCGCTTCTAACTCCAACTGACTGCGGCTCTGCCGAGACAGAGTGGTCCAGAGGGATAGGCGTAGCGTCAACTGCTTGCCGGAGGCTTTGGGCCGCCAGGTTCCCACAATCTCAGTGCCACGCAGGACCGCGCCCGGTCGACCGAGAGTCGGCCAAAGTTCCTTGTGTCTGCTGAGATCGGGCACTACGAGGTCTCGGTCCTTGCCCTGCAGATACAAATCGAATCCGCCGAGCAGCCGCAGCAGTTGCTGATCTTGCTCGAGGTCGCCCACCTCGCCAAGCAGCCAACCTTGTCGGCCATCCACCTTGACCTCGACCGCATCCTCGGGCCAATGCCTTTTGATTTCGGCAACCGGCGAATCGAGGAAAGCCGCGACATCGTTCGGCGTTGCAGGACCCAGAAACCTGAGGTAGTTACGGATCGGTTGCAGTGACTGAGGTGCGGCCATGGGATCTGGTGCTGGGCCCGGCTCACGTTTCGGCCAATCCGGAATGCGACGAAGCACCGGCGGTGAGGTGCCTGGCTCCAATTCCAGGCCGGCATACAGGGCGCCAACGCGGAACGGCACTTCCCAGGAATGCGTCGCCTGGCAGGCCTGGCAATAGCGAACGTAGGCAGGATCCAAGCGTCCGGTGAGCTGGTTGGAGACCTCACCCTTGACCATCGGGTCGGTCACCGTGTGACGCAACTGCTTGGCAAGCTCACTGAGGCCGACAAGTGTCGGAATGCCGGCTTCCTTGAGCGGTTTGTCGGCGCCGACTATTCGCTTGGCCGCGTCTCGTTCCGACAGCGGCGAGGTCGCCACAAGCACCTCCGGCAAATCCGCGCGACGGTAGTAATGCGGTGATGCTCGTAGTGTCCAGGCCAACGCGACATCTGGGCTGGTCTCAAGCTCGGAGGTGTTCCGGATTGGAACACCCCGGTTGGCTAGCGCCCAGCTCGCCCCATCTCGGCCGGTGTCTTGAACCCCGAAGTCGAAGATCGCTGCATCGGTAATTCCTCGCCCCAACAAGCCGGGCGCGGTCTCGACTCGATCAAGCTGCTGAGCATGAATGCGATGCGCCAGCACCTCTGACCGCTTCATCCTCCTCCTCACGTGACTCAGAGCTCGCCGGTGTCAGCTTCACCATAGGCACGCGCCACGACATTCGCGGTCACACATCAGCGTGGAGGGGCAGCTGTCACGTCTCTTCGCAGAAAGCCACGAATGCGGCCGATCCGAAAGAGGTTGCCCAATTTCGTGGCCCTCTGGGAAGAAACGTAACGAGAAGGTGAAACCGAGGCCAATGGGTGTATCACAGCCCTCAAAGTGAATCTCAGGCGCGCATCCTGTCCGGCGCAGGTTGATGAGAATTCATCGAAGGGTTTGCGCGTCGTGAGTAGGGTGAATCGTTTGGAACTTCCTCCACCTGCGGAAGGAGAAATAGCCATGGTCGCAGGTGCCAACTGCGTGATTGCCCTCCGCTGCGAGGGGGTCTCGCTCGTGCTGGATATTTCCAATGGACGGCTGCCCGCCATTGTGCACTGGGGCGCGGATCTGGGCACGCTCGACCTTGCCGATGTTGAGGCGTTGATTCTTTGCAACGTTGACCCGGGCGGTCCGAACGTTGTCGACGAGCCGGTGCGCCTCGCGATCCTGCCGGAGCATTGGACGGGCTGGGTCGGCCGCCCTGGCCTGAGCGGCTCCCGGGCCGGCCGGGATTGGTCACCCAAGTTCACCACCACTGAGGTCCGGGTCGACGGCGAACCCGTGGTCGCTACGGGGAACCAGGCGACCATGATCAATGCCGGGATGGCATCGGTCGCCGTGGACGCCGTCGACGAGGTGGCCAAGCTGCAATTGACAATCACCATCGAACTGACCGCCGGTGGCCTGATCAGGGCCCGGGCGGATGTGATCAACATCGCTGAGGAGCCGTACGCGGTCAACGACTTCGTGATGGCATTTCCGATTCCGCAAGACGCCCGGGAGATCTTGGATTTCGCCGGACATTGGGGCAAGGAGCGTGTACCGCAACGCCGGCCTTTGACTGTCGGAGTTCATCTGCGCGAAGGACGGAAGGGCCGCACTGGGCCAGATGCCGCAACCGTGCTGCACGTTGGCGTGCCTGGGTTCACCTTCGCTGAAGGGGAGATCTGGGCGCTGCACACCGGGTGGAGCGGGAACCACACCCACTACGCGGAGCGACTCTTCACCGGCGTACAGCTGATCGGCGGTGGCGAACTGCTGCTACCGGGTGAAGTGATCTTGCAAACCGGGCAGGCGTACGCCACGCCCTGGATCTACGGCTCGTACGGCCGCGGTCTTGATGCGGTCGCCGGCCGGTTCCACCGCTTTCTCCGGGCTCGCGATAGCCACCCGTCAACCACTCGCCCGGTGACTCTCAACGTCTGGGAGGCGGTGTACTTCGATCATGATCTAGACCACCTTGCAGAACTTGCCGAGTGTGCGGCCACTATCGGCGTCGAGCGCTATGTGCTCGACGATGGCTGGTTTGGTGCTCGGCGCCATGATCGTGCCGGGCTCGGCGACTGGACAGTGTCAACCGAGGTCTGGCCGCACGGGCTGCATCCGCTGGTGGACAAAGTGACCGGGCTCGGCATGGAATTCGGCCTCTGGTTCGAGCCTGAGATGATCAACCTCGACTCAGCCACCGCGCGTGAGCATCCGGAATGGATCATGGCCACCGGTGACCGGCTGCCCGTGGAATCGCGTCATCAACAGGTGATCAATTTGGGAATTCCGGAGTGCTATGCCCACGTCCGGAATGCGATCTTCGACATCCTTACCGAATACAAGATCAGCTACATCAAGTGGGATCACAACCGCGACTTGATCGATGCCGGCACCGCACCCGACGGTCGCCCGGGAGTACACGAGCAGACACTGGCCTTTTACCGGCTCGTTGATGAGATCAAGGCCGCACACCCAGGACTGGAGATTGAGACCTGCTCCTCCGGCGGCGCACGAGTTGATCTTGGTGTGTTGGAGCGCACCGACCGCATCTGGGTGAGCGATTGCATCGATCCGTTGGAGCGGCAGCACATGAATCGCTGGACGACCCAGCTGGTTCCGCCGGAGCTGCTGGGCTCACACATCGCATCTGGTCGTTCGCATACCACCGGCCGGGTGCACGACTTGTCCTTCCGCGCCTCTACGGCAGTCTTCGGGCACCTCGGGATCGAATGGGATCTCACGGCAGCCACGGCCCAGGAGGTGGCCGACCTCAAAGAGTGGATCAGTTTCTACAAGGCCAACCGACGGCTGCTGATGGGCGGCGACCTGGTGCGGGTCGACTTTCCCGACCCGACAGTCGTGGCGTACGGCATCATCGCCCGCGATCGCTCGGAGGCCATCTACACGGTTGCATCGATCGGCACTTCGGACGTGACGTTGCCGGGTCGAGTGCGGTTTCCTGGCCTCGATCCGGAGCGTCGCTACCGGGCTCGTCCAGTTTTAGTCGGACGTCCGCCATCGGGCTTGGATCCACCGCCGTGGTGGGGCGCGATCACCACCGAGTTCGAGCCGTCGGGCGAGCGGCGTGCGCTGGGCTGGGGTCTGCCGGAAGATGGCGGCCCAGGTTTGGTGCTCTCTGGTGCCGCGCTCGCCTCAGCCGGTGTGATGGCTGCCGGCATGCATCCCGAGCATGCGATTCTCTATCGCGTCGAGGCGCTTGACTGATTGAGTGCGGTGCTCATTGCACTCTGATCGATAGCGCGAGTGCACTCGCAATGCTGGGTGACAGCGGCAGTCGCGGGATCAAAGTAGCCTGCACTGCATGGTAAAGGTCCGGCTTGCCAGGCCAGACGGTTTCGATCACACGATTGCTGGCGTCGAGCTGATGGTGCCAGGACCCGTACGTGCGATCGAACAGGTAGCGCTCGGCGTATGCCCACCAGGTGGCAGCTAGGTCGGCATAACGATCATTGCCGGTCCGCAGACGCAGTGCCGCAGCTGCAGCGATCGCCTCTGCAACGACCCAGTGCATCCTGTCTCGAACCACCGGCGCACCGTCCCAATCGGTGGTGTAGACGAAACCCTCGGCCCCATCCACCGCCCAGCCGTCCGCGACCGCACGATTGAACAGCCCCTCGGCAGCCGGCAGCAGCCACTCTGGCGGATCGGCCAACGATGCCTCCAGGTGGAGCAGCAGTCGGGACCACTCCAGTCCGTGCCCGACGGTGGCGCCGTATGGCTGGAATTGATCATCCGGCCGATCACGGTTGTATTCGAGGTGCGGGCGCCACTTGGAGTCGAAGTGCTCGGGAATCCGCCAGTCATGCGGTTCAGCGAATTCCAGCGCGACTCGGCGCCCGATTTCCAGCGCCCGCTCACGCAGCGCTTGATCACCGGTGACATCGGCAGCTGCCAGCAAGGCCTCCACGCCGTGCATATTGGCATTCACTCCGCGGTAGCCGCTCAGATGGGTGAAGTCACGGTCCCATGAGTCGACGAACATGCCAGCCATGTCGTCGTAGAACCGCTGATTCCACACCTCCAGGGCATCGGAAAGAAGATCATCCGCGTCGGTCAAGCCGGCGATGGTGCCAGAAGAGGCGGCGAGGACGACGAACGCGTGTGTGTAGCACGCCTTCTCATCTGGAGAATCGCCGGCGTCGTCAACGCTGGTTAGCCAGCCGCCGTTCCGTCCATCCCGAAGCCTGTCGGTCAGGCCTGCAAGGGCCTGTGCTGCAAGATCAGCATCGCCGTTCTGTCCGAGCAGATGACCGAGGACGTAGACATGCAGCATCCGGGCCGTGATCCAGGTGTAGACCGGGCGAGTCAGATCCGGCTGGCCTTGAGTGTCCAGCCAAGCGGCGCCACCCAACGGATGGGGAAAATGACGGCCGAAGTCGAGTAACCGCGCACATTCGCTGGTGAGCGCCGATGTCGGAATTCCTGGGTCTGGCGAGGCCATGCCCCTCACGGTAGCGGTGCCAGACGGGACTGAGACCATGACCTCTATGACCCAGAGCACTGCAGTTGATCATGAAGCGGAACTCGCCGGCCGGCTGGCGCAGCTGAGTCTTGAGCAGAAGGTGCAGCTGATGACCGGCGCGGATATTTGGTCGTTGTATCCCATGCCGGACATCGGGCTGCGCCGCCTGGTGACCTCCGACGGCCCGGCCGGGGTTCGTGGAAAGACCTGGGACGAGCGAAGCCCCTCGGCCAATGTGCCCTCTCCGACGGCCCTGGCCGCGAGCTGGGATCCGGTCCGCGTTGAGCGAATGGGTCGACTGCTTGCCGGCGAGGCGCGCCGTAAGAATGTGGACGTCTTATTGGCACCGACGGTCAACCTGCACCGAACGCCTTACGGAGGCCGGCATTTCGAGTGCTTCAGCGAGGATCCAGAGCTGACGGCTCTCATCGGCAGCGCGTACGTGGCGGGGCTGCAGGCCGAAGGCGTCGCTGCTACGGTCAAGCACTTTGTTGCTAATGATTCCGAGACTGACCGGTTCAGTGTCAATGCGCTGGTCGATGAGCGGGTGCTGCGGGAGCTTTACCTGACGCCATTCGAGCGGATCGTAGCGGCGGGCGTCTGGGCCGTCATGGCGGCGTACAACAGGGTCAACGACACAACCATGACCGAGAATCCCTTGCAGCGCGACGTTCTGAAACGCGAGTGGGGGTTCGATGGCGTGATCATGTCGGACTGGTACGCCACTCGTTCGGTGGCCGCGGCCGGCGAAGACCTGCTGGATCTCGCGATGCCAGGACCGGAGAGTCCTTGGACCGAATGGCTGCTGGAAGCGGTACAGACGGGCAAGATCTCCGAATCGGCCGTGGACGGCCACGTGCTGCGGATCTTGCGCCTCGCGGCTCGGGTCGGCGCACTCGATGGACTGGAGGCGGCGACAGCGCCGGCCCGGCGTTGGAGCGATGAGGAGGTGAGCACCGAACTGCGGACCAGCGCAGCTGCCGGCATGGTGTTGATCAAGAATGACGGCCTACTGCCGCTCACCGCAAGCTCGCTGCAGCAGGTCGCGATGATCGGTCCCAACGCAGTCACGGCCAGGACCCTCGGCGGCGGAAGCGCGACTGTCTTCCCCCCGTACGTGGTATCGCCGGTTGACGGGCTTCGTGCGGCCCTCAGTGACGAGACCAGGCTGGTGCACACAGTTGGCGTACGCAGCAGCGACCGTACCGACATCGCATCGAAAGATGTCCTGCACCTGCCTGACGGCAGCGGACCTGGCGTCGAGGTGATCTTTTCCGACGCGGATGATCATGAGCTCGGTCGGCAACAGCGGGAGGCCGGGAGCATGCTGTGGTGGGGCCCGGTACAGGAAGGCCTGAATGCGGGCGATATTGATCATCTGCAGCTACACACGCAGTTGCGGGTGCCGGAATCTGGTCGCTACTCGGTCGGGACGTCCGGGCTGGGCGAGTTTCGGCTCGTGATCGACGGAGAGACGTTGTTCGAGGAGGTGATCACTCTCCCGCTCGGCGCCGACGTCGTCGAGGGAATGATGAAGCCACCGCAGCGGTTGACAACGGTCGAGCTCGAGGCAGATCGAGAGGTGCCCGTTGAGCTGACGTATCGTCCGAGCGGCGGCGGAACCGAACTCGGTGGTGCCGAGATCGCCATGCTGACGGTGCAGCTCAACGTTGCGCCGGTGTTGGACGAGCAGTCGGAATTTGATCATGCGGTGCGCCTGGCGACTGACTCTGATGTTGTCGTCGTTGTCGTCGGCACGAATGAGGAAGTCGAGAGCGAAGGTTTCGACCGCACCAGTTTGGCGCTCCCCGGCCGGCAGGACGACCTGGTTCGCGCAGTGGCAGCCGCCAATCCGCGGACTGTCGTTGTAGTGAATTCCGGGGCACCAGTGCTCCTGCCATGGATCGACGAGGTGGCTACGGTGCTGGTTTCGTGGTTTCCCGGACAGGAGTTCGGGAATGCCTTGGCTGACGTACTTACCGGGACCGTCGAGCCGGGTGGCCGCCTGCCGGTCACCTGGCCGGCCGCAGAGGATGGACTGCCGTCGGGAACACCGGTCAACGGCGAACTGCCGTACGACGAGGGCTTACTGATCGGCTACCGCTGGTATCTGGCAACGGGCCGCACGCCGGCGTTTCCGTTCGGTCATGGACTGGGCTACACGACGTGGGCGTACCAGGACATAGCCGTAGATGGCGACACCGTGACCCTCACCGTACGCAACTCCGGCTCTCGGCCTGGTCGCGAGGTCGTGCAGGTATACGCCAGCCGAGCCGATAGCGTGGTGCAGCGGCCGCCGCTGTGGCTAGTGGGCTGTGCGGCTGTCCAGGCGGCTGCCGGGGAGACGGTGGAGGCGGTCATTACAGTCGGCGATCGCAACTTCCGCTATTGGGACACCTCGGCTCACGCCTGGACCACCGAGCCGGGCACCTACCAACTCCTGGCTGGCCGCTCGGCGGCCGACCTGCCCCTTGGTGCGGAGATCTCGCGCAACTAATTCCACCGGGATGCCGGCCATGCCACGAACACGAGCTACTTAATTGAGCGTTAATTGAGCGCCGCCCGGAGCAGGACCTCATTCGTGTTTGACTGCCGGATTTCAAGATCGGCGATCTCGGACATCTTCAGCGGCGTGGTACCAGTGGGTCGCATCTGCTTGTTCGGTGTCGCCGGCCATTCCTTGATCGCAGACGCGTCACCGGACCGGTCCACGACGAAGATCGAATAGTTCTCGTGGCCGCCGCCGGGTCGTGGGTCGTTGACCTCCGCGTACACGCATTCCACCTTGACCTGGGTGCCCTCCGCGTCAGGAACCAGATCGGCGACTGCGGTGATCCCAGATGGTACAACCGGTGAGAAGGCAACGCGCTGGGGGCTTTCGGCGCGGATCGGGAACAGTCCAGTAGCGGCTACCAGTCCAGCAATCACCAAGACGACTGCCGCCGCGATTCCGGCTACCGCCGCCACCATTTTGCGTCGCCGGCTCCGCGCCTTCTTGATCAGCTTCGGCAACAAGGAGCGCGGCGGTCCGGGTTCGATCAGCTCTGCCTCCGTGGCGCCGTCTGCCGGCGCCTCAGCTCCTTGGTTGTCGACCGCCATGGACAACATCGCTGCATCTGCCGGCGATACCTGGGCTAGCAGGCCGGGGATGCCGGCCAGTTCGGCGACCGCTGCCTGGCAATGCGCGCAGCTCGCCAGATGCGTTTCGAATTCCCGTCGCTCAGCAGGAGAGAGCGCGCCTAGCACGTACGCGGCATCCCAGTCGGCGAATTTGTCGGGGATTGCGTTCATGGCCGAGTCACTCCTTTCTCCTGTAGTGCCAATCTGAGCGTCCTAAGTCCGTAGTGCAGCCTGGATTTGACGGTGCCCTCTGGAATGCTGAGCAGAGCCGAGATGTCCGCGACCGATCTGCCTTCGTAGTAGGCGGCGCTGATCACCGAGCGGTGCTCCACCGACAGGCTGCTCAGCGCCTCGGCGATCAACCACCGATCAAGGACCAGGCTGGTTGCGTCGCTCGTGCTTTCCTCTGGCGGCTCCTGAAGCCGTTGCTCGTGCCGTGACGCGGCGCTGCGCCAGCGGTCGATGATCAGGTTCCGTGACGCGGTGAAGAGCCATGCCCGAGCCGCGGCCTCTTCGCGCTGACCCAGGTTGGGGTCCTTCCAGGCCTTGAGTAGCACCTCCTGTACGACGTCCTCAGAGAGCTGGCGATCGTGGGTGAGCCGCATGGCAAAACGCCACAACTCGGCCGCGTGCCGGTCATGCAACTCCTGCAGCGCAGCCTCACGCTGTCCGGCGCCCACCGAGCCTCCTCCCGACCCTCTGCCTACTACCGCTCGCAGGCTCAATGCCGTCGCCACGTCCTCGCCCTGCCGCCATCTTCCACGGATGAGGACGACGATGACAGGCTCTCAGTTCAACCCCGCTCGGTCCTGAATCTCGATCCAAACCCTTCATCGGTCGGAAATTTGAGTGTCAGACACCAAATCTGGTCCCGCAGCGGTGGAAATTTTCCATCCGTCGTCGTCGGGCGCATCTCGAAGACTCGGCATGGGTCGGAAGCTGGCTCGCGAGAAGAGTCAGGCCTCAACGGTGGTCGCCGCGTACGCTGGTCAGCTCGGTCACACCCGAATGAGCCACGGCCAGATGATCGCCGGGACATAACACCAGCAACGACTTGCCCTCATGGGCCTCAAGGCTGATCGCGAAGGTGTGCAGATCGTCCACCTCACCGATTTCCTGATCGGTGAACATGTCGACCAGCACACTCCCTGGAATCAGGTGCTCAGAATGCACGCTTCCGGTAATCGGCTGTGCGGAGAAGTTCAGGACCGTGACCTGCTCGGCATCGGTCAGCTGGTTCACCATCACAAGCATCGCCTTGTTGGAGACCTGCGGCACATCAAGCTGAACAGCGGTCGCTATGCCGTAGCGCTTCCGCACCGCAAGGATCTCGGCAAGCCTGCGGACGAACGACGCGCCGTCCTCCAGCTGCGCCGGCAGTGGACCATAGAGACTGACACCTCGAGGCATCTTCGACAGCGACTCATGGGCGTGCGGTCGGTAATCCATGAGGTCGTAGGCCGCGCGGTGAATCCAGCGGGTGTCACCATCGGCCAGCAGCTGACTGACCTGCTTACGTTCCAGCGTGAGTACTCCGCAGAGATCCCAACCAGACAAGGCAAAAACACCCGGCTGCAACGCATTGAACATGGCGAGCAGCAGGTGCGCCTGCTTGATCTGTTCGACTTGCTCGGCAGTGAGTTTGGCGATACTGGTGAAGTCCAGCGAGGCAGCGATGATCGTTGCGGTGGTCGATGCGATCCCGTTCTGGGTGAACGTCGCGTTATACGGCGCTGCATCGCCGGCCAAATGATCAAGGAGATCCTGACGTACGGTGACCGCCAGCTCGTGACCACTGAGTTGGCTGTTGCGGAAGGTAAAAGCGTCACGGGCGTGCAGCGTCTCGAAGTGCACCAACTCGTAGGTCATCTCGTCGTGGTTCTGCAGTGCATGCACCAGCGAGGCCGGCTCGACTCCATGTTGCATCGCCAGGTTGAGCGTGAGCCGGACAAACTCGGTGTCCCCGGTCGCAAGCGCGTGGTGATAGGCCGGCCGGTTGATGAAATCGTAGGAAAGATCGGCTCCCCGCTCGGCTGAGCTCTGAATGTCCTCGATGGTGAGATTGAGCTCCTGGAAGGTGAAGCCGCCTACCTTGCGAACCATGCTGGCAATCAGCTGGTTCGCCGCCTCGGACAAGGGATGGCCCTCCGACCATGCAGGTGAGTCTTCTGAGCTCTTCTCCACACCAAGAAAGCCGTTGGCGTCGAGTCGCAGCGCTCCACTGCCAAGATCACCAAGGGAGTGCAGTGCGTCACCGATCACCAGTCGCATACCGGCGAAGCTCGGGTCGAGCCAGTTGATCGAGGGCTGGCCATCCTTGAAGTAGTGCAGGTACACCCAACGGCGCTCCACACCGTCGGGCCCGAGTACTGGTGCAGTGGCACTCCAGTTGGTGTCCTTGACACCAGGCTCATAGAAGATCACTCGCTGCATGCGCCCGATGATGTAACCATGCTTGGCCAGTTGATCTTCGGATTCGATGTCCAGGTTGATCGAATCGCCCTTTGTCACGCTCGGCAACAGGTGCCAGTCCTTGGGTTCGATCTCGACCATGTGGTAGATGCCTGGGTAGTCGCCAACCTTCAGCTCGGCCAGCCGGAAGTCTGAGCCCTTCCCGGTGTGGCCTGGCACGATGTCGTCGATCACCATCCCGAGATGGCTCGCGGCGACGTCACACATCGCGCGGAACTCCTCTTCGGTTCCGAATGCCTCGTCGATCAAGTTACTGATCCGGTCGAAGTGGCCGTCCACGCTCGGCGTGTAATCCCAGCCCACCAGACCGCCAGCCTTTTTCACAGGTCCGGTGTGGAGGCCGTCAATGCCGATAGCCTCGAAGGCAGCCCACAGATCTTCATCGCCGAGAGTTCCTAGAAATGACGTGCCCGGCTTGGTGATCATGGAAATCGGGTAGGCGGTGAACCACACTGACGCCTTTTCGATCGCAGCCCGCGGATCCGGATTGGCAAAGGGGTTCTGCCACATACTGCCCTGGCCGGAGAACAGTGTGGCATATCTCTTCGCATCCTCAAGCATCGAGCGCTCGACGAGCCAACTGACGTAGGCGGGGTTGTCGCCCACAGGCTTTCCGGTGCGCTCGGCCCGGGGTCTCAATGTGAAAAGATCACGAAGACGTCCCCTTGGGCGCAGCCGTGTAGGCCGCGCAGGATAGAACTGCTCGTCGTAGCTGATCTCGCTTGCCTCATGAGCTATCGGTGCCGCTTCCTCGGCATCTGCCTCATCTATTTCGTCCGCTATGGGCGCTGGCTCGTCGGCTCTAATCTCGCTTGCTTCATACCTTTCAGCCGCCGAATGATCGGCGTCGGTTTCGCTCATAGGTCCCCCTGGTCGCGCCGTCCGATCCTGGAATTCGGACCATGCTCACGTTAGTGCACAGTGTTGAATTGCACTCTGACGAGCTGATCGCCGAACCCCGATACCCCAGCCGCGGCGCAAGCACCTCCAGGCCTCGGAGCGATCCACTCGTCATAGTGCAAGGTTCAATTGCAGCACTCAGAGCTCGGCATGCCAGCTGGGACTGCCGAGTTTTGCCTCGACCTGCTGTTCAAGATCAATTCCGAGCTGCCGAGCGAGAATCGCGGAGGCGATGACGACTTCGGCCAACTGGCCGCCGACGTCGTCGGGAGGCTGGAAACCGAGCCCGTGACTCATCGCTCGGCGCAGACACTTCACGCTTTCCCCGGAACTCTCTGCCAGACGCAGACCAGTATCGGTGAGAGCATCCTCCCGATCCCGCTCTCGCAAACCATCGGCGAGCGCAATGATCCTCGGGTCGGTGGCGATCATCGCCAAGTCCGGGTCGGGATCGCCGCCCAGAATAAGAAAGCGATATCCGATGATCTCCGCCCGGAACCCGCGCTCTCCGGGTCGCCGCTCGCGAAGCTCGCTGTACACCACGCCAGCGGCCCGGTGGAGCAAGAACAAACCACTCAGCTCCGTTGGCGGCACGTGAATCTGAAACTCGACGCCGAGACCATGCGGAACGATGTAGGGATCCCTTGGTGGCACCAGCTCGACCCGGGAGCGCGCCAGCGAAACGCAAGCACGGGGCTGCTCCTTGTCACGGACGGACGCGTACTCGACCTTCCAGCCCGCTTGGCTGAAAATCGAGGCGGCCACGTATGGGTCGTCGGTTGCAAGCAGGGGGGCAAGCATTCGTGACTCCAAACAAGCAGTTGTGCTGCCTTGAACTGTTCCACAGATGGGCCGCTCTAGCGTGTGACGCGGCCGACCACCATCTCTAACAGTTTGATCACCTGTGGTTTCTTGGAGCTGAGCTTCGGAGAATCCCACGGTGCGCGGGATGTTGACGGCGCAGCCGCCTAAACTCGAGACGATCATGCGGAGGCTCCCTACGCGTACCGGCGATGCGACCACACTTCGGAGGCTGGCTTTCCTTGCTGTGGCCATGCTGCTGATGATCATCTTCGGAAGCTGCTCAGGTCCGCAGGCGCCAGCTCCCGCCGAAACAGTCCGCGAGCTGAACTGGAGCCGGATCCCACTGCCTGATTCGGTTGCGGCATCATCGCTGACCACCGAGGCGAATGAGTTGCTCGTCGGCGGCCTCGCAACATCCGGCGGTGATCATCCGGTGTTCTTCGTTCTGGATTCAACCGGTATCGCGCACCCGGTGCCGCTACAGCCGAATAGCCCGTACGCGAAGGTCGCGGACCTGATGTCGCTGGCTGTCCGCGGCCAGGAGGTGGTTGGCCTTGGGGTGGCACACGGCGGGGCCCACGGGAACTACCGCTGGACCGTCTGGTCGGGATCCACGCAGCGATTGGTCGACTACCCGCAAGTCTTTTGGACCTTCGGTGGTGAGGACGCCGGCGGCTTACTCGACATTGTGGAAGCCTCCGATGGCCCGGTGATCGCGGGCAGCTGGGCCAATCCTCAAGGCGGCCTGGACGCTGCGGTTTGGCTGCGGCGGGGGCAGCGCTGGACCCGCCAGAATTCTGCGGGCACCGCGCTCGCCAATACCCAGCAGCTCCAGGTTGCTCCTCGCGCAGCAAGTGCCTTCGGATCCGCCGTGATCATCTCAGGCTCGGTGATCACCTTTGGCGACGGTGTAGCGCAAAGCGCAGCGGTCTGGACGTGGCCGACCCGCAACAGCCCGTGGACGCTGCTGCGGCTGCCAGACGCCGGAAGGCAAAGCGAGGCGCTGTCAACCGGCTGCAAGAAGACCTGCTGGGTCTCCGGTCACGCTGAGGGCAAGCTTGCACTGTGGAGCTTCGACTCCGTTGGAGCAGGCGGGTTGGCTCGCGACTCCACCCTGCCGTCGATGGTTATCGACACTGACGGCCCCGGACCGAGAACGGTGATGTCGGGTGAGCAACCTGCCGTGATCTTCAGCCACGCTGGGGACACCACACTCTTGGTGCACGACAGCCAAGACAGCTGGCAAGCCTTCAGCGCTCCTGCTGGATCGGTGCTCGACGCGACCACCGTCGGCGATCGCCTTTACGCAATCATCAAGATCGATAACGCCGTCGGTCTTTGGACAACCGATTTGGGCACAATCCGTCCGCGCTGACTTGTCAGCTTCGGCGATCATTGCCAATACCGCTCATGCTGACAACTCCGCGAGGGCGCGAAGCGCTAGTGGATATCCCGCGACTCCCATTCCGATGATGACGCCGGCGGCCACCGGAGACACGTACGAGAAATGCCTGAACGGCTCCCGACGATGGACGTTCGAGATATGCACCTCGATCACACGAGCACCCGATCCGACGATGGCGTCCTGGAGCGCGACGCTCGTGTGACTGTACCCGGCGGCGTTCAGCACCACACCCATTGCGTCGCCGGCAGACTGAGCATCGCCCGCTTCCTGGATCCAGTCGACAAGCTCGCCCTCGCGGTTGGTCTGACGGAATTCCAGATTCCACCCCAGCTCGTCTGCTATCTCCCTGCAGGAACGCTCGACATCGGCCAAGGTCGCTTCGCCGTAGATCTCAGGTTCGCGGCTGCCCAGCAGGTTGAGGTTCGGGCCGTTCAGGACGTACGCGGAGGTCATGGAGGTACTCCATCACGCCGCCGTTTACCTTAGGGGCGCGTACCGACAAAGAACTCTCGTGGATGTCGGTCTTCGCTGGTCACCTCTGCCACCGAGCGAGCCCGGAATCCAGCGTCGGAGAGGACCTGCAACCACAGGACCCGCGGAAAGAGCCCGAATTCATGTGTATCGTGCGCCACCGTTACGGTGCCATCGGCGGTCCGAAGCAAGAACGCGTAGTCGGTGCGAGTAGACGTATCGGCAGGGTCCGGATCGATAGACCAGCTGAGGTAACGGGCGCCTCGACCATCGGGGGCGTCACGACCTCCATGATCAGTCTCCGGCAGGAAGTTTTCGGCGATGTTGTCTGGCACCAGCACCGCGACACCGCCCGCTCGGCAATGCTCGTAGGCGGTGGCCACTGTCCGCCGCAGATCCGCTTCAGTGGTGATGTAGTCGATGGCGTCGTGCACGAACACCGCATCGAAACTCCGTCCCAAACGCAGGGTCCGCATGTCGCCCTGAACGTGTTCGCATTCAGGATTGAGCGTCCGAGACACGGCCAGCATGTCGTCTGACAAGTCCACTAGCGTCATCGCAAAATCGCGCTTGAGATGGAACGCATTGTTGCCACCTCCGCTGCCCAGCTCGAGAACCGTGCGCGTTGGCGGGTTGGCCGTCCGCAGCAGCGAGGCCGCAAACGCCGCCTCCCCGGTGTACTCATCTGGCGCCGAGATCAGTGGCCACCATGGGGCAAGATCACTGTAGAGGCGTTGTTGCGGATGCGTCTCGCGATCATGATCCTGCTCAGCCGATTGGGTCACCTGGCCGAGCCTAGTGCCGCATCCTCGGGTCCTTGCAGCGCCGGTCGTTGACTAGTGATCGGCGGCACTCGTGGCGTTGCGCGCGGCACTATGACGGGCAGCCCGCTTCGCCGACTGCAGGAGGTCGCCGAGACAGGCGTGTGCAGGAAGTCGACGCTCGGTCGCGAGCGACGAAGGAGGCGAATCAGGCGGGCTGCGAGTCAGAGTGCAATCGATACAGGCACTATGACGGGCAGCCCGCTTCGCCGAC
>JBJMIR010000030.1:0-56805 GCA_045806785.1 Propionibacteriaceae bacterium | reverse complement strand
GAACCGTGGTGACGCCCTCGGTCTCCTCGAACGCGAGCTCGATCAGCGTCCGCGTGGGGTTGTCATCCCAGATCCAGGTGAAGGCCAGGCGGTTCGGCGGATCGATCTCCGTGTAGCGGCCACCGCCCCCGTACTCCTCGCCGGTGTGGGGGTTGCGCATGACGACGCGCACGTCGCCGCCGACGCGCAGGTCCACCGTCGCGACGGGCGTCTCCCAATCCCGCCCTGCGTGCCACCAGCGGCGCATCACCTCCTCGCTGGTCCAGGCGTCGAAGACGGCCTGTGCCGGCGCATCGAACGTGCGCTGCATCCGCAGCGTGGTGTTCTCGGCGATCACGCCGCGTACTCGTCGTGAAGCCGCCACCACTGGTAGGGGGGAGTCTGCGGATAGCCCTCTGGCGAGTCCTCCCACTCCTCCTGGCGTCCGAGCGCGGTGATGTCGAGGTAGCTCCAGGTGGTGCCCAGCTGCGAGTCGCCGCGGGCGTCGATGAAGTAGGTGCGGAAGATCCGATCGCCCTCACGGATGAAGGCGTTGTGCCCGTGCCACTCATCCACGCCGAAATCCTTGTCGAAGTCATCCGTGAGCGTGTACCACGGGATGAGTTCCCAGCCCATCCGCTCCTTCAGGCCCTGGATCTCGGCCTGCGGGGCGCGCGAGACATACACGAGCGTCGTATCTCGCGCGTTCAGGTGGGCCGGGTGTGCGACCTGGTCCGCGCCGAAGGAACAGCCGATGCAGGCTCGCTCCGGGTAGGAGCCACCCGACGCTGGATAAGTGGTGACGTCCGGCGCATAGAAGGCGCGGTAGACGATCAGCTGCCTGCGGCCCTCGAACAGGTCCGCCAGACTCGCCGGTCCGTTCGGCCCCTCGAAGCGGTACTCCTTCTCCACAGCCATCCACGGCATCCGCCGGCGCTCGGCCGCCAGCGCGTCCTGGGCGCGAGTCAGCTCCTTCTCCTTCACAAGCAGCGCATCTCGCGCGGCCTGCCACTCCTGCGGCGAGACGATTGGCGGGTTCTTCATCGCGGCATGTCCTCCTTTGGTGCTTGTTCCATTCGGTCTGGGTTTTGTGATTAAGACACCGCCGGGCTCTGGAAGTAATCGGCTGTTCAAGATCAATCGAACACGATGCAGACCTTGCCGGCGGCTCCCTGATCGGCGACGCGGTAGGCCTCGTCGGCCTGGTCTAGCGAGAAGCGGTGCGTCACGATGCGATCCGGGTGGATGTTCCAGCGCACCAGGTGCTCAAGCAGTTCTTCCATGTGACGCAGTGAGGTGACCCAGGAGCCGTACAGGCTTATCTGTTTGTGGATCAACAACTCCGAGACCGCAAACGTGATCTGTCCGCCCTCGCCCACGAATGCGCAGCGGCCCCAGGTCCGGGTGTTCTCCAGAGCGAACACGCGGGCGACGCCGCTGCCCGAACAGTCGATGCTCGCCTCACAACCCCGGCCGCCGGTTACTTCAGCGATGGTGGCAGCGGCGGTGTCGTCGGCCGGCACCGCATGATCGACCAGTTCTAGGTCCTCGGCCATCTTGCGTCGCTCTGGGGAGATATCGGTCGCGATGATGGGACTCGCACCAAGCGCCCGACCGAGCATGGCCGCAGCCAGCCCGACGGGCCCCAGTCCAGTGATCAGCAAGGTGTCTTGTCCGGACAGTTCCAGGCGGAGCAGTCCTTGGTACGCCGTGCCGAACCCGCATGAGACAAGTGCACCGTCGACGTAGGACAGCTCATCGGGCAGCAAGATGCAGGTAGTTTCCTCGGCAAGCAGAAACTCAGCGTGTCCGCCGTCGCGTTGCCAGCCGTGTGCCGCTCGGAAGGGAGACGTACAGCCGATCATGTAGCCATGGCGGCACTCCTCGCAGACGCCGCAGCCGGAAATGTGATACACCACAACGCGGTCGCTTACGGAGAGTCGCCGACAACCAGGACCGACCGACACCACCTGACCGCACGGCTCATGCCCAGCGATGACACCCCGGTACGCCTCTGGTCCACTACCCAGATGCTCCCGGTAGATGGCGCGGATATCACTGCCGCAGATCGACGAGGCCTTCATCTGCAGCAACACCTGGCCATGTCCCGGCTCTGGGACATCCACCTCAACGTGCTTGACGGTGCTGTCGCCGGGAAGGACGACTCCGTTCATCGTTGCCATGACGTTTCCTCTTGGATCAGGTTGAGGACTGCACGCATGAGCAAGCCCCATCACGCCGACTTGTCAGAATCTGAGCACCAAATATGGTGCTCAGATTCTGACAAGTCGGTTAGGGAGCCTCGTTTGCGTAACCTTCCTCGCGTGCCCGGCGGATGAGTTCGGGATCCAACGGGCCCTCACCGACTGCCGCGTCGACCTCGACCTCGGCACCCGAGATGTGCTCATGCATCCACGGATCAGCGCTCTGCTCAGCCTCAATACCGTGAGCCGAAAGGTGCGCGTCCCCGATGACCCGCCGGCGGATCGCGTACACGACGAGGACTAGAGCCCAGGCGAGCAGGCTAAGCACCAACTGCGAACGGGTCTCTGCGCCGACACCCATGGCAATCAGGACGGCCACGATCGCAACGGCGGTAAGCACCGTCAGCACCGGATAGAGCCACATCTTTACGACAAGCTTCTCCGGCGGGGTGCGGCGCCGCAGGCGTAGCTGGGATAGACAGATCAGCAGGTAGACGAACAAGATGATCGCGCCGGAGGAGTTGAGCAGGAAGAGGAAGACGCCTTCAGGCGAGATCGCTGCGGCGATGACGCAGAGGAAACCCACCACTGTCGAGCTGAGGATCGCCCAGGCTGGCACGCCCTTCCGGTTGAGCTTGAGCAGCCGCTCGGGTGCTTCGTTGCGGGCCGCCAGCACGAACAGCATGCGGGATGCGGTGTAGAGCCCCGAGTTAAGGCAGGACAGCACCGCGGTCAAGACGACGAAGTTCATGACCTCGGCAGCAAAGCCGATGCCCATCTGCTCAAACGCAGCGACGTAAGGAGACTCCCCCAGCTTGGCGGAGTTCCAGGGCAAGATCGTCGCGAGCAAGAAGATCGAGCCGACAAAGAAGATAATGACCCGCAGCACCACCGAATTCGTCGCCCGGACAATCGCCCGCTCCGGCTCATCCGATTCCGCTGCTGCGATCGTGGCGATCTCGGCGCCAACCATGGAAAAGATCACGACCACGATCCCGGAGAACAGGGCGCCAACCCCGTGCGGGAAGAACCCATCATGGGCCGTGAGGTTGGAGAAGTCTAGATCTTTGCCCGGCCATAGACCGAGAACAAACAATGAGCCGAGCAGGATGAAGATCACAATGGTGGCCACCTTCACCCCGGCGAACCAGTACTCGAACTCCCCGTAGGAGCGGACAGAGTACAAATTCGTCGCGGTCATGAGCAGCATTAAGACCAAAGAAAGGACCCACAGCGGCAAGGGGACCCAACGCTGCAGGATGCCCGCCCCAGCAACCGCCTCAAAGCCCACGACGATCACCCAGAAGTACCAATAGAGCCAGCCAACCGAGAAGCCGGCCCAGCCGCCGAGTGCCTGGCGGGCGTAATCAGCGAAGGATCCGGTCGCAGGATTGGCGGAGGCCATCTCCCCAAGCATGCGCATGACCATGATGATGAGCACGCCGGTAAGTGCATAGGTGATAAAGGCGCCAGGCCCAACCTCAGCGATGACCGCCCCGGACCCGACGAACAGCCCAGCTCCAATCACACCGCCAATGGCAATCATCGCCAAATGCCGCTGCCTAAGACCCTTCCCGAGCTGACCTTCCGAACCACCATGAGCCATTGCTTCCTCCTAGGCGGGTGAGATGTCGCGCTGGGTTGCGGCTACTCGACACGCTATCCCGGATCAGCGGCTCCTCTCTAGAGCGTGCTTACCGCTAGGCTGAGGCTTGGAGGCGGTTGGCGCGCGCAGCCGAGTCCGGACTGATCCGGTCAAACGCACACCAAAAGTCTCACGCCACGGGGCATGTGAGCATCGATCATGTGTCGTTGCACACCGCGTCACGACGAAGCAGGACATCGCAAGACCTGTGATATCGAGGCATGGGAGGCACGATGGTGAACCGAGCCTTGCTGTGGGCGACCAGCAATCCCCGCTTGCAGCGGCAGGCAACCGAGAACCCGATCGCTCGACGAGTGTCGCATCGCTTCGTCGCGGGCGAACAACTCGACGAGGCCTTGGAGGTCACCACCAGGCTCAACGCTCAGGGCATCGGGGGGATTCTCGACCTCTTGGGTGAGGGGGTGAGTGATCTTGCAGGGGCGACCCACGCCGTCGAGCACTATGAGGAGGCCACAGACGCGATCGCGGAGCGCGGCCTCGATGCGACGATCTCGATCAAGCTCTCGCAATTGGGCCAGACGGTCGATCGCAGTGCCTGCGTGGCGAACCTGAACGAGATCCTTGATCATGCGCGAAGTGTCGGTATCCGTGTCGAGATCGACATGGAGGAGAGCGGCCTAGTCTCCGACACGCTCAGCTTGTTCCGCGAAGCAGTCACCAAGCATCCAGAGACCCGGCTTGCCATTCAGGCCGCGTTGCGGCGTACCCCGCTCGACCTAGAGGCGATGTCGTCACTCAAGCCGCGGATCAGGCTGGTCAAGGGCGCGTACGCGGAGCCGGTCGAGCTCGCGCAGCATGGCAAGGAAGAGATCAGGGCGCAGTACAAGTTCCTCACCGATTGGCTGTTTCAATCTGGCACCGACCCCGCATTCGGTACTCACGACGGCGACCTGATCGACTATGCGCGGCAAGCGGCGGACAAGGCTGGCAAGGGGCCCAAGGAGTTCGAAATTCAATTCCTGTACGGGATCCGCCGTGATCTTCAGCACCAGCTTGCGCAGGCTGGCCATCGAGTCCGTGTCTACATACCGTTCGGTTCAGCCTGGTATCCCTATCTCACCAGACGCATGGCCGAGCGGCCCAGCAACTTGCTGTTCTTCTTGCGCGCCCTCGCGGGCCGCTGACCTTCTGTTAAAAGGGTGATTTCCATGATCGACGCCGTTACCGACGTTCCAGCCCCCGTCAACGAAACCCCGAACACCTTTGCGCCGGGTAGCCCCGAACGCAGTGCTCTGGAGGAACGGCTGAAGCAGCTGGCAAGTGAGCGGGCAGCGCTGACTATGACGATCGGAGGTGAGCAACGGCTTGGGAGTGGGGAGCCGATAGATGTCGTGCAGCCGCACCGCAAGGACGCGGTACTGGGGACGCTCAACAACGCCACGGCCGACGATGTCCGAGAGGCTGTTGCCGCGGCTCGGGATGCTGCTCCGGGCTGGCAGCGTATGTCGTACGACGACAGAGCCGCGATCTTCCTCAAAGCTGCCGAGCTGCTTGCCGGCCCATGGCGCATGACGCTTGGCGCGGCCACCATGCTCGGCCAAAGCAAGACCTGCTATCAAGCGGAGATCGACACACCGTGTGAGCTGATCGACTTCTGGCGGTTCAACGTCCACTTCGGGCGACAGATTCGTGCCGAGCAACCGAGCAGCGCACCAGGTGTCTGGAACCGTTTTGATCACCGGCCCCTGGAGGGGTTCGTGCTGGCGATTACCCCGTTCAACTTCACTGCGATCGCCGGCAACCTGCCAACAGCACCGGCCCTGATGGGCAACACCGTCTTATGGAAACCGGCGCCAACTCAGCAGCTGTCCGCGCACTACACGATGCGGGTGTTGGAGGCCGCCGGTCTGCCGCCTGGCGTGATCAACATGCTGCCTGGTGATGGTCAGGCAGTTAGCGAGATAGCGCTGAGCCACCCTGATCTGGCCGGCATTCACTTCACTGGATCCACGGCCACCTTCGGATATCTGTGGCGCTCCGTGTCTGTGAACCTCAGCACGTATCGGGCCTACCCGCGGCTGGTGGGCGAGACCGGCGGCAAGGATTTTGTCATCGCGCATCCCTCTGCCGATCCCGACATCTTGCGCACTGCCCTGACGCGCGGTGCGTTTGAGTTCCAGGGCCAGAAATGCTCGGCTGCGTCTCGGGCGTACATTCCGCAGTCGATTTGGTCGCGGCTGCGGGATGACTTCATCGACGAGGTGAACAGCCTGTCTATGGGGGACATCACTGACTTCAGCAATTTCATGGGCGCGGTGATAGACAAGCGGTCCTTTGACCGGCTCACCGATGTGCTGGACCGGGTACGCGGCGAGGACGGCGTTGACATCCTCGCCGGTGGCACAGCCGACGACAGCGAAGGGTACTTCGTACGACCCACCGTGATCCAGGCAGACAACCCAGCACACGAGGTGTTCACCACCGAATACTTCGGCCCCATCCTCGGTGTGTTCGTCTACGACGACGCCGACTATGACGACGTCATTCGGCAAGCTGCCGACATCGCAGCCTATGGGCTGACCGGATCGATCATCGCCCAAGATCGCGCTGCGGTTGCTGAGGCGATGGAGGTGCTGCGCTTCTCGGCCGGCAACTTCTACATCAACGACAAGCCCACGGGTGCGGTCGTCGGACATCAGCCGTTCGGTGGTGCCCGAGCAAGCGGGACCAACGACAAAGCCGGGTCAATTTTCAACCTGCTGCGTTGGGTGTCACCGCGTTCGATCAAGGAACTGTTCGTACCTCCGACCGATTACCGCTATCCGCATATGGGGTAGACGCCTCATCGCCATGAGCGTGCAGCCTCTGATCTTCGACGACGTCGCCCAGCTGCCTCGATGGGCCAACATCGCGATCATCGGCGGGGGCATCATGGGCACGAGCATCGCCTTCCACCTGGCAGAGGCCGGTGTCGGTGACATCGTCGTCATTGAGCGCGACACGCTGGGTTCCGGCTCGTCTGCCAAGCCGCTCGGAGGTGTGCGGGCAACCTTCTCCGATCCTGGCAACATTCAGCTTGGTCAGCGCAGCCTTGCGGCATTCGAGCGGTTCCACGACGTATTCAAGATCGACATTGGGCTGCAGCAGGTCGGGTACCTGTTCCTGGGTCGCAATGAGACCGAATTGGCCGCGCTGGAGAACGCCACCGGTGTTCAGAACAGCCTCGGCTGCTCAGCGCGTATGGTGACTCCAGTCCAGGCGGTCGAGATCAATCCGTTGCTTCGGCAAGCGGCGCTCCTCGGCGGCTCATTCTCTCCACGTGATGGCTTTGCCCAGCCGTTGAAGGTTGTTCAGGGGTACGCCGAGGCCGCCAAACAATTGGGCGCGACCTTATGCGAGCACACCGAAGTCTTGGCCATTGAGAAGTCTGCGACAGCGGTACACGAGATACATACGAGTCGCCGCGTGATCACCGTTGACACAGTGATCATCGCCGCCGGAGCGTGGTCGGAGAAGATCGGCGACATGGTCGGGGCTTATCTACCTATCGTGCCGGTGCGGCGTCAGATCGGCCTTACCGAGCAAAGGGCAAAGCCGTTTCCGACCGTGCCGTTCACCCTGGATCTCTCGACCACGCTCTATTTCCACAACTATTGGAATGGGTTGCTGCTCGGTATTTCCAATGCTGATCAAGAGCCAGGGTTTTGCCGGGAGTTCTCATATCAATGGAAAACGGCATTCGATGAGGCAGCGGAGATCATCGCGCCGTCGCTCGTTGATCACCCACTGGTTGCCGGCTGGGCAGGTCTCTACGAGAACACGCCGGATCACAACGCGATGATCGGTAAGGCAGAGCACCTTGACGGGGTCTTCTATGCCACCGGCTTCTCAGGTCACGGATTCTTGCAGGGTCCCGCTGTGGGTGAGCTCATCCGCGACTTGTATGTGGAGCGAGAGCCGTTTATGGACCCAACACCGTTCAGCGCCGTGCGATTCGAGGGCATCCGGGCACCTATTACCGAGCTCCACATCATCTAGTCGGACACCCGGTCAACGCGTGTCAACAGCGACAGATTGTCGATCTTGTCCTAATTTGGACTGACATTCGCGGCAGTCGACGCTCATGGAGATCAGATGGTCAAAGTTCTCACTGGAGGGGGAAAGGGCAAAATCCCGATTGGCCCGGTCTATTTCACGAGAGATTACGTCAAGCCGGGCGGCTTACTTTGTAAGAGTAAGACATACCCGCAGGGGCGTCGCGGCGTCGTTCTACGTGAACACACACTTCTCGGCCGAGTCACCCACGTGGACCTCCGCTTACCGGATGGTGAGTTCTTACTTGAAGTGCCCATCGATTACATCAGGACCCTCGATTGAGGCGGCGACTGCGGTGATCAACCGCTGGACATGCACGCCGTGATGGGCGTCGATCGGCTGCTCCATTTCGCCAGTGATAGTGCGGCGGAATTCGTCGGAGATGACCCGCTGCACAACCTCGGATAGCTCCGCTGTTGGGTCGGGCAGTACGAACCGGCCGCTGTCGGTTACCGCCATGCACTCCACTGGGCCATCAGCGCCCGGGATGGTATGTGACAGCGCAAGCTGCCCGAGAGCACCACCGGAATGGACGGTGTTGATAACGACGATTCCGCCGGACTCTTGACCCCGCACTTCAGTTATCGGACCCGCGACCGCCTCGGCGAGGTCGAGCATGTGCGGTCCGATGTCAAGCAGGACCGCGCCGGCCGCCATGCGCCATGGAGTGGCGAACGGCGAACCGATGAGTCCGGATCGACCGATCCACGCCGTTCGGATGTGCCGGATTCGGGACGCCCTCACAGCCGTTACGAACTGCCGCACCATAGGGGTATAGCGGTACGTCAACATGACCTGGGTGACAACTCCTGCCTCGTCGGCGGCCCGGGCGATAGCCTCGGCGTCTTCGACCGTGAACGCCAGCGGCTTCTCTAGCAGTAGGTGTTTGCCGGCTCGTGCTGCTCGTGGCGCCAGCTCGGCCTGCACATTGGGCGGGACAGCGAATGCCACCGCCTCACAACCCTCTAGCAGCGCATCGAACGATTCGGTGGCCACGGTCTCAAACCGCTCCGCGATCTTCGCCGCAGCCTCCGGCCGACGGGCCCAGACACCGCTCAGCTCGAAGTCCGGCGCCGGGGTGAACATCGGCCCGGTAAACATGCCAGCCCAGGGCCCGGCGCCAACCAAGCCGACCTTGATCATGATCGGCGCCTCTCGAAATCAGTGATGCCCTGGTCTGCCATCACGAAAAGGTTCACCTCCGCAATCAACCCGGTCACCGCCTACATGGTGACGCGCTGTCCTGAACCACCACTCCGCATCAGTTACCTGGACGCCGCACCAGATACAGCCGATGCCAAGTCCAACTAGTTGATGCGGAGTGGCGTATTCGAGCTCAGAGTCTTCACTCAAACATCTGCGGGACGTGGATTAGGACATTTGCTCACGTGGCACGGACGCTGACCCGAGTGTTTGAAGACTCTGCATGAAGTCGTCCCGACGTGCACCCAAGGCCGAAAAGAACTCGCTATCCGCCGCCTCAACCTCGGCGAGCGCTCGGGAGACCAGGTCACGGCCGGCGGCGGTCAGCCGCAGGCGGCGCGCTCTGCTATCCGTCGGATCCAACGCTCGCTCAAGCAGGCCGCGCGTCTCCAGCTTGCGCGTCACCTGGCTTGTCATCATCGGATCCGTGCCGGCTTGTTGGGCTAGCCGAGCTTGCGTGGGCGGATGATCACCATGTTCCGTCAGCCACCACAATGAAGCCAGGAGCACGAACTGTACGTGGGTCAACTGATGTGGCTCCAGCGCCGATCGAATGCGTCGCTGCCATGACAGCGTGACACGCCACAGTAGGAAGCCAGGGCTCTGCTCCGGTGTCCTGAACCGGGTCCGGGGCCGCGCCGCGGCTATGAGGAGCGCTCCTTAGCCAGGGCGACGAGCGAGGCCATGGTTTCCGGAAAATCAGCGGTGATCATCGGCCCAATTTGCTGGGCTGCTTCCTCAGGGCCTTCGATCTCAGCCGAGTAGGTGATCCGCAAGCGTCCAGCGGCTACTGGCTCAAGGAGGTGGCTGACCCGCACAAGGAGTGGACCAGCAGGCGTCTCATCGACGAACTCGCGCAGCGGCTCCACTTTCGCCAGTCGGTAGGCGAGCGGATCCTGACCTACGAATTTCATTGTGCCGGTGGTGCCGGCCTGGAAGGAACCATCGCGGGTGATCTTCTCGGCCTGGGCGTCCCAGCTCGGCCAGGTTGTCACGTCCTCATAGAGAGCCCAGATTGCCTCAGGCGTGACATCGGTCTCGACGGTGTGGATATATGAGCAGGAAGATGCCATGCGCACATATTATATGCGTGCATTGACCAGTCAACAGGCGGGAGGATCTAAGAATCGCTGGAGGCTCACGACTGGGCCGGGTCGTTGATGCCCCACTTCGGCGGAAACCATGATGTCAGCGCCTCATGATTAGCTAGATAGCGCTGTTTGATGCGCGTCCTGCCGGAGTGGCCAGGGATTTCGCGATGGGCCAGCCTGGCGTACTTGTCAACTTCACAGAACAGGTTCTGACAGTCGATCAGTTGCAGGCGCCGGCCGTTCAGACCGCAAAAACTCAGTCCCAAGCGGGTGAAATGTTCTTCCTGCGCATCGCTCATGTAGCGGATGATCTCGGCTTCGATACCGCGACTGCCAAGCCCGAAGCACTTGTAGATTCCGTCCCGTGCTCCGGGCCCGGGGACAACGAAGTCCAGCTCACTGAAGTTGATCAACGTTGAGTAGTTGATGTCGATGATCAATTGGAAAGCCAGGAAGTCGCCTAGTCCCGGATAGCCACGGAGGAGCTGATATGCATCGGACATCGAGCTGCAGGCTTGCAGTCTGTCAGTCAGCCCCTCGCTCAGCATCCGCCGTAGCAGCAGCAGATGATTGGTGTGCTTGCGCCGCGCGGTCAGCTGCGGCGAGGGAATCATGTAGGCAGCCGAATAGATGGGTTCTCCACAGGAAATCGCATCATTCAACACGGCGTTGTAGCACTGAAGTTGGAACGTCGCCCATGCAAGATCACCGAGCGCTGAACGAAGCATTTCCCAGGTCGAGATGCGGTTGAAGAACTTGAACAACAAGATCCGGAACAGCACCTCATCGGGATCTTGACTGCCGCTGTAGATCACATTGCTGATCAAATACTGGCTAACGCGGTCGGCCGCGCGGTAACAGTTGGTGAATCGATACGACGTCATGATCGGGTCTGTTGTCCAAGGACGCGGATCTCCGCGTAAGCGCGCCTGATACATCTGCTGGCGTGCCGCCGCGAACCGCCAATAAGTGTCGAAGACCGCCGTTGGGTGGAGGCGACGGCCCACTACGACTGTCAGGGAACCCGGCCCGCGGCAAGCCAGGCTCGGGCGCCAAGCCGGAAGGGCTTATCTCCAGCGCCGAGGCGATGTTGGAAGTCGGCCTTGAGTTCGGTCCGCCGGTCGGCAGACAGTGAGGCAACGTACGCACCCGAAGGCGAAACTCCGAATTCCAGCGGCTCCCACAGATCTTCGAATCCTTCGTACCCGGCCGTCACCACAACCTCAGAGATGGTGACCTTCGCAAGTCCAGCACCGGTCAAGAGCGCTTCGAGCTCATCTGGCGTGCAGTACCGCATAGAGCGGCCCTCGTCGAGGTCAGCGGCGGACGGGTCAAGCGCTGCCGCCGAATCCCAGAAGCGGCGAAGCAGTGTCATCTGACCTGCGTAGTCCCATACCGCGGCCGCGATGATGCCTCCGGATCGAGTTACTCGGCACATTTCGCGTACGCCGGCCTCAGCATCGGTCATGAAGTTGACCACGAGCTGGGCAAGCGTCCGATCGAAGACCCCATCGCCGAATGGCAGTGCTTCGGCGGCCGCAACCTCGGCCTGTACGCCGGGCACCCTGTCCTGGCAGGCCTGAACGAATGCCAATGATGGATCGATTGCCGCTACCTGTTCGGCGCCGAGCACCGCGACCAGCTGTCGGGTCAGGGCGCCCGGCCCACAGCCCACGTCGAGAGCCCGCTGGCCCGGGCGCACATCTGCGGACTTGACCAGCTCCAGCGCGAGTTCGTGGCCGTATCGGCCGATGTGCCGGTCATATACATCTGCGCCGTGGAGGAAGGTGTCCGCTGCCTGTGTCCCGCTCATGGCGACCCAGTCTCTGACAGAGCGCGTGTCTGCTTCAAGGCTCTTTTCAGTCCCATCGACAAACGCAATCGGTTGTGACGCTCGCAAAATCTCGTGCGGCGTCCGAGGGTCGGACACTTGAGTATCGCGCATCATCGAGGACAGACGCTGATAACCACTTGCCGCCCTCTCTGGATCAAGCGATCCTGACACGGAGGAATCCGGACCGAAAGCGGGTCATGAGCACGATTAAGCCCAGCGTGGTGGAGAAGTTCGCCGAACATGTTGCCTACCATCGGCCGCTCGCCGAGATCGAAAGAGCCGCAGCAGGTATGGGCAGCTCACCAAGCGATATGGGAACGATCGAAATGATCGTCTGCCGACCAACGGTTGATCAGCGAAGGGTTCTCGAGGAAGGAATCCTCGACACCGTCCATGGGCTTGAAGGAGATAGCTGGGAGGCCAGGGGAACCGCAACTCCCGATGGCAGCGCGGACCCGCTCCGGCAGATCACTGTCATGAACAGCCGGGTGCTCGCATCTGTCGCGGGTGATCGTGATCGGTGGCAGCTGGCCGGTGATCAGCTCATCATTGATCTCGATCTGTCGATCGACAGTCTGCCAGCGGGCACTCGGCTGCAAATCGGTGAGGCTGTGGTTGCGGTGACGGAGCCGCCGCACACCGGATGCGCGAAGTTTGCGGGTCGGTTCGGTGCGGAGGCGCTGGCCTGGACGAATGGCCCCGAGGGCCGACGCCACCGCCGTCGCGGCATGCATGTGCGAGTAATGAAGTCAGGCACTGTTCGTCAGCGCGACGCAATCCGCAAGCTGCTGTCAGGCTGATCACCAGCAGCAGAACCCGCCGTCGACCAGCAGGTCGACGCCGGTGCAGTAGCTTGCAGCGGGGGAGAGGAGGAACACCACCGGACCGGCGATCTCCTCGGGCTCGGCGTACCGGCCTATCGGTATCTCTCGGGAGAACTTCTCAACCAAGTCGACCATCTCCGGTCGGGTGTTCATCGGCGTTGCGGTGTAGCCAGGGCTGACCGCGTTCACCCGCACGCCGCGGTCGATCCATTCCACCGCCAGCGAACGCGTGAGGTGGCTCACCGCGGCCTTAGCGCTGTTGTAATGCACCTGCTGGAGGCCGCGGTTGGCGATGGTCCCGGACATGGAGCTGATGTTGACGATCGAGCCGCGCCCCTGCCGCAGCATCGCCTCGGCTTGTGCCTGACAGCTCAAGAACACGCCAGTGACGTCAACGTTGTATACCCGCTGCCATTGATCAACCGACATCGTCTCCGCGGGAGCCGCGTTGGCGATTCCCGCTGAATTGACCGCAAGAGTCAGCGGACCGAAGGCTTCCTCGGTACGTTCCACCGCAGCGCGTAACTGGGCCAGCTGAGTGACGTCAGCACCGAGGGACAAACAGTGTCCACCCGCTTCGGAAATTGCCTCGGCAGTCTCAGCGTTGGCTTGCTCGGTCAGATCGATCAACCCAACCGACGCACCGCCAGCAGCTATCGCTTGCGCAATAGCTTTCCCGATGCCGCTCCCGGCTCCGGTAACGAGTGCTACTTCACCGGCGAGCGAGAAACTCACAGACGCCATGTGCACTACCTCCTCATCGACCGGCCCTACTCCCAAAGGCGTATAGCACATGCCCCCTGAGGCGGATGTATGCGAGTTTTCCAGAGGCTAGCGTCATTGTCCTCACCACCTGGAGGGCATGACATGACTGCCGTTGATCACACCATTACCCGCCCGACTCCTATCCTTCCCCGTCGTCATCGGCGCCTCGCTCACGTCCTGGCCAAACCTGGCTGGGTGATCATGACCATCGTTTCGCTGCTGACCATCTTCATTGTGATGCGCTATCTCGCGTTCAACCCCGACACCTACTTCCCTGAACAGCGTGAGGTCTACCTGCGGCGGGAGTTCATACTCGGCGTCCATGTGCTCTCCGGCATGCTTGCCCTAGCTACTGGCCCATTCCAATTTGTCAACAAGATTCGCCGCCGATTCCTGCGCCTGCACCGCTCTCTCGGAGTGATCTACATCGCTAGCTGCACAGGATTGGGGCTGTCTGGTCTGGTCCTCGCCACTACCTCCTACGCCGGCTGGACAACGTCCTTGGCATTCGGTTTGTTGGGGCTGAGTGTGTTGTTCACGACCTGGACTGCGCTACGCATGGTGCTGACTCGGCGCATCGGTGATCATCGTCGCTGGATGATTCGCAGCTTCTCGTTGATCTTCGCTGGGGTGATGCTGCGCATTTTGAGCCCTATCTATGCAGTACTGAGTGGCGTCGGTCTGGTCTCTTTCTCCTTCGAGACCGCATACACCTGGATTGCTTGGCTCTCTTGGGTGCCAAACCTGTTGATCGCGATTTGGATCACCCGTAAGCCGAGGCCGATAGCGTAACCACGGATGATCACCTAATGAAGTCGACTAACCCGGAACGGCATGAGGAGTGGGTGGTGGTCACCGGTGATGATCTCGTACGCGAGCAACTCACCGATGATCAATGCCAGTGTGGCGCCGCTGTGGGTGAACGCGACATAGAGTCCCGCGATGTCGCCAAGCCGGCCGAGCACGGGTTCTCCATCACCAGGTACCGGTTTCGGCCCGACGCCGTACGCCGCAGCACTGAGGGCCGGCGTGCCAGTCAGCACGCTTGACGCCTCGACGAGCAGCTCATCGATGACCTCTGCTGCGACCCGGTACGTGCCGTCGGCCCGCACGTCGATGTGAGACGTGGTCCAGTCGGCGTCGACAGCTAGGCCGCCGCCCGGGGCAGGTCGCAGCGAGACATGCGGGGTGTTCAGTACGGCACGCAGCTGGGTCTCCACTGGCCGGGTCTTGATCAACAGTGCCGTCGATGTGGCATCAGGGATCGTGACACCGAACTCGGCAGCGAGCCCCGGCACCCCGGCGCCGGTCGCGACCAGGGCGGCATCTACTCCGATGGCTTCGTGGTGTTCCATGTTGATCTTCGTTACGCGGCCGCCGTTACTGATCACGGATGCCTTGCCGGCGTTGGTGATCAACTCGGCGCCATGCTCGGTAAGCTGCGGCACCAGATAGGAGATCAAGGACGGAAGATCGACCCAGCCCTCACCCGGATTCCAGATCGCTCCCTCCGCCGGGATGACTGCCGCGTTGACGCCTGGTATCCGGGCCGCGACCTCATCCGCACTCAGTAGCTGGCTGTCGTAGCCGTAAGCAAGCTGATGATCATGGATCTCGTGGAGAACCTTCGCCTTCTCGGGCGACTGCCACATCAGCCCTCCGTCGAATCGCAGCCAGTCCAGCGTGGGCTGGCCAGCGAAGAGCGTCCGGTAGCGGTCAATGGCGATCATGCGGAACCGGTGGTAGTGCTCCGACCAGCCGCTGGCGGAGTTGATCCACGACAAGGACCGGCCAGAAGCGCCGCTAGCAAAGGCCCCCTCGGTCACCAGCCATACCCTGGCACCACTTCGAGCGAGGTGGTAGGCGCTGGAGACTCCAATGACGCCTCCGCCGATGACCGCCACTCTGGGCCGTGATTCGTCGCTCATAGCGCTGAGATAAACCTAGCGATCGCGGGCGTGAGAACCGTCTCAGCGGCCGGCAACGGCATCTTGAGCGCCTGTAAGCATTTTCTGTGCCCACTCCGCGGCTCTGTTGGCGGTGGATGGAGCAACCGACAAGGGCGCGTACTGTGACCTGGTTTTGAGCTTGAGGAGCCGGTTCAGGGTCGAGGACAGATCGGCACCGGCGGGACCCGCTCGCTTGAGCTCTGCCACAGCGTCCAGATGATTGTCACTTTTACTCGTGCGCCCCGTGAGTGCGATACAGATGGCGTCCTTCGAGTTGATCGCCGAGATGATCGCATCCGATGTTGCGGCGTTGTATAGCTTGCGATCCCAGTTGGCCTGCGCTGCCTCAAGAAACTCCCCTGCTTTGGAAAGATGCAGCTGGGCCTCCTCTGAGGGAGTCATCTCAGGAGCGCCTTGCGAAGCATGCCCTGAGGATCACGACCCGCCAGTGCCACCGCGTGCGCCCGAAGATCACGGACGAGAAGATCATCACGTTCGATAGCGGCATTTAGCTCGGCCAGTTCCATCTCAATGAGTTCGCATCGATTACCTGACCAGGCCCTAATCTTTTCTGTGAGGGCCTCCGTCTGCTGTTCCCAAACCTCAGCGATGGCTTGACTTGCCAGGCCGCTGGCTGGCAGAACCAAAAAGATATCGATGTCGCTGCGTTCTGTCCCTTCTCCTCGCGCTGCTGAGCCGAACAACCAAGCGGCCTCCGGCGGCACTGACCACATGTCCAGTTCGGCTCGAATGCGTGCTACCAGGGTGCGCGACAGGTGTACGAGTGCCGAGATTGCCTCGGCGGCAACGTGGTCACGATTGAGCCGATACAGGTTGGAGGGCGGCTGGCTCTCGCGCAACACGAGGCCAGCCTCGGCCATCTGCCCCAGGACGTCGTTGACCCTTCTTTGGCTAAATTTCGGTTTGGTTAGATCCGCGATGCGGCGTGCACTAAGCAGTCGATCGGTACGTGCCAGGACACTTAGGACAGCGCCATGAGCACTCGGGATCACCGACTGAATAGGGTTCGCTAAATCCATCTGGTTCCTCAAGCGAAGGTAAGTTGACTGAGCACAATAGTGCTCAATTGAGCAGTATAGTGCTCAATCAAGTGATCGCCTTTAACCCGATGGCGGCGTGTACTGGCTCACCGTGAAGAGCGCGCCCTGCGGATCACGAATTTGCGCGTCCCGGGTCCACTCGGTGTCGTTGGTCGAGACAACGATCGCGCCCAATCGCTCAGCGGCCGCCGCGGCGTCGTCGCGATCGGCGACGGTGAACGTCACATGCCAGTGCGGTTGCTCATCTTGTGCCCAAACGAGCCATCCGATGGCATCGGCAAAACCGGGCGGCACCTTGTCGCCAGATTGCCGCTGGTGAATGTCCGGGTCGGAGGTCGTCGCGAGATGATCGCCGTACCCCGGCTGGCGGATCATGGTAGCGAAACCCAAGTCATCAAAGATCCAGCCGAACACACGGGTATAGAAGGCCATCGAGGCTGATGGATCGGCTGTATGGAGATCACTGAAATTCCAGGCGCCCGGAGTGTTAGCGATCTGCGCACCCAGCCGCCTATTGGCCTGCCACAGACGGAACGGGAGTTCCTCGATGTCGAGGCAGGATGCGACTCGGCCGGCTTCGGCGACCTTCGACGGCGGCTCGGTTATGCGGCCTCCCGCCGCAACTAGCCGGGCAGCTGCTTTGTCGATGTCCCGTACGGATATGTAGGTGTTCCAGGCAGGGCGCGCTACTGGATCGTCGACGGGCGGTTGACCGATTCCAGCTGCGTCCTGGCCATCGCGTTGAGCAATGAGGTAGCGCGGTTTGCGCTCGACCTCCAAGAACGTCCAACCGAACAGAACACCGTAGAACCTCGCGGCTTCCTCAACATCGGCAACCTCGACATCAACCCAACAACTGACACCCTCGGGATAGGTCCTGGGGGTGTTCATCAGCCTCTCCTCTCATCCGCCCTCACCGTAGGGCAGCGGGCTGACATTTCACCATTCGGCGATCGATCCATCCGCGTGTCGCCAGACCGGGTTGCGCCATCTGTGGCCTTGCTGAGCGCGTTCCACGACGTAATCCTCGTTGATCTCCACGCCTAGGCCAGGGCCGCTCGGGATGGCAACGAAGCCTTCCGCGTAGTCGAACACCGAGGGATCGGTCACGTAGTCAAGCAAGTCATTGCTCACGTTGTAATGGATACCGAGGCTCTGCTCCTGGATGAAGGCGTTGTAGGTGCAGCCGTCGATCTGCAGGCAGGTGGCGAGCGCAATCGGTCCCAACGGACAGTGCAGCGCTACTGCGACGTCGTACGCCTCTGCCATCGTGGCGATCTTGCGTGTCTCGGTAATCCCGCCGGAATGTGAAGGATCAGGCTGGATGATGTCGACGGCTCCACTCACCAGGATCGACTTGAAATCCCATCGTGAATAGAGCCGTTCACCTAGCGCGATCGGTGTCGAGGTATTGATCATCGGACCCAAGAAGGAGTCGACGTTTTCCGAAAGCACCGGCTCCTCGATGAACATCAGCCGGTACGACTCCAACTCCTTCAGCAGCACCTTGGCCATCGGCTTGTGAACTCGGCCGTGGAAGTCGACGGCGATCCCTAGTCCTGGCACTGCATCGCGGACAGCTGCCACCCGATCCAGCGCTGCCTGGACCCGATCCCAGGTGTCGATGATCTGCAGTTCCTCGGTGGCGTTCATCTTGATCGCGGTGAACCCGCGATCAGCAGCGGCTTGGGCCGCAACTGCGGTGTCGGCGGGCCGGTCACCGCCGATCCAGGAGTACACCTTGATCCGATCACGCACCCGACCGCCCAGCAGCTGCGCCACCGACATGCCGGCCGCCTTGCCCTTGATGTCCCACAGCGCTTGATCAATTCCGGCGATGGCGCTCATCAAGATCGGGCCACCACGATAGAAGCCACCGCGATACATCAGCTGCCAGAGTTCCTCGATATTGCGAGGATCGCAGCCGATCAGGTAGTCAGAGAGCTCCTCGACACAGGTGGCAACCGTCGCCGCCCGTCCCTCGACAACAGGCTCGCCCCACCCCGTGATCCCTTCGTCGGTTTCGATCTTGAGGAACAGCCAGCGAGGTGGAACTGGGTACGTCGTCAACTGGGTGATCTTCATCTGCGCCTCAGCGGCCCTCCACCACCGCGTACGTTGGCCGCCCCGTTCGTGCCCAGTCAACAATGTTTTGGGCGGCCTTGCGCCGGAGCTCTACCTCGGCCTCCTCGGAGTACCAGGCCACATGCGGAGTGATCAACGCCCGTGGATGGGTGAGCAGCGGATGATGCTCCGGCGGTGGTTCCTCAGGCAATACGTCGAGGGCAACACCGGCGAGCCGGCCACTTTCCAGCGCGTCGAACAACGCGTCAAGGTTGACTAGCCCACCGCGGGAAGTATTCACCACATATGAACCGGTAGGCATCCGCTCGAGATGGTCGAAACCAACCAGCCCGCGAGTAGCCTCGGTCAACGGCAGGTGCAACGTGACCGCGGAGCTGCGAGCGAACAGCTCAGACAATTCGGCCCGCTCGAAGCCTTCCGGCCACGCTGAATCCGGCAGGTAGGGGTCGTAACCAACAACCGCGCCGAACCAGGGTGCCGCCCGCTCGGCTGTCAGCCGTCCGATGCGGCCCAGACCCACAACACCAAGGGTCAAAGAGCTAGGCCGCCGCAGTTCACCGCCGAGGTGGTAGTCCCAGCGCCCGGCCCGCACTTCGCGATCATGCCCGGCAAGGTTCCGCAACAGCGCAAGCAACATAGCGACCGCATGTAGCGCAACTTCAGTGGTGCCGTAATCCGGCACATTGCACACCCACACACCGTGCTCACGGGCAGCCTCAGTATCCACTGAATCCACTCCGACGCCGTATCTGCTCACCAGCCCCAGCTGGGGCTGCGCCTCAAACACGGCTGCGGTGATGGGCGCGTACTGAACGAGCGCCGCCTCCATTCCATCCGCTGCCTCAATGACCTCCTCGGGCGTCCGGCAGGAGGCAACCACAAGCTCATGGCCTCCGGCGGCAAGCACCTCCGCCTCGAGATCAAGAGACGCGTACTCGGCGTCGGTCACCAGCACTTTCATCGCCTACACCCCCAACTGTCACTAGTTCATCGGGCCCGAGAGTGCGAGCGCAGTTGCGCCCACCACGTCGAAGGACGGCGAAACCGGGACCAGCGGAGGTCGTACTGTTCCCATGGGATGGCCGTGTCGCTGCTCGGCTACGCGTTTCAGAATGCCGGGTGAGGCGTACTCCTTCGTCATGGCGCGGACCGTCAGCAGGTGATCTGACAGCTTTGCCGCTTCCTCGGATCGCCCGGCCCGTATGTGGGAGTAGAGCTCCACCACTTGCTCGGGAACGATGTTGGCCAGTGCTGAGATGGAGCCGTCAGCGGTTGGCAGCCGTCCAGGTAGGTCATCCTCGGTGCCGACCAGGACTCCCTTACCCGCATCGTGGAGCGTCTCGGCATAGCCGGCTTCGCCGCCGGAGTCCTTGACTCCCCAAACCGGAAGCGACATGACAAGGTCCGCCGGGATGGGAATCGCGTACTTGGGAATGTGATAAAGCAGCAGCGGATGCCGAGTAGCCGCCAGCACGCTGTCATAGAAGATCCGCAGGCCTTCGGCCTCGACAGGCTTGAAGTAGTACGGCGGCATGACCATCACTGCACGCACAGGAAGATCATCGAGGAACGCCAGTTGATCAAGAGTGTCCGGTAGATTCGCCTCGGCGACCGTGGCGATGATCTGCAGATCACCGGCGGCATCCGCTAACGCCTCGAACACCGGCCGCTTCTCGCGAGCCGCGATGGAGGGACCCTCGCCGTTGGTGCCAAACGGCACGATGCCCGTAACTCCATGATCAGCTAGCCACTGCACATGGGCACCGTAAGCCCCGTGATCGATGGAATAGCGATCGTCATCGAGGAACGGGGTGACATTGGCGACATAGACGCCCTCGAGGAGGGCATTCGGTTGTTCGGAAGTCATGATCATCTCCCAAGATCTGGAATCTGTTCGAGAAAGGCGTCAAGCTCACGGCGGCTCGGCAATCCTTCGTAGTCACCAAGATTTTGTACGCAGAATGCGCCCATGGCGTTGGCGGTGCGTAACCGCTTCTCCGGTGCCCAGCCCCACAACGAGGCAGCGAGGTATCCGGCCGCGAAGGCATCGCCGGCTCCAATCGGGTCGATGAGCCGGGCCGGGAAACCAGGCGAGCTCAGCAGCTCGCCGTTGATCAATGCGGCGCAGCCTTGCGCTCCCAGTTTGATGACGACTTCATCTGGTCCGGCCTTGGATAACTGCTCGAGGGCAACCTCAGTTTCCCAGCCCCAGAGGGCGCCGAGCTCCTCATCACCGACGAACAACACATCGACCAACGGCAGCAGTGCTTCCGTGGCGGCTTGTGCTGCCGGCGGATCCCATAGCCGGCTTCGATAGTTCACGTCATAGCTCACTCGTACGCCGGCGTCGCGCGCGGTGGTCGCCGCCCACGGCAGGAAGTCGGCGCATTCCGGCGACAGGGCGCCAGTGATGCCGGTGAGATGAAGGAAGGCCGCTCCCTGCAAGGTTCTCGGGTCGAATGCATTGGGCGAAAGGCTGGCGGCCGCTGAGCCGCTCCGGTAGTAGTACACGCGTAAGCGCCCTGCCACCTCTTCGCGAAGGTACAGCCCTGTTGGCCGGTCGGAGATTCGTCTCACCGAGCTGGTGTCGACGCCTTCGGCCCGCAGCCGGTGCAAGACCACCTCGCCTAGCTCGTCGTCTCCGAGTGCGCTGATCCAGCTGGCCGGAATTCCCAGCCGGGACAGGCCAATCGCCACATTGCTCTCGGCGCCACCAATCGATAGCAAGAGGTTGGTGGCGTGGCGGAGGCGACCAGGTCCCGACGGCACCACCAGCGCCATTGTCTCGCCAGCGGTGATCACTCTGCCTGGCTCGGCGGCATCCATCACGTGATCACGTCGCTCGGGCTTGTTCGAGAGTTGCCCGGATGGCGGCACGTACGCCGCCGCGCCGCAAGATCTCGGCCAACTCGGCGCAATCTGCAAGGAAGGCTTCCTGATTGGCCAGCTGGGCGGGGAAAATCCCAGAATCTAAAAGGACAGCACGAACCCGATCCGTCTCCCGCGAATGGCTGGACCCGATTGAGGTCAAGATCTCCAGCGCGGGGTCGCGTAGACCTTGGCGGACCTGCGGCTCAGTGGCAGAAGGATCGGTAAGAACGCGTACGAAGGTCACAGCCAACAGCGTGCACATCGGAGATCGGTGGCCCGCGCCGGCTCGGATGGCAACCGGATCGGGAATGCGGGCCGGCACCTTCAGTGAGCCGTCGGTACCCACTTGACTGGTACGGTGGCCGGTCGCGGAATTGCCAAAGCGGCGCAGCAGCGACGCGCGGTAGTCCTCGAGTGAGATTCCTGTCGGTGTCTGCAGAGTTTCGCTCATCTCATCCATGAACGCTTCAGCGGCGTCGCGGACATCCGAATCGGTGATCGCTTCGTCGATCGTGTGTGCACCGATCAGCATGCCCAGGTAAGCGATCAAGGAATGAGTGCCGTTGAGCAACCGAATCTTCAAGATCTCAAAACCGTGTACATCGTCGCTGACGATTGCGCCGACCCGCTCCCAGCACGGGTGCGGAGTAGCGAAGTGGTTCTCCATGACCCACATGGAGAAACGTTCAGCAGGCACTGGGCAGGCGTCGATCAGGCCGGTTCGGAACTGGACCAGGTCGCGATGCTTCCCAGAGGTCCGCGGCACGATTCGATCGACCATCGAGCCTGGAAAAGCGACCTGGCTCTGGCACCAGTCGAGGAGCTCTGCTTGCTCGGCCGCGGGCACGGTCCTTTCCAGGAATTGCCGCACCAATGACTTCAGGAGAGCTCCATTGGCGACGAGGTTGTCACAACTCATCACGGTCAGAGGTTGGCCACTAGCGCGGTATCGCCGGCGCAACCCTTGGGCGAGTTGGCCGACCGTAGTAAGTGGAGCGCGACCGGTCAGGTCCGCTGCCAGCTCGGAACGATCAAGATCAAGACCACCGGTGTGAGCGTCGTAGGTGTAGCCGGCCTCAGTCACGGTGATGGTGATGATCTGGGTTGCCGGATCAGCCAACCGGGCGAGGACCCGCTCCTGGTCGGCCACCGCCAAGATCAACTCCTGGTGAGCCTGAAAAACTTGAATGTCCGCCGAATTGCCTTCTAGAGAAAGCACGGCGTAGCCCAAGTCTTGATCAGTCATGGCATCGAGCACGTCGCGCGATTGCCGCGCAACGCCCACTATGCCCCAGGGACCTTGATCCAGGTCCAGCGCCTGAGCCGTGTAGACCGCTTGATGCGCCCGATGAAAGTTGCTCAGACCCAGGTGGACGATGGCGGCTTCTCGGCTGTGCTGCCGGGGCAGCACCGGAAGACCCTTGGCAACCGCCGACCGTGGAGTGAGGCGCGCTTCCACGGTTTGGGTAGCGCTACCAGTCATGGACTGTTCCGTCCATCAGCTGATTGACCGGAAGATAGGCCCGCTCGTACGGATGTTTGGCCGCCAGTTCCTCGTCGAGTTCGACACCGAGGCCTGGTTCGTCGCCGGGATAGAGGCTGCCGTCTGAAAATCGGTACGCGTGTGGAAAGGCGTCGTTGGTGAGCTGCACATGCGGCATGTGTTCCTGGATACCGAAGTTGTGAATCGCCAGGCCCAGGTGCAGGTTGGCGGCCATGCTGATCGGTGAGACATCGGTTGGCCCATGGCAGCCGGACTTCACCTGGAACAATTCAGCGAATGCCAGCATCTTGCGCAGTCCGGTGATACCGGCCGCGTGAGTGGCGGTGGCTCGCAGGTAGTCGATAAGACGTTCGTTGATCAGCAGATTCGCGTCCCAGGGCGAGGTGAAGATCTCCCCAATAGCCAGTGGGATGGTGGTACCGAATCGAACCTGGCGGAACAGCGCCTGATTCTCCACCGGCATGCAGTCCTCGAGCCAGAACAAGTCATACGGCTCGAGGGACCGACCCAGCTGTACCGCCTCCGTCGGGGTCAGCCGATGGTGCGCATCGTGCAACAAGATCAGCTCAGGACCGAACTTGTTGCGGGCTGCGTCGAAAACGCTCGGAATGTAGCGCAAGTACGCCCGGGTGTCCCAAGTCTCGATCTTCGGCGCCGCGCCGCGTACCGCGGGCTCGTACTCCTTGCTTCCTTCGGTCGGTACGCCATAGGACGCCGGGATACCTGGGATGGCCGTTTGCACCCGGATTGCGCGATAACCGTGCTCGCGGTGCTCTTCGACCGACTCCAGCAATTCCGGAATGTCTCGCCCGGTTGCGTGGGTGTAGACCAGACAGCCGGTGCGGCTAGCTCCCCCGAGCAGCTGATAGACCGGCAGGCCGGCCGCCTTCCCCTTGATATCCCATAGCGCCATGTCGACCGCAGCAATCGCGGCCATGCTTACCGGCCCGCCGCGCCAGTAGGCGCCGCGGTACAGGAACTGCCAGATGTTTTCGATGGCATGAGCGTCTCGCCCCACCAGTAGCGGCACCACGTGATCGGACAGGTACGAGGCCACCGCAAGCTCCCGTCCGTTTAGAGTGCCATCGCCCCAGCCGATGATTCCGTCGCTCGTGGTGATCTTGAGCGTAACGAAGTTGCGTCCAGGACTCGCAACGATGACGTTGGCGCGTTCGATGCTGAGCGCGCTCATCTGGCAAGCACTCCTACTACATCGCTGCGGCGTGTCCGGCAGGTCCGCCAGGCGCCTCCGCGGCCAAATCCTCCTCCTCGATGACCTCTTCCTGCTCCACGTATCCGTACATCTCAGGCAGGATGAACGCGGCCGACAAGAAGCCAATCAGGGAGAGCACCGAAACAGCCAGGGTTGCTCCGGCTTTGCCCCAGGCCTCGTTCATGATCGGGAAGATGAAAGCGCCGAAGAATGATGCTGCCTTGACGAAGACGTAGCCGAAGCCGGATGCGGTTGCCTTGAACCGGGGCGGTGCGACCATCGAGACGATCGTCATGCCGTTCGAGGCATCCCAGTAGTGACCCCACATCAGCACGCAGGCAGCGATCACGATGACGAACTTCCAGTCGTAATGGAGCGCGATGGCGCCCGCGATCAAGCCGACGAAGGACAGTCCGAAGCCCCACATCGACAGGCCTTTGTGGCCCATATGGTGCAGCATCACGGGGGCGAGGAAGCCCGAAACGGTGGCCAGTGTGTAGATGAGAGCGGTAATGAGGTTGGTACCCATGATGTTGCCGCTGCTCGATACCCCCACGCCGGCCAGCACCAGAATGACCGGAATGTAAAAGCCGAAGGCAGTGAACTCTGCCCCCTGCATGGCGTTGGAAATCCAGCCGAAGATAGTGGCCCGTTTCTTGATCGGATCTGCCCAGATCACCTTCAGGAAATCTGCGACCTTGGGCTTCTCGATGTGGACGTCCTCGTCCGGCAGCATGTCCAGCGGGTCGTCGAAGAGCTCCATCGAGGTCTGCTTTGCCCTCGTGAAGTGGCCTCGGTGCAGCAGCGAGAGCGGTGTCTCGGGCAGGTCAAGGCGGGCCAGCAAGAGAATGAACGCCGGTATGGCACCCAGGGCGAGGGCCACCCGCCACAAGATGTTGGGATCCATACCTGTGCCGTACATGATCGTGATCACGATGATCGAGAAGACCTCACCGAGACCGAACATGCCCTGCCAGCGAGAGCCCATCCGTTCCCGCGAGCTCTTCGGCATCGACTCCATGATGTAGGCGTAGCCATTGGCGATGTCGCTGCCGAGAGGGATGCCGATCAAGAAGCGGATAATGATCAACTCCCAGATGTTCTGGGCGAAGGCCTGGGCAATGGCGAGGATGATGAACAAGATCATCGTCAGGATGAAGACCCGTTTGCGGCCGAGTTTGTCGGCTACCCAGCCGCCGAGCAACGCCCCGAGCAAAGCGCCGCCTTGCACCGCCGCCGTCGCCAGGCCGAGCTGTCCAGCTGTGGGGTTGAACTCGTTCTTGATGAAGATCAGGACGAATGCGATGGCGTACAGATCCCAGGCCTCGATCAAGATCGTGGAGATCATCATCCAGCCGCCCTTGGTGCTGGATACGGTGCCCGGCTTATTCAACAGCACCGTCGTGGCCTCGTCTGACAGTTCGCGAATTCGCTCTTGGTCCATTTGCGTCATTGCGACCTCCGCATTCGGCAGGCACGTATCTCGGCAGGCACATATCCCGGTTGTCCACTTCCAAACTTCTATCTGTGGTTGTTTTGCTGTCAAGGATCTTGTGCCGCTCCGGACCTGAGAGGCACAGTGACGCTATGACGACGACTCAAGGGATTGCCTCCCAAACCGATGCTGCGGTTGTTGGTGGCGTGGGGGACATTCTTCAGCCTGAGCAGGTCAGCGAGTTCGTCGCTACCGCGGTAGCCGGTGCCGGACTGGAAAATCAGCGAGTCTGCCTTGTGGTTCCCGACGGCACCAGGACCTGCCCACTTCCCTTGCTGTTGCAGGCTATGCGGGAGGGCCTGGGCTCGGCCTCGGAAGTCACGGTCGTCATTGCGCTGGGCACCCATCAGGGCATGTCCGACGAGCGTCTTGCGCGGCACCTCGGATACACCCTGGGGGAACTCGAGCGGACCTATCGAGGGTGGGAAATTCTCAACCATGAATTCTGGCTGCCAGAGACGTTCACCACGGTCGGAACCATCAGCGCTGATCGGATCGGCGAACTGACCGGCGGATTGTTGACTGATACGGCAGTCGACGTGCGGATCAATCGACACGTCGCGGAGGCCGATGTGGCGATCGTGGTCGGCCCTGTTTTCCCCCATGAGGTGGTGGGCTTCTCCGGTGGCAACAAGTATTTTTTCCCTGGCGTCTCCGGGCCGGAACTGATCAATTTGTCACACTGGGTTGGCGCCTTGATCACCAGCGCCGAGATGATCGGAACGCGTGGCATCACTCCGGTACGTGCGTTGATCGATGAAGCAGCCAGCATGATTCCGGCCAGACGCTTGGCATTGTGTCTCGTGGTCGCCTCGGGCACCGACACCTTGCACGCGATGGCTTTCGGTACGCCAGAGGACTCTTGGGCGGCTTGTGCGGAGATCTCGGCCCAGACCCATGTGACGTACCTTGATCATCCGGTGCGTCGGGTGCTGTCGATCATGCCGACCAAGTACCAGGACATCTGGACTGCTGCCAAGGGTTTCTACAAGCTCGAGCCGATCGTTGCCGATGGTGGTGAACTGATCATCTATGCACCGCACATCACCCAGATCTCAGAAATGCATCCGAGTATCGCTGAGATCGGCTATCACAATCGTGATTACTTCCTCGGTCAGTGGGAGAAGTTCCGGGATAGGCCGTGGGGCGATCTTGCTCACTCGACACATCTTCGCGGTCAGGGCACCTGGGATCCCGAGCGCGGCGAGGCGAATCGGGTGACCGTCACATTGGCTACCGGAATTCCGGAGGACGTCGTACGGTCGGTGAACCTGAACTATCTCGACCCGGCCACTGTTGATATTGCCGCGTACCAGGCGGATCCAGACACCTTCGTGGAACCGCATGCTGGTGAGGTGCTCTATCGGCTACGACCCGGAGCCGAGGCTGCATCGCCGGGCGAACCCGATGGTCGTCTTCCGGCAGCGGAGGGAATGGACGGCTGACGCCGTCCCCCCACGCCTACGTTTCTTCGTATCAACGCCACGAACACAGCCCCCATCTGCGATTTGGCTCTGATATGCCGCCTTCTGCGGAGAGACGGGCAACGCGCCATCTGGTCCCTGGGCCGCTCTATCCGCGAGTTTGCTCAGGTGTAAGCAGCGTGGTGTAGTGAGCCGACGTCGCGTCGAAGCGTGCGAGCACAGCTTGCGCTGCGCGCGGCACGTAGGCCGTTTCATAATCCTCGCCGGCAAAGGCGCGAACGTTGTCGAGCGAGTCGAAGATCATCACGGTGGCGAACTCGACCTCCTGATCGAGATCGCGTCGCAGCAGGTAGGCACCGTGATAGCCGTCGAGTTGGCGCGCCGCGATTCCGGGTAGCACCTGCTCACTGACGATCTTCTGGTACGCATCGGCATTCTGCGGAGTGGTCCAGCCCCTCCAATAACGCAAGATCACAGGCATCACGCCCCTTCGTCACGCCGCCGCGCTGATTACCGCCTAGTTGAGCGAGCTGAGCCGGCTTCCTACCTGGGCCACGGACGGGTTCGTCAGCGCAGATCCATCGCGGAACACAACGGTCGGCACTGTCAGATTGCCATCATTGATCTGAGCAACGACGGCGGCCCCATCGGCATGATCTTCGATGTCGATCTCGCGGAACTCGATTCCGGCGCGGGAGAGCTGTGACTTGAGCCGGATACAAAAGCCGCACCAGCTTGTAGTGAAGATGGTTGGCACGTCTGTCGAGATCAAATCCATAGTCACGTTATGTATAACGGCGGCCTCTGCGGTGCTATTTCCTTGCAACCTATTGCGTGCATCACATTTGCGTGCACCACATTGCCGGCGCAGCCAGGTCGTATGCCGCGCGGGGCATCAGGATGCTCACTAGCAATCCGGCTGAGGCCCTGTACTCGTGTCAGCCGTGCTCGGGCTGCGCGCCAAGCCGCGCTTCGTCGCGAGTGGGCTCGAATAGCTCAACGAGGTTGCCCGACGGATCCTCGACCAGGATCTGCCGGCCGCCGATACCGGTCACGAGCTCGTTGCGGAACGTTGCGCCTTGCGCTCGTAGCTGCTCGATCTGCGTCTCCACATCGGCCACCTCCAGCTGGAACCGGTTCCAGCCGCCCGGCTCCGGAAGCCGGCCATCAGGAGTGGCGGCGCCGCCACCCGGCCCGCCGCCAGGTGCGCTGAGCAGCAACCGGAGGTCACCGCGCGACAGCATCGCGAATGCTGGAGCCGGATGCATATTCACGCGGAATCCGAGCCGCTGGTAGAACTCGATCGCGACGTCAACGTCGTCCACGATGTACCGGACGCTGACGGTAGCCATGCTTGCACGGTACATCTGCCCGCAGCGCTGGCTGTGCTCATCGTTTCTCCTTCGTCGCGATGCTCAGGATGCTGAGGCTCTCACCCTCGGCGGCCCACGGCTCGGTGTACTTGCTCACCCACCGGTCATGGATGAGGCGGATTGGACCGGGATTGAGGTAGTGCAGCTTTTCTCGGCCTTGTCGCCCGGCTCACCACGAGCCCAAGGACCACTCGACCCACACCGAATCATCATCAATAAGAGGCCTCACCAGGGCGATTAGCTCTGGGTCCGCCTGGTTGTGGAGTTGATCACTTGCGAGTCGGCGCGCGATGCCGGCGACGAAGTCGGCGATCTGCACTCGGGGTTCCCGACTGGAATCGACAAGCCGGACATCGGTGAGTCGGTGTCCGGGATGACTGCCGGCAAAGGCCATTGCGATGTCGGCGATTCGCTCCGGTGTCAGCGCCGACTGTTCATCATGGACGACGGAGAGGCTTTGAGCGGCCAAACCCCAGCGGTTGACAGCGCAGTTCAGAGCCGGGATCAAAGGCTCCATGAGCGGAGTCAGCTTGGGATTCTGCAGGTGTGCTGCCCGGGTTGCCTCGGCGATGGGCCGCGTCCGCCCCAGCAATCTCATCACCTGCCGAACCTCAGCTGGCGCCTTGCCCTGACTCATCGCGTCGACTGCGGCGTAGAAGATCTGAACCGGATTCTTCGGCAGCCAACGGTTGTTGATTCGGAACAGGTTGGCCGCCGCGACGAGGAAATGCTGCCAGCGAGCCGGTCCATAGCTTTTCTCACCCGACCGATACAGAGTGAGCGCCATATCTCGGGTACGCGCGTCGCGCCCAGGGGGAACGATGCCGCGTACGGCCTGCTCACCGAGAAGCACGTCGACCAGTCGCGATAGCACGAAGAATCGGTTGTCAGTGAGGTGAACGTAGGCGTTCTGGTTGATCGGGCTGCTGGGACCAAGAAACCACAGCAGGATCGGTCGGCGGCGCGGCCGCATCATTTCAGGCGACTTGTACTCGCCGCTGCCGCGAGCACCGATTGCCCGGAGCAGATACGTGATCAACTCAGCAGCTGCGTGGGGCTCGAGGTGAATGCTGGCGTGGGCGAAGACCGTGCTATGTCCGACGCCGACGAGGTTTCCCCCGGAGAAGCCAGACTCGTCACAGGCGATCTCGATGTGTCGCACACGGTTCTGGTTGCTGTCCATGATCAAATCTCTGTGCCCGCGCTGTGTTTCGGCACTGCCTCGTTGGGTGTATCAGACTTCAGCTCCGTCAACCATGCCGCACAGGCGGTCGTTCCCGCCGTGTTGAGATTGCAGTGTGACTGAAACCGAGATCATCGAGTATGTCAGTGGCTTACCGGGTGTCGTAACGTTCACAGCGAGCGAGGAGAATGCAGCTCCGGAGGTTGCTTGGGGCGACACGTTCTTCTGCTACGACCCCGACGGAGATCAGCCGGCAAATCAGCGGCTGCCATTCGCCACACTCGTGGTGTCGGACTACCCCGGCTGGGACACCGAATCTGATCTTGATCGCGCCGGTATCTTCCGTGTCAACGTCGCGATCGGCCGAAGCGATTTCGAACGACTCTTCGGCTACCCGCCGAAGGAGCATGAAGCCCATCACAGCGACTTCGACTATGCGGCGACCGACATACTTCTCCCGCATCCGACCTATGCCTCTCAGGGTTGGGTTGCCATCCTCAATCCAGGCGAACGCGCGAGCCTGCAGCTCAAGAGCCTTCTCGAGAACGCGCATCGCCTGGCCGTCCAGAGGCACGGCAGACGGCAGGCCGCCAGATGACTACCCGCGCGGGAGCGTCCGCGCGGCGATAACTCTTGGGAAGTGACACGCTGCGAGCCCGATAACTTTTTCCTTCACGGAGAGTCCAGAACTCTGATGGCGGAGCGCAACTGTCACTATCGCGCTGTTAGGAGATGAGATAGCCGGAATGAACGCTGAGGTACGGCGTCTGGTAGATCGCCCGAACTACGCTCACATCGCGACCCTAATGCCCGACGGCGCGCCACATAGCGTGCCGGTCTGGATTGCACTCGAGGGCGACAACCTGGCCATTCTGACCGGACCTGGCTCGCGGAAGGCTCGCAATCTCGAGCGAGATCCCCGAGTGGCGATCTCGATCATCGACGTAGATCAGCCGTACCAATCTGCGCTGATTCGAGGACGCGTTGTGGAAAGGGTTGAAGGCGACCGAGCTTGGGAGATCATCGACCGGATATCGCGCAAGTACACCGGAGAGCCATATCCGTTGCGTACCGATCGAATCGTCCTGGTGATCAAACCTGATCATGCACAGTCGGTGATCTTCGGGTGATCTAGGTGTTTCCAGGCATCGGTACGGCGGTCAATGTCGCGACCGTACTCATTGGTTCGAGTATCGGGTTGCTGCTCGGCGCCCGGCTGCCTGCGCGCACCCGGGACACTGTGACCGATGCTCTTGGGCTGGTGACTCTGCTGATCGGCGCCCTCTCAGCCGCCGAGGTGACATCCTCGGCGCTGTCGGCAGCGGTCGGCCCCTCGGCGCCGGTGTTAATCGTTCTCGGCGCCCTGCTGTTGGGCGGTATAGCTGGTTCCTTGCTCGACATCGAGGCTCGGCTCGAAGGCTTCGGCGGCTGGTTGCGGAGCTGGCTCGCGCGGCGCCGCTTCGCCATGCACCACGACGTTCCTGAGAAAGCGAACGCGCACAACTCCAGCTCTGGACAGGCTCCAACGGGAACGCTTGCCTCCGACGCCGCCGCCGCCGCCGCCGAGATTCCCACGGGAACGCCCTCGGATGAATTCACATCATCCGAGCAGGCTGCTCGTGAGCGCTTTATCGAAGGCTTTGTCACTGCATCGCTGATCTTCTGCGTCGGCCCATTGACCATTCTCGGCGCACTCTCCGATGGTCTGGGCCGCGGACCTGAGCAGCTCATTCTCAAGTCGGTGCTGGACGGCTTCGCCTCGATCGCCTTCGCCGCCTCGCTCGGTGCCGGGGTGATGGCCTCGGTCGTGGCCATTGTCGTAGTCCAGGGCTCTCTGACTCTCGTCGGAGTGTTCATCGGCGACGTGTTGCCCGAGGCCTACATCGCGGCAATCACTGCGACCGGCGGGCTACTGCTACTTGGAGTGGGCCTGCGGCTGCTGCAGATCAAAGCCATACCCGTTGGAAATCTGCTGCCAGCGCTGCTGGTTGCGCCGGCGCTGGTGTCACTGGTGGCAGCACTCCAGTAACGGAGATGACGGCCAGCGGTTGCACGATTGGTTCGTCGCTCCGAACGGGGAGGTCCGCCGCTGAACCGGTCGATCAAGATCTGCCGCCTGCTGGCTCACTGTCCGATACGGTGTCGGTCGTGTTTGCGGCAATAAGACAGACGACCACGCCGCGACGTCGTTGGTTCAGTTTGATTGTCCTGGCCGCCACGATTCCGCTTGCCGGATGCAGTGGCTTGCGCGCTTCGGGTGGCGACGAACCGCAGCAGCCAGCGCTCAGCGCGTCAGCTTCCGCGGTCACGACGTCGGCCGCAGCGACACCAGTGAACGTTCCAGCGACACCCGGCCCAGGTACGACGGCGAGCGAAACCCCGAATGGAGTGCCCACTGATCTCGGCACTCCTGCGGCGACTCGGGACGGCACTGCGGACGAGCAAAAAGCCACGCTCGCGGTCTACCCAATCCGCCGATCCGACACCTTGGCGGTCATGCACTTTACGGTGGCGGTCGATCCCGAAGCTGAGGATGGCATCTTCGTGTTCGATCTGTTCAGTGACGGCGATTCCACCACCGGCGATGCGCAGTCCTCAACTTCCGTAGACGGCGTTCGACTCGTGGACAGCGCCCGCCGCAAGGTGTATCTGGCAGCCAGCGAAGGCAAAGGCAATTGCTTATGCAGTCGGGCCCTGAGGGGGAACCTGGAACCGGGTCACAGCTACACGTTCTACGCGACCTACGCGGCACCGCCAGCGGAGGTCACGGCGCTAGACGTCTCGTTCCCGCAGTTCGGCACGGTCTCTCGTGTCCCGGTTCAGTAGTCGGCGTGCGGTTGCGGCTGGAGTCGGCGCGGTAGTTCTGTTTAGCGTGCCCACCGCCGCTGGCGGCGATCCGACGACGTCCTCCGCGGACGCACCGATCCGCGATGTGGTTGCCCTCGTGCGTGACCTTTCGGTGCCGACCAGTGATCTTCGCGGCGCGGCGCGAATCGATGAGAGTGAGAAACAGATCAAGGTGCGCTTGAGTTCGGAGGTGCTCTTCCCCAAAGACAGCGCCCGGCTGCGTCCGGGCGTACGTGGACGGTTGAATGAATTGGCTGAGGTGCTTGATCGCCGCGATCCAGGGGCGGGTCGCCATCGTTGGCTACACCGATGATCTTGGCAGTGCCCATCATGGTCTGGTTCTCTCGCGCCGGCGAGCTGCCGCTGTGGCGCGGGTGCTAAGACCGGGGCTGGGCAAGACCGATTACCCCTTCAAGGTCTTCGGCCGTGGGGAGGCCGATCCGGCGGTGCCCAATACGTCTGAGAAGAATCGGAAGCTGAACCGCCGGGTTGAGCTGACGTACAAGCGCTCCGGCTAGGTCCCCGGCACCTCTATCTCCGGTGCTAGCGGGCGAGCTCGGAGCCAAATCTCGGCAATCAGAGCGTGCAGCGTGAAGGAAATCCAGAAGGCCGGACCGAAAGCGGCTGGGAGGGCAAGTAGGCCGCTGATCTGAAAGATTGCGATCCAGATACGGATAGTGCCGACCGCGATGCCGATCGCGAAGCCACGGATCATCCAGCGCCGGTGTTGCAGGATGTCGCCGGCCCGGATGGCGCGGAAGGCAAGCAGCAGGCAGACCACAAACCAGATACCGAACAGGACTGTTGCGGACAGCTCAGCCAGGCCGCCGAAGGGGAACGCCAGACCCAGCACCACGGCAAACAACCCAGTCACGAGCCCGGCCGCGAACAGAACTCGGCCCAGCCGGCGGTGGACGGTGTAGTGACGTCCCCGGAACCAGTAGGCGAGCTGCAGCGTGGCGCCGATCATGTAGAGCGCACCGGGCGCGATGTGCAGATAGGTCAGCCAGGGATGGCGTACGAAGCGAGCGGCGTATTCGTCATCGGGCAGGGTTCCAGCTGCCAGATTCGGCAGATCCACCATCAACCGCCCGATGGCGAAGGCCAGCACGATCAAGATCAGGATGGCCACCATGACGCCAGTGAGCCACGGCCTACGCCGTCCCGTTCGAGTCTGGACGCTTGACTGATGAGTCATCGCGGTTGGACCTCTCTGTTCGGTACAGACTTCGAGGTTCTATCTCGCCGCTGGTCGATCACCAGGTCAGGCGGTGCTCACGCGGCCGCCACCTCTGCCAACCGTTACCTCGCCGGCTACCCTTCAAGATCCGCAGCCGCGGTCAACGGCTGACCGAGCGCCTTCGGTGCCAGAAAGTGCACTTTTTGTCAGGCGCTTCGCTTAAGGGTCTGTTCGATCTCCTCGAGTGTCTCGGTAAACGCTCGGCAGACAGCGGCTACCGACGGCGTCGGCAGGGCCCCGAAGCCAACCAGAAATCCCGCTGTTGGGTCAGTGAATCCGTAGGTGAGTCGCAACGACCCGACCAGGAAGCCACGGTCCTGCAGGAGTGCCCGCACCGACTGATCGGGAGGAAGCTCCGGCCGCAGGATCGTGATATGCAACCCTGCCTCGGCCGGCAGTAGCCGATACCCCGCAGGAAGCAGCTTGCCGAGCCCGTCCCACAGCAGGCGGTGCCGCTCCCGGTACACCGCCCGAGAGCGTCGCAGATGACGGTCGAGATGGCCGTCGGAGATCAGAGTTGCGAGGGCGACCTGGGTCGCCAGCGGTGGACACCAATCGATCACTTGGCGCATGGCGCAGATCGCTGGAACCAGGTTCTTGGGCGCAACGAGAAACCCGAGTCGCAGGGCTGGTGACAGCGTCTTGCTGAAAGTGCCGACATAGATCACCCGCCCGTCGCGATCCAGGCGCTGCAGCGGCTCCAGCGGCCGGGCGGTGTGGCGAAACTCGCTGTCGTAGTCGTCCTCGATGATCGCCGCGCCCGCGCTGCCGGCCCACTCCAGTAGTTCCAGGCGCCGTCGCCGGGTCATCACCATCCCGAGCGGATATTGATGTGACGGCGTGACGTAGACGAGCCGCGCTCGGGACGGGATGGCGTCGACGACGATGCCGTGGCTGTCGACGGGAACACCTACAACGCGGAGTCCTTGAGCGCGGAGCAGTTCGACCACAGGCGGATAGCCCGGCTCCTCGACCGCGACCACCGCCGCAGGGTCAAGCAGCACACGGGCGACGAGGTCGATGGCGTGTCCCGCGCCCGTGGTGACGACGACCTCGTCTGCGCTGGCGGTTACGCCGCGGGAGCGGCTCACCCAGTTGGCCAGGCTAGCGCGCAGCTCGGGGATGCCTGCTGGTTCCCCATAGTGCGACTGAGCCCGGTCGAGCGCATGCAGCATGCACCGGCGCCATTCCCGGACCGGGAACAGCGACGGATCCAAGGTTCCTGGCCGGAGATCGAAGCGGGCATCGGTGCCGGGCCGACCGTACGGCTTGATGCCAGCAGCCCTCGGCGTCGGCGTCAGCGCGGCTGGTGATCGACGGAGTCGGGCCGGGGCCAGCGGTACGGGGCTCACCACACTCCCGCCTCCGGCGTGCCCCTCGATATAGCCTTCTGCGCTGAGCCGACCGTACGCCTCGGTCACCGTTGACCGTGACAGCCCAAGATCAGCAGCCACAATCCGCGTCGGCGCTAACCGGTCGTGTGGGTTCATTCGACCTTCCACAATCGCGTTCCGCAGCTGCTCATAGATCTGTACGGTGCGTGGCCGGCCATCGGAAGGGTCGAGGAACAGCTCCACTCGGCCACAGTACTTGGTCTGGCCGGATTGGATGAATTTGGACCTACTCATCAGTCCATTGCGGCCGTAGTTTGGAGACTGATGACCTCAACGGCAGTACTTGATCTTGGCCAGCGGCTCCAGTACGAGCGAGCCCGACGCTTCGTCGGCCGGACGGCCGAACTTGATCTCTTCGCGGCCCGGTTGCAGGCAGCAGCCGGTGAGACGGCGTGGGACTTCTTCAGTGTCTTGTGGGTTCACGGACCCGGCGGGATCGGCAAGTCGACGCTGCTCGCCGCGTACGCGGAAAAGGCCCGAGAGGCCGGTCTTACGGTGGCCCAGGTCGACGGTGGACGGATTCGGCCAACTCCAGCTGGGCTCCAGGCCGCGGTCGGCGAGTTGTTGGCGTCGCCGGATAATGATCTAGATCCGGACCGCATGGTGGTGATCATCGACGCGGCGGAGCGACTGGAGCCGGCTGAGAGCTGGCTGCGCGATGAGTTCTTGCCATCACTGCCTGCTGAGGCGCTGGTCGTGATCGCTGGTCGACGGCCCCCCGGTGAAGGCTGGCGCTCCGACCCCGGCTGGCGCGAGCTCCTCAGGGTGGTGTCACTTCGGAACCTCTCACGCGACGCCGTGCATACGCTGCTCGAGGTTGAGCAGATCCCGGCCGGCGTACTCGATCAGGTGATGGCACTGACCCATGGCAATCCGCTCGCGCTGTCACTGCTCATCGACTCGATACGACGATCCTTGGGACAGCATGAGCTTCCCGCAGCGCTGGATGAGATGCCTGACCTGGTCCGGGCATTGCTCAGCCGGCTCGTCGACGAAGCTCCGAGCAGCCGTCACCGGGCGGCGTTGCAGATCAGCGCCCATGCCGCTGTGACTACTGAGCCCGTGCTACGGGCCGCGCTGCCGACGACGGATGAGCAGGACATATCCGACCTGTGGGAATGGTTGCGCGACCTCAGCTTCATGGAGCAGGGGCGTGCCGGCATCCAACCCCATGACGTCGTACGCGACATCCTGGAAGCCGACGTGCGCTGGCGGGATCCGGACACCTACGCCGAGATCCATCGGCGGCTGCGCAGCCATTTGGTCGACAACATTCGGGCCCAGGCCGGTAATCCGTTGGCGCTGCAGCAAGCGGTGGCAGACCTGCTGTTCCTGATACGTGATCATCCGGTTGCTGGGGCCTCCTGGGATTGGGATGCGCTCGGTCAGCCGCCTGGGCAATGCGTCGATGCCGAGCATGCCGATTTGATCATCGCCATGACACGGACGGCACAAGGTGATCAACAGGCGGAGTTTGCCGCTCACTGGCTGCGCCGCCAACCCGAGGCGTTCCGCCTGTTCCGCGACTCAGCGGGAAACGTCGCCGGCTATGCCGCGCGCCTAGCGCTCCATCTGTCGCGGTCGGAGGACATCGAGGCCGATCCCGGCGCGTCCGTCCTCTGGCACTACGCCCAACGGCACCACGCGCCCCGGCCCGGCGAGCAGGTGATTGCCTGGCGGTTCCTGGTCGAGGCGGACCCGAACGATTCTCATCCCAGCCTTCCGAGCACGTTGCATGGCGTATGGCACATCACTGACATCTTGCTGCGATCGGTGACGGCCTGGGATTTCGTTGCCTTCCCCACCGATCTTGACTTTTGGCAACCGATCCTCAACCACTGGGACTTTGTCCATGTGCCCGAGGCTGACTACCGGATCGGGCCCACCCGCTATCTGACGTTTGCTCACGATTGGCGGCGGGTCGGAGTGGCCGAGTGGCTGGAACGCACCACGGCTCGGGAGCTGGGTGAGCAGATCACCCTCCAGGTGGCCGAGCCGGCGACCGCGCTGTCGGAGGAGGAATTTGCTGCCTCTGTGAAGCAGGCACTTCGTACGCTGCATCAACCGCTGGAGCTGCTGCGAAATCCGCTGCTCGCCGCCAGCATGGTTCAAAGCGAGCTGCGGCAGCATCCCGATAGCCGACCCGACGAGATCTTGCGAAGGCTCATCCTCGAGGCCGCCCGCGGGCTCAAGTCGGATCCACGGGCTGATCATCTCTACCGAGTGCTTGACCGGACCTACTTGCGACCCGCACCAACGCAGGAGAAGGCCGCTGAGCTGCTCGACCTGCCGTTCAGCACCTACCGCCGTCACCGAGACCGCGCTACTGAGGCCATCACCAACTGGCTCTGGGATCGAGACATTGACAGCACCGCAGGAACCGGCTAGGCGCCCACCATCCAAGCGTCGTCGACGATCTTGGCGACAGCGCGAAAGTATCGACGGGCCAGCTCGGTTGGCTGGCCGTTGTCGGCGTAGGAATGCTGCTCGCCGAGGAGCTGCCACAAAACGCTGGCTTGGCGGACGGCTACCTCGAAACTGTGGCCCTGGAGCGGGTCGAAGCAGCACAGACTGTCGCCGAGGGCAATGAGGTTTCCGGGCAGGCGGTCGGCGTTGTGGAAGCGACGGCGCATCCCGGCCGAGGCAAAGATGATCACCGGCCCCGCCGCTTGACTATCCGCAATGAGTGCTGCGAGATGCTGCGGAAGGAGGCTGCTGAGCAGCTGATCGAACTGATCACCGTCGTGTGCCGGGATGTTCGGAGCGCCGAGGCTAGCCACGTACTGGCCGTTTTCGACCGTCATCAGCGCGATCCGGTAGGAGTAGGCCGGTCGAAGGTCGATGGTGGTGGCGGCCGGCAGCGAACGCGCCCGTGTCTGGTACAGGCGGCTGGCGAAATAAGTGATCAGCTGCCGCTCGCTCGGCAGACGGATGCGCCAGGTGTCCTCGATCCACAGGCAGAGTCGCGACCCGGCGCCCATGGCGTCGACGACGAGGTCGGCGGGAATGGTTCTGGATGCGGCGCTGCGGCTTCGCGGCAGAACATGCACACCGGCGCACCGCTCGCCGTCGCCTACGAGTCCGACGGCGTCACAGCCACCCAGCATTGCCACGCCGTCGAAGGAGTTCAGATGCCGTGAGAGGTGGCGATGGATGAATTCGTGCGTGAACTGCAGTCTGGCATCAACCCGTTCGGCTCCCGGCGCGGCGGTGCTGATCGAGCGGTGCCCGCTCGGTGCGGCTATGGCTGCGCCGTCCGCGACCAACTCGGCGGAGAATCCTGGAAAGAGCCGATCCAGCTGAGGCCGTACCGTTTCCGAAAGCACCTGGGGCAACACCTGCTCGACAATCAGGCGGTTGTGTCGCTCGATGATCACGATTTCTTCGAAGGTGTCGGTCAGCGCACGGGCAGCAAGCACACCTGCCAGACCACCGCCGAGAACGACGGCCCGTCCGCTCGGTGGCGTTGAGATCTGAGCCGCTTCGTACGCTGCCATCTGCCGAGATTGCTTGTCCTAGATGGCCATTGGCCAGGCCATCTCTCGGCCAACTGCTGACCAGGCAGATCAGAGAAATTCCCCAGCTGAACAGCGAGTGGTCGGGCGGTGGCCTGGCCAATGACCAGATGACGGTGCGGTACTGAAGGGAGGAGGACTGAAGGGAGGAGGATTGCATGATGTCTCAACTACGTGGCCCGCTCGTCGTCTCTGACAACAACCCCCGGTACTTCACGGCCGCCGGGGATCCGGAAACGGCGATCTATCTCACGGGCTCACATGTCAACAACAATGTCCATGACGGGCTGGGTTCAGGACGCGACTGCCCGGAAGACCCGGAGCGGTTCGACTTCGATGCCTACCTACAGCTGCTCACTGAGCGCGGTCACAACTTCATCCGGCTCTGGCGCTGGGAACAGTTTCGCGGCTACCTCGCTCAGGCTGATGTGCACTTTTGTATGACGCCGCAGCCCTGGCCCCGAACCGGACCTGGAGCTGCCAAGGATGGCAAACCGAAGTTCGATCTCTCGGCTTTTGATCAGAACTACTTCGATCGACTTCGGGAACGGGTGGTTGCCGCCGGACGCGCGGGTGTCTATGCCTCCGTCATGCTTTTCGAAGGCTTCAGCCTTCACCTGACCGCTACGCCGGACAACGTCGAGGGCCACCCGTTCCATGCCGCCAACAACATCAATGACATTGGCATCAGCTCGATCATCGATTATCAGGTGCTCCCCCTCGATTCCCACATCGAGGCACTGCAGCTCGGCTACATCCGCAAGGTGATCGACACCGTTCATGATCTTCCCAACGTCTTGTACGAGGTTGCCAACGAGTCATCGGGCCAGGCTGCCGATTCGGTGGTCTTCGACGAGGGCTTCTCAATCGAAACGCCGATCGGCGATTCGACACAGTGGCAGTATTGGGTGATCAACTCCATCAAGGACTACGAGCGGCAGATGGGCTACGACTCACATCCGGTGGGCATGACCTACCTCTTCCCCGTTGCCGATCTGAGCAAGTCAAACGAGCCACTGTGGAACAGTCCCGCGGAGTGGATCTCGCCTGGCTTCGACGACATCCTGGGCAAGGGCCGTTGGTCGCTAGATCCGCCTGCCAATGATGGAAGCAAGGTCGTGCTGTTGGATACCGATCACTTCTCGCCGTTGTCGAGCGACGCCTTGTGGGTGTGGAAGGCGTTCCTCCGCGGGCACAACCCGATCTTGTACGACCTGGGCGTTCTCGGTGGCGGCATGCCACCCGATCCCAGCGCCGGAACCCCCTCATTCGACTCATTGGAACCAGCGCGACGCGCCATGGGAGACACTCGTGATCTTGCCGAGCGGATCGATCTGCTCACAATGCAGCCGCGTACCGACCTCAGCTCCACCGGCTTCGCCCTGGCGGATCCCGGAAATGAGTATCTGATCTTGCAGCCCGGCGAAACGGCTGAGTCGTTGACCGTCGACGTGCCGCCCGGCCGGTATACGGCCGAATGGCACAGCCTGCCGAGCCGTGAGACCGTATCGGGCGAAACGCTGACGGTGTCGGACCAAACCAAGATCGACATGAACGCTCCATCGGGCATCGCCGGTCCGGCAGTGGTGCACATCCGCCGCGTCTCGAGCTGAGCTATCACGCCGGCCAGAGTGCCATTGCCGCCACCAAGATCGAGAATGGCGCCGGTCGTGATCTTGTCAAGCCGATCGGCAACCCGATCATGCACATCCCCGATGATCGAGAAACTCCGGGTGGCATGCTGGTTGGCAGCGAACCGCTCCGGATCATGATCGAAATCAGCAGCCAGAGCTTTGCCCCAAGGGCGGTCGTCCACCAGATCAGCCTTACATATATACGGTGCTCCCCCTTAGCCGCGCATCCTTTTGCCACAACTCCTCTGGGCGGCGGTTACTGGCGTTGCCGAACAGTGGCGCTCAGCCGAGTGATCAGTCCACGAAGATCGCCAAGTCGGTTATTGATCGTGGCCTGCAAGATGGCGGAATCCAGGTCGGCGTACTGGTGCGCCAGGATGTTTCGCATTGCGACGATCTTTGGCCAATCACTAGGGGCTTCGGAGTCTAGGAGTTCTGGGCTAACTCTGCTGAGGGCGTCGATAGCCACCTCCAGGCGATGACAAACTGCATCCCTGACCAGGACATCGTCGAGACTGCCGCGCTGAAGGTGCGCATCCAGCACTTCAAGGTGTTCCATGGCATCCTCGATATGCTGGGCATCTCCACGTCGACGCCTGTTCACAGCGCGACGGCGTCGGCAAGAGCGGAGGCCGCGACGCGCGGCTTCAACAGCCGTGCCGGGACGACATCCACCGAGTGCCCCAACAGATGTTCAAGCTCAACGTTCAGCCCGGCGACATCAAACAGATCGGCATCAGGAGCCAGATCGACGAGCAGATCTATGTCACTTGATGGTTCGTCTTCACCTCGCGCAACGCTGCCGAAGACGCGGAGATTCGAGGCCTTGTGCGCCTGCGCGATGGTCAAGATCTCGTCGCGGTGTTGCTTAAGCAATCTGCCGAGGCGGGTTTTGGGCCGAAATCTCGACTCACGGTAGGCCCTGATCAACCGTGACACCTCGGGCTGACTCCGGCCGATGCTGCGGGCAATCTGCATTTGAGTGAGACCCTGCTCGGACGCTTCGCCAACCGCCTTCAGCAGCCGCTCGCTGGCCTGGGCACGCTGCCGATCAGTATCGGTAGCAACCCTGCCTAACTCCTCCAAAAGGTCGGTGACGTCCATATAGCACATGCTATACGGCCAGCCCCGCTTGACACCATCACGCAATCCGCCTAGTGAAATTTGATCAAGAGGCTAAAGCGGGCGCACCTCGTACCGTCCGGCATCTTCGACGATCAAAATCCCGTCTCCTTTGCCCAGCGGGCCGACGATCCGACCGGTCAGTCCGCAGACGGCTGCCTCGTTCGTCGGGCTGTGGCCGACGATCAGCGCCCGCCCGTCGTCCGGCAGCGCCTGGACGATCCCCTGCAGCGCAGCGCCGAGCAGCCGACTTTCGTGCTCGACAAGATCAGGATCAACAGCCCGGATGCCTTCCAGCGAAGCTCCTTTGCCGGCCGCCTTCGCGGCTTCCCGCCACCGATCCTCCACCGCCGACCGGAGCGCGGCCTCGCTGATGATCGGCGCCTCTTCCTGACCGGCAGCACGGCGCAAGATGCTGAGCATTTCGGTGGCCCGCTCTGCACCGGTAGAGACGAACAACGCGTACGGCGGATGCAGGCCGGTTCGGCCGATGGCTTCAGCGTCCGCGACGCCCTGCTCGCTCAGCCGGTCGCCGTCGTTGTCGGTGTGCCGCCGCAGCTCGACATATCGCATGCTCCCATCTTGCCGCCGGGCGCATTGGGCAGTAGCGGGCAGCAACTGGTCTGGTGGTTGAGCAGCAATGAGGTAAACCCTGATGCTGATGTTGATATCGATAGCCGGCGCCGCAGCGCGCCGCTGAGATCAGGAGTTTGGCGATGAGCAAAGTCGTGTGGTTCGTGTCGATGTCGTTGGACGGATTTACGTCCGGCCCGAATGGGCACCTACGGTTCGGTGTAGCACCGGGCGCGCGCGGCGTTGAACAGGCGGTGTATGAGACCTCGGAAGGAGGACGACGATGAACGCGGCACCATCGTGGCCCCGAGTGCTGTTGCGCAGTGAGGACAGCGACCATCACTTGTCGGTGATCGAGACGGCACCGGCTCCGGGAGTCAGCCCACCTCTGCACTCCCACGACTTCGACGAGACCTTCTATGTCATGGAGGGTGAACTGATCTTCCGGCTCCGTGACGACCACTTCACGGTGGGCGCGGGGCAGTTGGCGTTCGCGCCCCGCGGCGTACCGCACACCTACGCCAACCTCAGCGATGCCCCAGCTCACCAATTGATCATCTGTACGCCGGCCGGTTTCGAGCGTTACTTCGCGCGTATGGCCGCCAAGCGCCAGGGCACCGAGCCACCGGAGTGGGCGAGACAGCCGCTGCCCGAGGTCACCACCCTGGGCCCCCCGATTGACCCCGACGCGGCGTCCCACCAGTCGTAAATGATCACGGACTGGGACGCGCTGCAACGGGAGATCGATGGCGAGGTCGTGCTGCCGGGCTCAGCCGACTACGAATCGGTACGCAAGCCGGTGATGGCGCGCTTCGAGCACCTGCGTCCGGCGGCCGTCGTACGATGCGCGACGCCCGCAGATGTCGCGGCGACCCTTGCCGTCGCGCGCAAGCTACGCCTGCCGATAGCGATCCGGAGCGGCGGGCACTCTGCTGCCGGCCGGTCCTCGACCGACGGGATTGTCCTCGACGTCACACCAATGCGCGCGGTGGCGGTCGCCGACGAGCTCGCGACCGCGCCGAGCGAGCTGGCGAGCGAGGCAGTCAAAGTCGGTGCCGGCATGCGGCTCGGCGATCTCTACGATGCGCTGGCCGAGCATGGCCTTACCATCCCCGCCGGCTGCGGTCCTTCCGTCGGTATAGCCGGCCTCACCCTCGGCGGCGGCCTGGGGATCCTGGGCAGGAAGCACGGCCTGACCTGCGATCACCTGCTCAGGGCGCAGGTCGTCCTGGCAGATGGTCGCATCGTGGAGTGCGACGAGCACCATGACGGCGAGCTGTTCTGGGCGCTGCGCGGCGCCGGCGGCGGGCACTTCGGGGTGGTCACCTCGCTGGTGTTCCGTACTCTGCTCGCGCCGGCGACCACGGTCTTCCAGCTGGTCTGGCCGCCGGCCGCGGCCGTCGCGGTGGTCCAGGCCTGGCAGACCTATGCCCCCGATGCGCCCGAGGAGCTCGACGCCACCCTGCGGTTGACCGCCGCGGGGGACAGTGAGCGGCCGCCCGGGGTGGAGGTGGTGGGCAGCGTGCTCGACGGCGAGGCTGACGCCGCGGAGCTGCTCGCCGAGCTGGTCGGCCGGGTGGGCGCCGACCCGGTGGCTGCGTCGCGCCGTCACCTGCCTCACCGGGCGGCCAAGCGGTACCTCGAGGGGCTTGGATCGGTCGAAGACCGGCGCGAGCAGTCAGGCCCGGAGCGGCCACCGCAGCCGGGCCACCTCTACACCAAGTCGGAGTTCTTTCGCCGGCCCCTGCCGGGCGAGACGGTCGAGACGCTGATCGAGCACCTCATCCAAGGGTTGGCTCCCGGCCAGTCGCGGGAGGTCGACTTCCTGCCCTGGGGCGGCGCCTACAACCGCGTACCCGTCGACGCGACCGCCTTCGCCCACCGCGAGGAACGCTTTCTGGTCCAGCACCTGGTTCAAGTCGGCGCCGACGCGGCAGCGGCCCAGCGCGCCGCGGCCCGAGACTGGCTGGCACGCTCGTGGACGCTGCTGCATCCATGGGGATCCGGGGGTGTGTACCCGAACTTCCCAGACCCGGACCTGCTGGACTGGGCGTACGCCTACCACGGGACCAACTACGACCGCCTGCGGCGGGTCAAGGCGGCGTACGACCCCGACGACTTTTTCCGCTTCCACCAGTCAATTCCGTAACGGTTAGGCGACGGCCGGCACCAGCCGATCAGGCGCTTAACGTCTACGCCGAGCACCAATTCCCTGAAAGGAACCGCAGATGCCAGAACTGCTTATCGACTTCATCACCTCCCTCGATGGATACGGCGCCGCTGAAGGCTGGCCCGGCTGGTGGGGTCTGGAAGGGCCGGAGTACCTCGCCTGGCTGGGCGAGGACCCGGAAGCGGGCTACACAACCCTGATGGGCGCAAATACCTATCGGCTCATGTCCGGGCTGGCGGCAGCCGGTGAACCAGGTACAGATGTCCTGGCGGGGTTGCCGAAGGTCGTCTTTCAAAGACCTTGACCGAGCCCCTGTCGTGGCCGAACACACAGCTGGTCAGCCAGGACCCTGTCGAGGCTGTGCGGGAAATGAAAGACAAAGGCACGTCCATGCGCACCTTGGGCAGCCTTACGCTGTGCCGGTCCCTCTTGAAAGCCGGTCTCGTGGACCGTTTCCGCGTGGTGGTCTTCCCAGTCATTACCGGAAGCACCGGTCGGGACCGGATCTACGACGGGTACCCGGACGTCTCCCTCGACATGGTGTGCAGCCGCACCTTCGATGGTCGAATCCAGCTGCTCGAGTACGTCCCTACGGTTCTGTCCGGGCCACCCGGCACTACCCCTGCCCGCTGACCTAGCGACCGCCACTCCTAGCGGTGGCGAGGAAGGAGACACACCGTGTCCGCAAGCGTTCTCTCCATGTCCATGTCCCTCGATGGTTTCATCGCCGGGCCCAACGCCGGACCGGGCAACGGGCTCGGTGACGGCGGTGACCGCCTCCACGAGTGGATCTTTACCGGTGCCGAGACCGTCCAGAATGGTGTTCCAGGCCGTCCCGGGGGCATCAATGGCCAGATCGTCGATGAGTTCATGGCGACTGGGGCGGTTGTCGCCGGCCGCGGCACGTTCGAGCCCGCTGGCGGCTGGGGCGGCGACCACCACGATGGCGTGCCGATCTTCATCCTGGCCCGCCATGAGCCCGGCATCGAGATTGCGCACTGGCCGCTAGTCAGCTATGTGTCCGACGTGAAGACAGCGATGACTGAGGCGAAGCGTGCCGCGGGCGAAAAGACGGTGCTCGTCCATGGCGCCGGAACGGCACAGCTCGCGCTCGCTGCGGGGGTGCTCGATGAGCTCGAAATCCATCTCGTCCCCGTTCTCCTCGGCCAAGGACGCCGTCTCTTCGACAACCTCGATCCGGAGCACATCGAGCTGGAACGCACCAGGATCCTCGAGGGAGAAGACGGTGTCACTCACCTGCACTATCGGGTCCAGCGCTGAGATCGCATATAACTAAGAGGAAACCATGACGCCCGAGGCCCAGGTCAAAACCGACCCCAGTGACGGCTTCATCACCTACGACGAGCTCAAAGGACCTGAGCTGGACGCTGCGCGCTGGAGCCCAGCGCGACTGCCGCTTCCGACAGGCGACATGCACATCCCGCTGGACCCCAATGCGGAGCTGGCCGTCGGCGACGGCGAGGTGCGTGTGAGGATCCCGCGCTTCTCGCTGTCGCACGATAGGTTCCAGGCCGCCGACAGCGCCAAATATCTGATCTTGTCGACCCTCCAGTTCGAGCTGCCGCCGGATGGCGCCGCGACGTTCGCCGCCGACATGGCGGTCACGAACGTCGGCGGCGAACCGGAAGACTACCGCCGGGCAATGGCCGCATTCCAGGTGTTCGACCTGGAGGCGAGCCAGCGGGTGTTCTCCATCTGCGGCACCTCCACCCGCGTGTTCGCGCTGGACGAGCAGCTGAGAGCGTGGCAAGCAAACGAGCCGTTCATCTACATGGTCGAGTCGCCGTACGAGGACTTCGACGACGACTTCACCAGGCTTCGCACGTGCGAGATCACGCTCGACCAACGCGAGTCGACCGCGGCTTGGCGCGTTGACGGCCACACGGTCTACCAGACCCGCGGCACTTTCATCCCCGAACGCGTTGGCATCGGATTCGGGATCTGGACGATGCTGCCTATCCGGGACGGTCGCACCCGCTCGCTCGACGGGCAGGGCATGAGCGCGCGGTGGCGCCGATTCCGTTTACGCCGCGTCGACGCCTAGGTCGAGTGAGGGCAACGATCAGCGGAGCGCAACTACGATCGTAAGGATGAGCGTGCTCGTACGCGCAACGGACGTGCCGGTAGCTTCACGCACCGAGTACCTCCATGAGGGCCTCCGAGCGGTCTTGGGCCCTCTCGATATCCGAACCGATGAAGGCAGTGAGCTGCCTGACCAGGTACGTGCCGCTCACCTTGGTGCCCTGCATGTTGGTGAATTGTGGGCCTCCCGCCCGGGCGGGGCGGATCGTACCCGCCGTCATAGCCAGCTCATGGGGGCGGACCTCGTCAAGGTCGATGTGGTTGCGCGAGGCGAGGTCGAGATCGAACAAGATGGCCGTCAAGCTCGACTCCATGCCGGTGACTACGCCTTTGTCGATCTTTCCCGACCGGCCCATTGGACCAACTCATGGTCGGTACGCGTTCTGGCGATTGCTTTCCCCCGCCAGCTGCTGCCGCTTCGTACCGATGACACGAAGAAGCTCACTGCGGTCGGGCTCACCGCAGACGATGGGCCCGGTGCCGTCTTCTCATCGACGGCACGGCAGCTCGGGCGCCATCTGGACCATTTCGACGTGGCTAGCGGAGTCCGAGTGGGAACTGCCACGCTCGATCTGCTCACGGTTGCACTCGCCGGCCGATTGGACCGCGGCGGCGAGCTGCCGCCGGATATTCCCCAGCGGGCGTTGATCGTACGGATCCGCGCCTTCATCGAGGACCAGCTTTCCGATCCTCATCTCACGCCTTCGACAGTCGCGCGCGCTCACCATGTCTCACTCCGTTATCTGTACAAGCTGTTCGAGGGAGACCCGAAGAGCGTGGCGGCGTTGATCAAGGAGCGTCGCCTGGAGCGGTGCCGGCGCGACCTGCTGGACGCCTCACTACGGCAGCTGCCGGTGGGCGCCATCGCCGCCCGCTGGGGGATGCCGAACGCGGCGCACTTCAGCCGCGCCTTCCGGGCCGCCTATGGAGTCTCGCCGGTCGAGTATCGCCGGCTCGCGCATGCCGCCTGAGCCCATCGAAGTCCGTCCTCCGACAGGCTCAGGGCGCAGCCGCTAGACGAGTTCCTTCTCCCGGATCGAGAGGGGCGTGTTGCCGCGGATGAGGTCGGCAGCACGTTCAGCCACGGCGATTGTCGGAGCGTTGGTGTTTCCTCGGGGTGTCTCGGGCATTGCCGACGCGTCCACAATGCGCAGACCTTCCACTCCGCGTACCCGCAGCTCCGGGTCGCATACTGCCTCAGCATCGCTGCCCATGGCGGCGGTGCCCGTCGGGTGGAACATCGTCCCTGAAGTGGCGAGGATCCACTCCCGGATCTGCTCATCGTCGTCGACATTCGCACCAGGCATCATCTCGCCAGCCGTGATGCCGGCGAGCGGTTCGCACTCGGCGATCTCGCGGGCGATGCGAACTCCTGCCACCAGGACGTCGAGGTCGGCTTCGTCGGCAAAGTACGCGGGATCGACCATCGGCTTTGCATAAGGATCGGCGGAGGCCAGCGTCACGCGTCCCCGGCTACGGACCTCGACTGCGCCGACGAGCGTGCCGACCGCTCGCTCCGTGGGCGGGCCGAACTCGGGCAGCGGGGGAGGCCCAGGGATAGCGCCGAGCTGCAGATCCGGTGCGATGCGATCGCTGGAACTGCGGCCGAAGCCTCCGAGGTCGGCGCCGAAGGTCGCCATCGGTCCCCGGCGCTCCCGCTGCCAGAGCTCTAGGTTCTCGGCGGTGACCTCCTCCCAGAGATTGCGCACCGTCGGCGTACGCCAGCCGGTCAAGATCATTGGATGATCCTGCAGCCCAGCACCGACCGACGGAGAGTCCACCACTACAAGGATGCGGAGCGAGCGCAGCTGATCGGCCGGGCCGATCCCGGACAGCATAAGTAGCTGGGGAGTTCTGACGGCTCCGCAGGCGACGAGGATCTCCTCGGACGCGCTGGCTTCGCGAACCGCACCATGACGAAGGTAGCGAACCCCTGATGCTCTGTCGCGATCCAAGATCAATTCAGTGACGTAGGCGTCGGTCTCAACGGTCAGGTTGGGCCGCTGCATGGCTGGTCGCAGATAGGCATCGGCAGTCGACCAGCGGCGGCCATCACACTGTGTCATCTGATAGGGGCCAACCCCATCCTGATGATCACTATTGAAGTCCTCGTTGTAGGGCAGGCCGGATGCGATGGCTGCTTCCAACCACATCCGGCTCAGCGGATGTTGATACTTCTGATCTTCTACACGCAGCGGTCCACCGGTGCCGTGGTATGCAGAGGCGCCGCGTTGCTGATCTTCGGCTCGCACGAAGTAGGGCAAGATATCGAGATAGCCCCAGCCGGCGCAGCCGTATGCGTCGCGCCAGTTGTCGTAGTCGATCTTGTTGCCACGCATGTAGATCATGCCGTTGATTGAGGAGCTGCCACCCAGCGGGCGGCCGCTCGGCCACGGGATGACCCGCTGCGCAGCGTGTGGTTGGGGAACAGTCACGTTGTCCCAGGTCAGCGGACCACTCCAAAGCGTCGGCGTGGCGGCCGGCATGGCGATCTCCGGCAGGTCGTCGGGCGGCCCACCCTCGAGCACCAGCACGCTGACGGCTGGGTCCTCGCTGAGACGAGCCGCGACAACGCTGCCCGCGCTGCCGGCGCCGATGATGATGTAGTCGTACATGCTGTCCAGTCTTGTGACCCCGTACGTTTAGGCCTTCTCTTCCTGTGCACGCTTGTTGTCCATTCGTGCATCGCTGCGGCGCTCACTGGGAAAGGAGCGGGGGACAGGTCACCCAACACCTCCGCACGGCGTCCGTCAGCCGCACGCCTGGCTGAATAGCAACTGAGCAGCAATTGGCCTGGCTCTTGGTCACAGAGGCCGTCAATGATGAGTGACAACTGTCAATTCGGACGGGGTAGCTGTGCCACATCTGGGCCGCCTGAGTCCAGGAGTCCAACGGTGATGAGTTTTGCCGTGGATTCCAGTCCGTATCCACATATCCCATCGACGCACTCGAGGAGATCATCATGACTGCGACCTACACCTTCGACGTCTTTTCCAGCCTCGACGGCTTTGGCGCCGCCGGCGGCAACTGGACCGGCTACTGGGGCAAACAAGGCCCTGAGCTGCTCGACCACCGCCTCACCTTGTACGAGACGCCGCAGCGGATGGTGTTCGGAGCCAACACGCATCGGCTCTTCGCGGAGATGCTGGCTTCGAGCACAGAGGAGTCCGAAGTGCGTGACCCATGGGTCACCCGCATGGTGAACATGCCGGCAACTGTGGTGTCGACGACGCTGGAAGAGCCCCTGGACTGGCCGAACGCGACGGTCGTGAGTGGTGACGCCGTCGACGCCGTCGCCCGGCTCAAAGAGGAGTCCGAAGTGCCGCTGCGCTCCCACGGGAGCCTGTCGTTGAACCGTGCGCTGATGGCCGCCGGTCTGGTCGACCGGGTGCAGGTGACGCTCTTCCCCGTGATCACCGGTCAGACCGGACTGGACCCTATCTTCCAGGGTGCAGCTGATTTTGACCTGGAGCTGATCGAGAGCCGGACGCTCGACGGCAACATCCAAGAGCTCATATACCGGCCTACCCTGCATGTCTGACAGCCGCGAGGCCAAGAACGGGGCGCTCGCCTCAGAGGGCACGAGTTGAACAGAAATTGGGCTCGGACTGGCCTGGCTCATGGTCAGGTCGCGGTCCCAGTCTGAGATCGGTAGATGCAGCTCGGCGAACCATGGACAACGTGGACCGCAGCTCGTAGAAAGGATCGAAGCGATGAATGATGAAGCAGACTTGGCAGAGTTCGGGAAGCGCTGGGCGGAGGCCGAGGTTGCCCAGGATCTCACCGCCCTGGATGGCATGGCTCACAAGGATTTCATCTTGGTCGGGCCGTTGGGCTTCATGCTGGACAAAGCCCAGTGGCTGGATCGCTATCGAAGTGGTGATTTTGTCACCTCTTCGCTGGATTGGCGCGACACGCAGGTGCGTGTCTTTGGCGATTGCGCCGTGGTGGTCGGAGTTCACGACCAGGAAGCGGCATACCGCGGGCAGCCAAACAACGGGCAGTTCAGAGCTACCCACGTTTTGACCCGCGAGGAGGGCAGCTGGCGGCTCGTTGGTATGCATCTCAGCCCCATCGCACCACCACCCACAGCGCCGCAGCAGGGAAGATGATCATGATGAACGAATCGCTGGTGAAGTGGGTCCAGTTCGTCAGCATCATGCTGTACGTGCTGGTCGCCGGTGTGATGTGGGGGACCTGGCTCTCCCTGGCACGCACGATGACGGAATACGATGCCGCGACCTTCCTGACTGACGGCAAGCACATGATCGAAAATCTCGCGGTGATCATGGCAGTGCTAATGATCTCCGCCGTGGTGCTCGGATTGGTTACGATCGTGCTGCTCTTCCGCAACCGGTCCAGGGCCGCCGCTTGGCTGGCAGTCATCGGCCTGCTGCTCATGATCGCGGTTCTGGTGATCACGTTGGCTGTCGAGGTGCCGATCGACGACTTGATCGCCAACTGGACCGAGGACACGTTGCCCGCGGGCTGGCAGGAGATCCGAGCACGCTGGTCGACATTCCACACGCTGCGTACCTTCTTGTCGCTCGGCGCTGTCGCAGCGGCCGTGGGCGCCGCGTTGACTCTGCGTACGCCCACCAGTGAAGCCTCACAGCCGCCTCTGGTCGAGCCAGATCACTCGGCCGTGTAGTTCCGAGAGTGGTCAGAAACGACAGCTATCCAGGCCGGTCCGTTGACGTCTGAGTACTTTTCGGAAGAAACGAGCACAGGAAGGAGCAAGATGACGTCTGACTCCCGACCCGGCGGCATCGAGCTGTCGGCGGGCCGAATTGACTATCTAGATACCGGCGGCGGCGGCCCGACCGTCGTACTGCTGCATGGCGTGCTGATGAACGACACGGTCTGGCGCGGCGTGATCACGAAGCTGGCACCAGCTTTCCGTTGCATCGCACCGACACTTCCCCTCGGTGCGCATCGGCAGCCGATGCGGCCGGGCGCCGACCTCAGCATTGACGGCATTGCCTTGCTGGTGGCCGAATTCCTGGAGCGGCTCGATCTGCAGGATGTGACCCTGGTCATGAACGACTGGGGTGGTCCGCAGCTGCTGGTTGATCATGGTCGCACCGAACGGATCGGCAGACTGGTCCTCGTCGCCTGCGAAGCCTTCGACAACTTCCCGCCGGGCGCTCCCGGACGGCGGCTTAGTAAGTTGGCCGCCACGCGTGGCGGATTTGCGCTGCAAAGTCTGCTGATGCGGTCTGCGGCCGTACGCCGCTCCGTGGCGGCCACGCTTGTCAAGCACCCCGTGCCGGACGCGATCTTGCGCGACTGGTTCGGGCCATTCATCCACGATCGGAAGATTCGCCAGGACCTGCGCAGCTATTGCCTGAGCGTACCGCTGGACATCGGTCGCAATTGGTCAGCGGGGCTGGCCTCCTTCGACAAGCCGGCCCTGGTCGTCTGGGCGCCAGAAGATCAAATGATGCCGCCCGAACATGGCCGCCGGCTCGCCGACCTGCTGCCCGATGGGCGGCTGGTCGAGATTACCGACAGCTACACCGTCGTACCGCTGGATCAGCCAGAGCAGTTGGCTGATGCGGTACGCGCCTTCATCGCCAGCACCGCGGAGAAGCCGCGGTGAGTTCCAGGACAAGCAGATGGTGCGCATCACCATCGAGCTGCAGTGGGCACGGTTCTACGACTTCGGTGCCGGCCGGCTGCCCGTGTTCCTGGCGAACCTAGCTAAGGATGGTTAACTCGGCATCAGGCCAGAAGAGCTTCGAGCTTCTGGAAGCTTTCGCGCCACCCGTTCTCGTGTAGGTCCAGTCGCTCCTGGGTGCTGAACTCGCCCTGCGTCAGCTGCACCTCGGTCTGTTCGCCCCTCTCGTAAAGTGACAGTGTCACGACCGTCTCACGATCGTCCGGATCTGGTGGCTCCCAGACGAATGTGTAGCTGAGGTGGGATGGGGGATCGACCTCGCGGAAGTTGCCGAGAAGGTGGAAGAGCTCACCGCTCGGAGGCTGCATGGCGATTCGGAAGCTCTCGCCAACTCGAGGCTCGAAGTCGAGACTGGGCGCGGTGAAGCCCTTCGGTCCCCACCATTTGACAAGCTCGTCCGGGTTGGTCATCGCACGCCAGACGGCGCGCTGCGGTGCGGGCACGACCCTGCTCATGCGCAGCCAGAATCCATCGCTTGTGGTCATCTCACCTCCCTAGCCGAATGCATCGTAGTCTGGGCAAGTCGTTAGGAGTCCTATAGAGTTATCCCATGCGGGCCAAAGATCCTCTGCCGCCCGATGAGCCGCTCGACCGGCGAGTCACCACTGGGCTGGCCAAGATCGGGATCGCTCTCAAGCAGCAGGCTTGGGTTGAGGCCGGCGGCCGCGGCCTGAACCCGACACAGGGCCAGGTGCTCGCACTGCTTCGGGCGAATCCCGACGGCCTGCGCCTGGGTGCCCTCGCAGACCAGCTCGGCGTCACTGCGGCCACCACGTCCGACAGCGTTGCAGCTCTCCACCGCAAGGGACTCGTGGCCAAACAGCCCACGGCCGGCGACGGCCGGGGGGTGGTCGTCGTGCTTACGCCGACTGGGAGTCGCGAGGCCGCAGCGGCCGCCGCTTGGCCGGACTTCCTGCTGGAGGCGGTCGGGGAGCTTTCGACGGTCGAGCAGGCCGCCTTCCTGCGCGGGCTGGTTGCGATGATCCGCACGCTTCAGGAGAAGGGCCGCATACCGGTTGCCCGTATGTGCGTGTCCTGCCGCTTCTTCCGGCCTTTCCGCCACGAGGACCCGGTACACCCCCATCACTGCGCCTTCGTCGACGCACCTTTCGGCGACGGCGAACTGCGCCTGGATTGCCCCGATCACCAGACCGCTCCAGCCGAGCAGGCAACTCATAACTGGCAAGTCTTCCGAGCCCCAACCGCAGACGATCCGAGGAGCACATCATGATCAAGACCGACATTCCCGGCTACACCTACGGCACCGACGCCGTACCCCGCTCGCCGGTCAGCCTGGAGGAGCTGGAGCTACTTCAGGCGAGTCTTCTTTTCGGCGAGGACGACCGGGCCGCGCTTCGGCGCTCCAGAGACCTGCTGGCGCCGCAGGTTGAGGCCATCCTCGACGTTTGGTACGGCTTCATCGGTGCCAACGCTCACCTGTTGGCCGTATTCAATGGCCCTGACGGCCAACCCGATCAGGCGTACCTGGCCGCTGTGCGTCGTCGATTCGGTCGGTGGATTCTCGACACCGCCCAGGCCGACTTCGATCAAGCCTGGCTCGATTACCAACATGAGATAGGCGTACGCCACACCAGCAGGGGCAAGAATCGTACGGACGGCGTGCAAGCCGCGGACCATGTTCCGCTGCGCTACATGCTGGCGCTGCTCATCCCAGTCACGACCACCCTGAAGCCGTTCCTGGTCAACGGTGATGCCTCAGCAAAGGAGGTCGAGGCCATGCACCAGGCGTGGGTCAAGGCCGTGCTGCTCCAGCTGATTCTCTGGAGTCAGCCGTACGTCCGGGACGGCGGGTTTTAGGAATCGGCGTCCCCTGCAGGGTTGGTGTCGTCCTTGAGTACTTCCCGAGCCGCCTCCCGTCCTTGATCGATAGCGTCGCGGGAGCGTTGCAGGGATTCGGTGTCGATGCCAGGGTCGATGTCAGACAGGGGGTCGGTAGCGGCATCCGTGTCGTCGTCGGGACCGTCGGCGTCCGGCAGGTCTGGGCTGGCATCTTGTCCAGAGTTCATGGTCATGGGTATACCCGATGACCGGCCTAGCCGACCCCTTCGGCGCACAGGGCCATGAAGATCGTCCATTTCGGCGGATCAGGCCTTTATATGCATCCTGGTGCGGAGATACGAGAGAAGGAGGCGGGATGGCCATCCAGCTGAACCACACGATCGTCCGAGTCCGGGACAAGCGGGAATCGGCGGCGTTTTTCACCGAGATCTTGGGCTTGCCCGAAGCGACAGCGTACGGGCCGTTCTTGGTTGTCGAGCTCGACAACGGCGTGTCGCTGGACTTCGCCGACGATCATGGTCCGGTCCATCCGCAGCACTACGCATTCCTGGTGGACGAGTCGGATTTCGACGACATCTTCACGCGGATCAAGCAGCGTAACCTGCCCTACTGGGCCGACCCGTTCAAGCGCCGTCCCGGTGAGTTCAACACCAACGACGGCGGTCGCGGCGTCTATTGGGAAGATCCGAATGGCCATTTTCTGGAGATCATTACCCGCCCTTACGGCGGCTAGCTCGCGCGATCCACTCGAACGGGCCACACATAGTCCAGGTCCGGCGGCACATCGGGAAAGAATGGCCGATAGTGGTTGCTTGCCTCTACTGATGCCTGAGTTCCAAAGAGGAGATCGACGTGTCCCAACCCCAAGTCCTTGCTACTGACCTTGTGATTGGTGAGTCAGCCCGCTGGCACGCCGGCCGCTTGTGGTTGTCGAATTGGGGTGCAGCGGAGGTTCTCACGTTTGATCTAGAGGGCCGTCGCGAGCTCATGACGAAGGTGCCGACGACGATCCCGTTCTCCATCGACTGGCTGCCCAGCGGTCAGCTGCTCATCGTTGCTGGTCCCGAGCAGCGACTGCTGCGCCAAGAGCCGGACGGCTCGCTTGTTGATCATGCCGATCTGACCGCCCTGCCCGGCGGGCTCAACGAGATCGTTGTCGACGGGCGCGGCACCATCTACGTCAACGGCGGCGCCGACTTCCATCCCGACGAGGGCGTAGCGCCCGGCTTCATCGCCGCGATTACTCCGGACGGCGCGGTCCACCAGGTTGCCGACGACATCGCCTTTCCCAATGGGATGTGCGTAACCGAGGACAACTCGACTTTGATCATCGCCGAGTCCTTCGCAGCCAAGCTGACGGCTTTCAACATCACCGATGACGGCGGCCTGGACAACCGCCGGACCTTCGCCGAGGTGCTGGCCGATGGGATCTGCATGGATGCCGAGGGCGCCGTCTGGACGCCTAGCTGGCTGGACAATGAGCCGTGCTGCGTACGAGTCGCAGAGGGTGGAGAGGTGCTGGATCGGATTCCGCTTGATCAATCCGGATTCGCATGCGCGCTTGGTGGTCCGGACCGCCGGACGCTTTTCATGCTGACCGCTGACTGGCACATGGGTGAGGGCTTCATGGATAACCTGAGCCGGCTTACGACCGGCCCCCGTACCGGACACGTGCTAACTGCGACTGTGGCAGTGCCCAGCGCCGGCTGGCCCAACCACCGCTAAGGACTGCGACGTGTTGCCAGAGGTCAGTCGGGCACCAGTTCTATCCAGTTGCGCACATCCTCGGCGGTCTCAGTCTCGGCCAGGTCGGGGTGATTGGTGGCGACGTGGGCCAGGATGAGACTGATGATCTCATCCTCCCTCTGACTGCGGGCGACGTAGCCGCACTCGCATCGGACCTGCCTCAACATCAAGACTCCTCACAGTTATGCCTCCATATCTAACTCAGGGACGCGGAGTGGGCAATGCTGAGGTGGTGGACGAATCGACCCGCGTGCAGCTGTGCGGGGCATTCGCAGTGGAGCTGCAGGGCCGGCGGATCGATAACATGCTGCCCGGGCGTCAGGGTCGTCTGCTGTTCGCGTACCTCTCACTTTCTCGCTTGCAGGCCGTCTCGCGGGACAGCTTGATTGAGGCGCTCTGGGCGGATGGCAGTCCAGCCGATGCTGGCGGTGCACTCAATGCGCTCATCTCCAAAACCAGGACAGCGGTCGGCGGCGATGTGCTCCGGGGGCGTAGCGAACTAACCCTTTCGCTGCCAGAGCCAGCCCATGTAGACGTCGAGGTCGCCTTGTCGACGTTGCACGCGGGAGAGTCTGCCGTCGCGGTCGGCGCCTGGCGACGCGCCTGGTCGCCATCCTTGAGCGCCTTATTGGTCGCACAGCGGCCTTTCCTGCCAGAGGCAGAGGCACCCTGGGCCGAGGTCTGGCGGCGCCGCCTCTTCGACGTGCGGTTGCGTGCACTTGAGTGTCATGCGAAGGCATGCCTGGAAATTGGCGGCACTGAGCTCCCCGCCGCCGAGCGTGTTGCTCGAGAGCTTGTCGACGTGGCCCCGCTCCGCGAGTCGGGACATCTGCTCCTGATGCGTGCCCTAGCAGCGCGTGGCAACGTTGCTGAGGCGCTGGCGGCGTACGAACGCCTCCGTATCTTGCTGCGCGAGGAACTAGGAGTTGACCCCAGCCACGCCGTGCAGCAGGCGTACCTTCGCCTTCTGGGCTAGTTGATCACAAGGTTCTCCCAATGCTTTGCCAACGCCGCCACAACCATGCCGGCGAATGCTTCCACTATGACAACAACAAGCAGAGCAAGCAGTATCCAGCTAGCTGTAGATGATCTTGCTGGAGTCCGGGGTAAGATCATCACCCAGTCCGATCCCGACTACGACCAGGCTCGAGCCGTCTACAACGGCGCTGTGGATCGGCACCCGCTCGCAGTCGTTCGATGCGCCGACGTGGCTGATGTGATG
>JBJMIR010000029.1:0-12635 GCA_045806785.1 Propionibacteriaceae bacterium | reverse complement strand
CCCTGCTGCAGATGGCGCGTCTCGTGGTCGAAGCAACGGGCGCCGAACAAGTCACCGTCTGGCTGCGCCTCGGCGATCTATTGCAACCGCAAGCCCGCTGGCCACCGACTGGGCAGCCTCCCGACCCCATCGCGCTCGACGGCCACAGCCTGGAGCAGGCGCTAGCGGAGATGCAGCCGGGCAGCCAGTCCTTCCCGGTCGCACACGAGCAAGAGCTTCTAGGGGCGCTAACCATAACTGTCTCCCCGCGAGAGCCGCTCACCCCAGTGAGCGAGAAGTTGATCGCCGACCTAGCGGCCCAAACCGGACTAGGCCTTCGCTTCCAGCGCATGAAGGGAGCGTGCCCTGTTCGCTAGAGCGCTGGCGTCTTTTCTTCCACCGGAGGTCGCTGAGCTGGTCGAGGCCTCGCCCGCGGCGCTCTCGCTTCGAGAAGAGGTGGAGGCCACCATTTTGTTCTCCGACATCCGTGGGTTCTCTTCGCTGGCCGAACGGCTCCCTCCGCGGGAGGTCGTCGACCTGGTCGGACGCCACCTTGCCGCCATGGTCGAGGTCGTTACCTACAACGGTGGTGTGCTGGACAAGTTTGCCGGCGACGCGGTGATGGCGGTCTTCGGCGCGCCCCGTCCGACTGCCGATCACGCGCGCCGGGCGCTGCTGTGCGCTGCTGCCATGCAGCGTCGGCAGATGACCCTCAATGATGAGGCGGTGCAGGAGGGTCTGCCTGCGTTCCAGATCGGGATCGGAATCAACACCGGGACGGTGATCGCAGGAACCCTCGGCGGCCCAGGGAGGCTGGATTACACAGTGCTCGGCGACGCGGTGAACATTGCCCAGCGGTTGCAGGCTACGGCGGTGGGCGGTGAAATCCTCGCCACGGAAGTGACCGTGCGGCAATCCGGCACTGATCAGGCGGAGCCAGTCGGGTTCAAGCAGCTCAAAGGACACCAAGTACTAGTCGATACCTACCGCATCAATTGGGCACAAACTTCCGCCCAACCCTCCGGAGCGATCACCCACGGCGAGTGATCCATGCCCGTTCACTTACCAGCCAGAGGCAGGCGCCCTCGACGATAGGGTCGTACGGCCCCTTGCGGAACGCGCCTACGGTCGCGTCGGCGCGGTCCCAGTAGCTGGCCATCACGCTGGGGCCGCTCACCAGCAGCTCGCCCGTCTCATTCGGCGCACAGGCGATGCCGTCGGGTCGGACAATCCGGCAATATCCGTGTACCCCCGGGCGGTTGCAACAGCCGTAGACGCGGCTCTTGCGTCCTCCTAAGTATCGGCGTAACGGAAATCGCTTCTCGACGCCAAGCTTTTCAAATTCTCAAGGGACTGGCGGTTTGAGACGGCGCGTACCCCTGACGTAATTAGGAGTCCATGCTCGCCGGCCCGGTCCCCAACAGGGACGTACTCGTGTGCCCGGCGACATCGCCGGTGTGGTCGGTCCTCTTCCCCAGCGTTGGGGCGCTGGTCACCGACACCGGTGGAATCTTGTCCCACCCGGCGATCATCGCCCGCGAATTCCGCGTTCCCGCCGTCATCGCAACCCGCGTCAGCACGTCGCAGCTGCATGACGGAGAGGTGGTCACTGTCGACGGGACCACAGGAACTGTGGAGGTCCTTCGATGAGCGCGCTACCGGCCACCGAGGTACGGATCCCGTTTCCGTGGTGCTGCTGTTCGGGGCAAGCTACTGCTTGGTTCGAAGATGCAAAATTCCCAGAAGAGCCGCGGCGTTGGCCCGTCTGCGGTGTCGAAAGGACGCGCGCCGTAGCGCTCATCGATCCCCTATCAGGGGCCAAGCAACAAGCTGGCTTGGCCCGGGGGACGTTGACGCCGGCGACGATCACCAAGTGATCGCATCGGGCGGGCAATGGAGTGGACTTGGCTTCTGTACTCGACGCGGAGATGCTCCAACGCATTCCCAGTGCCTGCGATTCCGGATGCGACGGCACCACGCCCATGGCTTTCCTCCACTACTGAGCCGGATACCAGTCGCCTTGCTTCCGCTCATTAGCCCGTTCGTGCCGATCGAACGCCAGCAGCTCAGCTGGCACCAAGCTGGCCAGCGGCCGAGCATCGCCATTTGCCCGGCTCCTTCCGCGTCTGACACAGGTTCCCATGGAAACGCGTCCCTTTAGGCGGCCTACGGATCACCGGTGGCCAGCAGCACATCCGCCTCCAGGTGTGCTGCACGTTCCGGGTACAGCTTGTCGAGCTTGCTGGCGAGCAGGGCAACCTGAGGTAACGGCCTGACCGGCCAACCCAACCCGAGCAAGATCGACGAGCACGGCAGGCGCCACTAACCTCAGGCGGCTCAAAAGCAGTGCGCGAGGCTCGGGTCAAGATCGTTTGCAGAGCCCGAGCAGCGCGGCGAGCCAATTGCTCCGCTGGCGGCGCGTGAGATGATCACACGCAGTCACTTGCCTATGATCTTTGCCGACCAAATGATCACGACTGGTTACTTCGCGATGATCTTGCCTGGGTTGAAGTTCCGGGTCATCGCGGTGAACAGGCCGTCAATCATGTCAACGTCAGGCGCGGAGATGTCTTGCTCCAGCCAGGCGGCATGCCCGGCGCAGCACCAGTTTTGACGCCGCCGCGGTATCTGGGACGTCGGCGATGGCGCCTCGATCGAGAAGGAAGTCGCGGATCTAGCCCGGTGTCGTACTTCTTCTGGTCGTACAGCACCCCTGGGCCTTTGCCGATTCGGATCCCGCCATGCTTGCCCACGATGTCCTTAACGATCTTCTTCTGCCGGGCGACGTGTGCCTTGCCGCCCTCGGAGCCGATGAAGGACAGGCAGACCTCATCGAGATTCCAACCACGCCGTTCAAGTACTTTCATCAGGCCCTTGCTGATCAACGACGAGATCGGAACGCCGCTGGACTTCTTCCTAGTGGCAAAGGAGAGCGCGGTCTCTCTCGCATCGGAGACTCAGGTAACCGACGGATGGCCATCACCGGTGGAGATCTCGTGCATGGCCGCCAGTCCGGCCTCCCAGGAGGGAAAAAGATATGCCAAAATCACCCGCACCTCGGGAATCCGGTGCACCTGCACCGGCACCTCGGTGATCACGCCTAAGCCCAGTGGCACGACTCAGGCTTGAGCCCGCCGGGCGCGAAGCAGCAGCAAGACGCTGATTACCACGATCCACAGCCACAGCAGCAGGTACGGCAGAAGCCAGAACTCCGACAGCCACACGGCCCGGGCGACCACCATCCCCGCGCCGGCAATGAGCGCCCACCAGCCCAGCCATACGGGTACCGCGCGGCCGGCGAGCACGGCAACACCAGCGCCGACGGCGAAGCCGCCGAGCAGCACCCAGGAGTTGGCGAACGCAAGGCTGCCCTGGTCGAAGATCAGCCGCGCGATCTGCGGGTCGAGGTCGCTGCGACGCAACACACCGAGCTCCCAACCGCCGGACCCGACGGCGACGACGAAGCCGATCGCGCACAATTGCGCCGTCCGGACCGCGAGCACCGACAGCGAGCCGGCGCCGATGCCAAGCACATCATGCAAGCCGGCAGCGAAGGTCAGCAACGCCACCACGCCTAGCAGCACGATCAGAGTCCCGGCGGCCATCAGGTCGCCGCGCAACGAGCCCAGGAACGCCGCAATCTCCTGAGCCGAGCCGTCGAACGCCGGCTCCGCAGTGGATCCGGCCGCACCGATAAACTGACCGGCGAACAACAAGACGACGCCTACGATGCCCGCGACGCCGGTCGCGACCGTCGACCTTCGGCTTAGCGGCGCTCGCTCTCGCGCGTTAGCGCCAGCCCCGACCCCGCCCACAACACCAGACACGCGCCAACACTAGACGAGCGCACCTGGTTGGAGGAGCGAAACTGCCATGAGTGTCAGGGCTGGCTGCCTCTCATCTGGTGTGCCCGAAACTGAACCAACCTGAACTCCCGGTTGCGAGGGTGGCTGTCGCCATTCCGCTCAGCCACTTGGACCGGACGTTCGACTGTGCGGTGACGGCCGAACAGGATGCCGATGCCGTGCCGGGCACTCGAGGTCACCCGCCATCGAGGCGCGGATCGACGAGCCGAGGGCGGCCGCGCCGCGCTCAGCCGGGGTAGCCGCTCGCCCTCGAGCGCCACGAGCTGCGCACAGGCGGCTTCGAGCGCCACAGGGTCGTCGCCACGGTCGACGAAGAACAGCCGCATCACAGCGATGTCGGCAGGGCGTTCGAGATCTCCCTCGCGCGGATCGACATACTCGGCGGGGAACGCTGCCGGCTGGCCTCGATCGGACGGCCGCGACGCGAGCCGCCGAACGACCGACCGCGACGACTTCGAGAAATCGTCGAGCAGCGGGCGTCAGGTCACTCAGCAGATCGTCGATGGCGACGCGCACCGCCGTCCCGCCCACGCCATCGCCGGCCTCGAGCACGGCCGCGGGAAGGCGCACCCGGCTGCCCGACGCGGCCGCGAACTGCAGTACCCGCGCCGCCTCTTCACCGTCGCGCCACCCGTGGCCCGACAAGCCAGCAGCGACGCGAGCGCGTCCTACGGATCCAGCGGCGCGACGTCTACCACCCGGCTGGGGTCGCCCCGCACGGCGTCCCGCGCCACTGCAGCGAGAGAGGTGCCGAGCGGCGCACGACCCGACAGGAGCACGACTTGAGAAGAGGCCACCGTGGCCGATCCCAGCCGCTCCGCATCCGACGGTGGCATCCGCTGAGCGTCGTCGATCCACCAGGCTGCCGCGTCGGCGTCGGGCGGAACCGCGCGCGACCGCGCGACAGCTTCGTGCCGAAGGACCGCAGTGCCTCCTCAACCCACAGCGCTCGTGTCCACACCGCCCGGGCCGTACACGACGACCGTCCCGCCGCCCGCCACGCGAGCGCGGTCCACCGCGGCGGCTATACGCTCCACCACCGAGTCCCGTCCGAGCAACCGCGCCACGCGAGTCCTCCTCGCCTCGCCGACAAAGTAGCGCGCGTTCGGCACGAGCGCACCGGCATCCGTACCAGCGCGGCCTCGACACCGGGTGCCATCACCCTTGGCCGACGTTCGTCCGATGAGTTCCGGAACGCCTTCGGCTTACGGTCGGCGCGCCTGTTCGGCCATTCCCGCTGGGAGACTCATCGGTAACGCCGCGCTTGCTAGATCGACTGCTAAGTCATCACCCGCCGTTTACTCGGCCTCGTCTACACCGCCTCTAAATCCCGTGATGTCTCAGACCGCCGCACTTCCGTCTCACGTATCCCTCGAACTCTCATAACTTCGAGTCGGACACACCTGATGCACGCGGGGATGTACCCCCGGGTCGGCGTGACCGCCCCGCGCGCGGAATCGCCTTTCAGGGTCATGACGATGAGTGTGCATAAGCTCACCGCCGGGTCGGGTTATGACTATCTGACCCGGCAGGTGGCGGCTTTGGATGCCACCGAGAAAGGTCACACCGGGCTGGCTTCGTATTACACCGAACGGGGTGAGTCCCCTGGGGTGTGGATCGGGTCGGGGATGAACGGGATCGACGGACTTGCGGCCGGCGACCCGGTGACCGCGGAGCAGATGCGAGCGTTGTTCGGCTGCGGTTTGCACCCGTTGGCCGAACTGCGGCTGCAGCAGCTGGAGGGACCCGACCTCACCGATCAGGATTTTCAGAACGTGGCGCGGCTGGGGGCGCCGTTCAAGATCGTCGACAACGATCTGCGCCCGTTTCGGGTCGAGGTGGCCAGGCGCATCGCCGCGCTCAACACGGCAATCGGATGGCCGGCCGAAGCCTCGATCGCGACGGCTGACCGGGCGCGGGTGCGGACTCAGGTGGCCCGGGAGTTCTTCCTCGCTGAGTATGGCCGGGAGCCGGTCAATGCGCGGGAGCTGACCGGGCAGATCGCCAAGGACTCTCGACCACGCACGCAGACCATCGCGGGTTACGACCTGACGTTCTCCCCGGTGAAGAGTGTCTCAACCTTGTGGGCGGTCGCCGACCCGGCCGTGGCGGCCGTCATCGAACAGGCGCATCAGGCTGCAATCAAAGATGCGTTGATGTTCATCGAGAAGCATGCCCTGTTCACCCGGACCGGACCGCAAGGGATCCGGCAGGTTAATGTGCGGGGCCTGGTGGCGACTGCGTTCACCCACCGCGACAGCCGGGCCGGCGACCCCGATCTCCACACCCACGTGGCAGTGGCAAACAAGGTCCAGACCCTCGACGGACGGTGGCTGTCCATCGATGGGCGGGTGCTCTTCAAAGCCAACGTCGCCGCCTCCGAGACCTACAACACCGCCCTCGAACAGCACCTTCGTGACAGCTTGGGGGTGCGGTTTGCGGAACGGCCCGGCACCGACCCGGCGAAGCGGCCGATCCGGGAGATCGTCGGTGTCGACCCCCGACTGAACCAACGATGGTCCACCCGCCGCGCCCACATCAACGCCCGCCGCAACGAACTCGCGATCCAGTTCCAGCACGATCACGGCCGGCCACCGACCCCGGTCGAAGCGTTGCAGCTGGCTCAGCAGGCGACGTTGGAGACCCGCGACGCCAAACATGAACCCCGATCGTTGACCGAACAACGCGCGACCTGGCTGAACGAAGCGGCAGCAGTGCTGGGTGGACGTGGCGCGGTCGCGGCGATGGTGCAGACGGCACTCACCCCCGCCGCCGCGACCGCCATGGTTGCCGACGCCCGCTGGATCGCACAGACAGCCGATCACATCCTGGCTGTGATGGAGAACAGCCGCTCTACCTGGCAGATCTGGCATGTCCGCGCTGAGGCACAACGCCAGCTGCGCAACGCGGACCTGCCCCACGAGCGGGCGAGTGTCTTGGTGGATCTGCTTGTCGATGAGGTGCTGGATGGTCGGTCGGTGGCACTCGCCGTACCACGTGACGGCATCGACGAACCGCAAGCGCTGCAGCGCACGAACGGATCCTCGGTCTACACCGTGGCCGGTGCTGACCTGTACACCTCGCAGCGGATCCTCGACGCCGAGCAGCGCCTCGTTGCCGCCGCGGGACGCCGCGACGGGACTGTGGTCGATGAGTCGGCGGTGGATCTGGCTCTGCTGGAACTAGCGGCGAACAGGACGGCCCTGGATGCTGGGCAGGCTTCGCTGGTGCGGCAGATGTGCACCTCGGGTGCCCGGCTGCAGCCGGCGATCGCCCCGGCCGGCGCCGGGAAGACCACCGCGATGCGTGCCCTCACCCTGGCCTGGACCCAGGACGGCGGCCAGGTGATCGGCCTCGCCCCGTCCGCGGCCGCAGCCGCTGTCCTTGGCGAGCAGACTGGCATCCGCGCCGACACGCTCGCCAAACTCACCTGGTCTTTGCGGCACGGCGACCTGCCCGACTGGGCGGCCGTGGTCGGACCGTCAACATTGGTGATCATCGATGAAGCCGGCATGGCGGACACCCTCACCCTCGACACCGCCGTGCAGTTCGCCATCGATCGAGGTGCCAGTGTCCGGCTGGTCGGTGATGATCAACAACTCGCCGCGATCGGTGCCGGCGGCGTCCTCCGCGACATCACCCAGACCCACGGCGCGCTGCAGCTCACCGCACTGCACCGCTTCACCAACCCCGCCGAAGCAGCAGCATCACTCGCTCTCCGCGACGGCAAACCTGAGGCACTCAACTTTTATCTCGATCACGATCGCATCCACGTCGGCGACATCGCCAAGATCGCTGAGGATGTCTTCACCGCTTGGGTCTTAGACCGATCGGCCGGACGTGACGCGATCATGCTCGCACCCACCCGGGAGCTGGTTGGCGCCCTCAACCGTCGCGCCCGTGATCATCGCCTCAGCCACTCCCTGGCATCGTCGGAGGTGCGTCTGGCCGACGGTAATCAGGCCAGTGTCGGAGATGTGATCATCACCCGGAGCAACGACCGCCGGCTACGGCTGAGCGCGACCGACTGGGTCAAAACGGCGACCGGTGGACCATTACCCGCATCGGCCGGCGCGGTGACCTCACGGTCCGGCACAGCCGCAGCCAGCTGACCGTTCGGCTGCCTATTGGCTATGTGCGCGCCTCGACCGGGCTTGGGTACGCCAGCACCATCCATTCGGCCCAAGGTATCTCCGCCGACACCATGCACGGCCTGTTGACAGGGTGGGAGTCCCGGCAGCAGCTGTACACGATGCTCACCCGTGGCCGGCATGCCAACCAGCTCTACCTCCAGGTGGTCGGCGACGGCGACCCCCATACAGTCATCCGACCCGACACCATCTCCCCGCGCACGCCGACCGAGACGCTGCAGCAGATCCTCGCGCGCGATGAAGCGCCTCTCTCCGCCAGCACGCTGCTGCGCGAGCTCAACGATCCGGCGGCCAGGCTTTTCCAGGCGGTGCAGCGCTACACCGACGGCCTCCACGTCGCAGCCGAACAGCTCGTTGGACCCCAGACCGTCGCTGAGCTCGACCAAGCCGACCAGTACATTCCGAGGCTCACCGACGAACCGGCCTGGCCGACGCTGCGAGCCCATCTGCTCGCCCTGGCGGCCGAAACTGGGAAGCATCCGCTCCGCCACCTGCTGACAGCCGCTAGCGGGCGCGACCTTCGAACCGCGGACGATATGGCGGCCGTGCTCGACTGGCGCCTCACAGCACTAACGCCTATCGACCCAGGTCCGCTGCCCTGGCTGCCGGGCATTCCATCAACCATCCATGCCTATCCCGTCTGGGGGACCTACCTGGCAAAGCGATCCCAACTGGTTGCCGACCTCGCCGACCAGGTCCAACATCACGCCTGCCAAGGTCACGCCGAGCCAATCTGGACACCTCCGGGAAGCCACCCGAGCACCGCCCTCGTCCGCGACATCGCAGTGTGGCGGGCCGCCAACGGCATCGATCCCCAAGATCCGCGCCCAACCGGAGGAGACCAAGTCGAAACGCTTCCGGCTCTCTGGAAACAACGCCTCGACCGGGACATCGCGCGTGCCACCGACCCGCTAACAGATGCAAAGGCTGACGAGCGACAGACACGAGGCATCGCCCGTAGCAGCTATAACAACCGGCAGCGCCCATACCGAAAACCCGAACGGCATCCCAGTGGGCCGTCCGGGCCACGCCGATAGCACACTCCAAGCGTCAGATCGCGAAGCTCGGAACACGATGATGCACTCGACGCGGCCACGGCAGACAGGCAGCACACTGCCGAATCTGGCTCTTCCGTCAGATCAGGAGCCTCGCTCGCTTCGCTGGGAGCCGCGCCGCCGCCTTGCTCTGGTGTAGGTCAGAGATTGGTCTGCGCTTCGAGCTGATCGGGATAGCGGCCGCCGTGGATCTCGATGCGCGACGACAGATCGTTCAGTTGGCTGAGTTCGGCCTCGGTGAGGGTGACGTCGGCGGCGGCGAGGTTCTCCTCGAGTCGGTGCAACTTGGTGGTGCCGGGGATGGGCACGATCCACGGCTGCTGGGCGAGCAGCCAGGCGAGCGCAATTTGCCCGGGGGTGGCGCCCTTGGCGGCTGCGATGGCCTTGACCTCCTCCACTAGTGCGAGGTTGTGTTCCAGCGCCTCGCCGGAGAACCGAGGAATCTGCGCCCGCAGATCGTTCTCGGCAAAGGTGGTCGAGGTGTCGACGGTCCCGGTGAGGAAGCCCTTACCAAGAGGACTGAAGGGTACGAAGCCGATGCCGAGTTCCGCGCACGCCGCCAGCACGCCCTGCTCGGGACGGCGCCACCACAAGTTGTATTCGCTTTGAATCGCAGTCACCGGCTGCACAGCGTGTGCGCGCCGGATGGTGTCCTCGGCGGCCTCTGACATGCCGAAGTGTTTGACCTTTCCCGCGTCGACCAGATCTTTGACTGCGCCGGCCATCTCCTCGATTGGCACATCGGGGTTGACCCGGTGCTGGTAGTACAGGTCGATCACGTCCAGCCGGAGTCGCCGCAGGGAGCCGTCGACGGCTCCGGCGAGGTCCTCAGGACGCAGCATCCGCCCTCGAGGCTTGCGTTCGACCGGGTCGATGTCTTGGGCGAACTTGGTGGCGATCACGACCTGGTCGGCGTAAGGCGCGAGGGCTTCGCCGAGGAGTTCCTCGTTGGCGTGCGAACCGTAGATCTCAGCGGTGTCGAAGAACGTGACACCAAGGTCCACGGCCCGATGGAGCAGGGTGATCATGTCCTGCCGGTCCGGCATTCCGCTGTAGCCGCCGGTCATGGTCATGCAGCCGAGGCCAATGGCCGAAACCTCCAAGCCGCTGGAGCCGAGTTTGCGCTTCTGCATTAATGGTTCTCCTTCGGAGGGCTCGACCTACCACCGACACTATTTGCTTGGCGTCCAATTGGGGAGCCCTGATTCGGTGCCCAGGCTGCTCGCACGCTCCAGCAAGGTTCCATCGAGAGGACGCTGCCCCTTTGCAAGCAGAGGCTGCAGTCGATGGGCTGCCTGTCAAACGGCCGGCCAACGGGGTTCGCCCCCACTGAACGGTGTGCTGACAGAATCTGATTGAGGCTCGAAGCGGCGACCCGAAAGGGAGGACTTGGCGTGCTCGGTCACCTCAGCGGCGCTACGCGGCTGTTCCCGATCATCGGTGACCCCATCAAATACGTTGAGTCGCCCACGCGTCTCACCCGCACCTTTCAAGAGCGCGACTACAACGGCATCTGCGTGCCGATGCAGGTGGCGGCCGATGACCTCGACGCCGTTGTGGCGGGTCTCACGGCCGCCCGGAACATCGACGGGATCCTGGTTACCATGCCGCACAAGTTCACCGCCTTCGCCTACTGCGCCACCAGTTCTGAGCGCGCCAAGATGTTGGGGGTCGTAAGCGTCATCCGCCGCAATCTGGATGGGACCTGGCATGGTGACATGCTCGACGGACTCGCCTTCGTGAAGGCGCAGAAGGATCATGGAGCCGAACCGGAGGGAGCGCGGGTACTCCTCGTCGGCGCTGGCGGCGCAGGCAGCGCAATCGCGATCGCCCTGCTTGAAGCTGGGGTCGGCGAACTCATCATCCACGATGCCGACCAGTCAAGGGTTGCGACACTCATCGATCTGCTCTCCGGCCTCGGCCAAGGGCGGGTGAGTGCCGGCCCGCCGGATCCCACCGGCTGCGATCTTGTGTGCAACGCGACTCCCTTGGGCATGGGGGAGCATGACCCGCTTCCCGTCGATGCTGCGCTGCTGAGATCGTCTATGTTCGTCGGCGATGTGATTGCCGGACACGGGGTAACCTCATTCCTCGAGGCTGCGGAGTCCGTCGGCTGCAAGACGGCCAACGGCGGACACATGGTCGAGGCCGCGCAAGACGTTATGGCGGACTTCATGCTGTGGAGGCCAGATTCCTCGACAAGTGGCAGTAGCTCTTCCCAAGCTGAGAGAGTCTGAGCAGCCAAGCGAGCGAGGCGGTTGGGTGGTTCTTCGTGCCTGTGGTGTACACAGAGATGAGGCGGCCCCCCAGCAGAAGGACGTGCAGCAGCATGAGCGACAAGAAGGTTTGGTTAGTCACTGGCGCCGGCCGTGGCCTGGGCGTCGACATCGCCAAGGCGGCGCTGGCCGCGGGTCATGCGGTTGTCGCCACCGGACGGAATCCCGAGAAGGTGACCGCGGCGATTGGAGAGCGTGACGACCTCTTGGCGGTCAAGCTGGACGTCACCAATCCCGCCGACGCGGATTCGGCCGTGGAGGCGACGGTCGACCGGTTCGGCCGGATCGACGTGCTGGTCAACAACGCAGGCAACTTCAACGCCGGCTTTTTCGAAGAGCTGAGCCCTGAGCAGTTTCGGGCGCAGATCGAGACCACCTTCTTCGGCCCGGTCAACGTCACCCGCGCGGCACTCCCGGTGATGCGCGCCCAACGCTCCGGCCTAGTGATCACGATCTCCTCGACCGCCGGCCTTGAGGGCGGAGAGTTCACAAGCGCCTACGCCGCGTCGAAGTTCGGGGTGGAGGGCTGGATGGAGTCATTGGCCCCAGAGGTTGCACCATTCGGAATCCACACGATGCTGGTCGAGCCCGGCTTCTTCCGCACCGAGCTGCTCACGCCGGAATCGACCAAGTACGCCGCTTCCTCAATCGAGGACTACGCCGAACGAACAGAACAGACGGTCACCGCCTGGAAGGGCATGAACGGGCAGCAGGGCGGCGATCCGGCGAAGCTCGCCGACGCGCTCGTCCAACTCGCCGGTCTGGAGGAGCCGCCGCTGCGGTTCGCCGCCGGCGTCGACGCGGTCGCCGCGTTCGAGAGAAGGGCCAACAACCTCCTCGCTCAGGCCAACGCCTACCGCGAACTGTCCAGCAGCCTGGCCCTCGATACGGACTAAGCCACCCGTTGCCATTGACCGAGTGCGTGACGAATTGCGTGACAACCCGACCGCCGGAGACCGGACGGTTGGGATGCAGCAGGACCCAAACCTGGCGTAGTCAGCGATTCAGTCGGTCTGTTCGCCCCGCTGACACGGAAGCCGGAGTTCGGGACCAAGAGGTCAATGCGGTGGCAGCCCAGGAGAGGCTGAGCAGCCAATCGAGCAGCCTAGGGGGCAGTCACCCATGGACGAACTCACACGACAGCGGACACCGGTCAGGCGAGGCGGCTACATCCTGGACTTCCTGCTTGCGACTCGTAATGCGTAGGTCCGGGGTTCGATTCCCCGAGGCGGCTCTAGGCGTTATCCCTTGTCAACGGTGCCTTTTCGCGAAGGTGCCGTCTTCATCGTCCGTTCCCTTGTCCGGCCG
>JBJMIR010000028.1:0-117146 GCA_045806785.1 Propionibacteriaceae bacterium | reverse complement strand
AGCCGTGCGACCGCGTTCGCAGTTGCGCCAAACGTCCGCGGATCAACGACTGACGGCGCCTGAGGCCAGATGATCAGAACCGAGGCCTCAATGTCGTCAGGCTCGCGCAGCTGAACGAGCAATGCGTCGGTGGAGGTGATCTGGCCGCTAGCCAATATGGTTGTCTTGCTCATGGGTCTCGACTCCTCTGCAGTCGGGATCAAGGCCCTGAGCTGGTGCTACCAACACCGCTCGGGGCCGCTTGACGAATACCTTCTGACCTGAGGCTGAATGCTCAGGAAAGATGCGCCTGACTAGGCCTTTAGCACAGCGCTAAACCCGAGCTACCTACGGATCAGAAGGTTGGGGGTTCGAATCCCTCCGGGTGCGCCAGTATTTTTCCTTGTCATGGCCCATTTCTTCAACTTGAGGCCGTCTCACAAGCCGCACAAAGTTATAGCAACGCTGACAGCAACGCGGTTCAGTTGGGCTGGACGAAGACACGATCCATTTGGTACGACTCCCAGGAAGTGGTGTAGTTCCTGAGGTTATTCGCTGTGTCGTTATCGGCGTAGTGGGCGGCCATCGTGCAACGGTCAGTGAGACCGGACTAGGGAACTCACAGAAAGACACCATGCACGATGGCCATGGACCATACTGCCTTACTCGAGGTGCTGGAGGCGATGAAGTCTGCCGGGGTGGATGAGCGGATCAGACTAGCGGCCACCACGATCTATCGGGCCCTGATTGATGCCGAGCTCACCTCGGTGATCGGTGACGGGCCGTGGGAACACATCCCGGAGCGGACAGCGCAGCGGGACGGTTACCGACCGCGGGTGCTGTGACCCCGGCTGGTGACTTGGAGCTGTCGATCCCGAAGCTGCGGTCGGGGTGGTTCTTCCCGTCGCTGTTGGAGCGGCGGCGGGTGGATCAGGCGTTGCAAAGGTGCCGGGTGCATTTCCTGCGCATGTGCTTGCCCCGGTGCCCCGCGGCAACACCGAGATGGTGGCCGCCGCCATCCGCACCATCTTCGCCCAACCCGACACCGCCCATGTGATCGAACAGTCCAAGACCATCGCGGCGATGCTGGGCCGGCAGCTGCCCAAGGTCGAGCAGCTGATGCGTGATGCCCGCGATGACCTTCTCGCCTTCGCCGCCTTCCCCCAGCAACACTGGCGCAAAATCTGGTCCACCAACCCCTTAGAGCGGGTCAACCGGGAGGTGAAACGGCGCACCGAGGTCGTCGGCGTCTTCCCCAACCCGCCCGCCCTGCTCCGGCTCGCCGGCGCCGCACTCGTCGAGATCCACGACGAATGGGCCGTCGCAACCGAACGCCGCTACCTCTCTGAAGCAAGCATGAAACTGATCACTCAGCAACATCACGACCGCGAGCAGGTAGCCAAACCCGCCGCATTGACGGCATGATCAACAACACTGACCTTTGCAGTGGGAACCACACCACTGAACGGGGCGCGTCCCATTTGCCCACTTGGCCTTGTCGGTTTCAGTGGGCCCGTTGCGGCTATGGCTTACCATGCTCAAGCTCGCCCGATCGTGCGTTGAGGCGCACGCAGATGCGAATTCTGACTCTCAAGCCTTGCGTTGGTCGAGGCGGCATCGCATGAAGTTTCTGACACATTGGAATATGAGTATCCCATCGGATACTCTACGTGAGGTGAGTACCGAAGACCTTTTGGTGGGGGCCCGCCAGGCGGCTGGCCTTTCTCAGGCGTCGCTCGCAAAGTTGGCTGGTACGTCGCGGCCAACGCTGTCGGCGTACGAGCACGGTCGTAAGTCGCCGACGCTGGAGACTGCGGCTCGGATTGTCGGGGAGGCAGGCTTCGAGCTTTCCCTCACCCCCCAGATCGACTTTCATGAGGCGGCCGTTGACCGCGGCCGGCCGATCCTGGTCCCAAACAGGCTGCCGCGTCTGCCGCTGGAGGATGCGTTCGCTGTGGTAGAGCTACCGCTGCATCTGAACTGGTCCGATCGAGGCCGACGGTTCGACTTGCGTGACCGCCGACAGCGGGCTCGCGTCTACGAGCTGGTGCTGCGCGAGGGCCGTCCATTGGAGGTACTCACCTATCTCGACGGTGCCTTGCTAATCGACTTGTGGAACGAGCTGGTGCTGCCCGTCGCGGTCCGTGCCGCGTGGAATGCGGTGGTGAGCGGCCAGGGCAAGAAGCAGGCGGCGTGATGGATGAGGTGGAACTCACCACCTTCCAAGTCGAAGTCGCGCATGCCTTCTTCGAGCTGAAGGCGTCGGAGGGCTATGTCGTGGCTGGCGGCGCCGCCCTGATCGCGTCGGAGCTGATTAGCCGGCCCACTCAAGATCTGGACCTGTTCACATCGGCTCCTGTCATGTCGGTCACTGCGGCCAAAGAGTCGTTCCTCAAAGCGCTCAGCCGCCGGCGCTGGACTGTCACCGTGATCCACGACAGCCGGACGTTTTGTCGTCTCGTCGTGACTGACCGGGACGACGAAGTCCTGGTAGACCTCGCCGTCGACTCGCCGCCCCACTTGGCTCCGACGATGACCTTGCTTGGTCCGACACTGGCTCCCCTGGAGCTGGCCGGGCGCAAGTTGCTCGCGCTGTTCGATCGGGCAGAGGCCCGCGACTTCGCCGACGTCTATGTCCTTGCCGAGCGCTTCGGACGGGATGAGCTGCTTAACGAAGCAAGCGCCGCGGATCCTGGATTCAACAAGCAGGTCCTGGCCCAAATGATGAGGACGCTCGACCGGTTTTCCAACGACGAGATCCCGGCTTCAGCTGGAGTTGTGCCTGAGATGCGGCTGTTCTTCGCCCGTTGGGCCGCCGAGCTCCGCCGGGACTGACTCCGACAGCCTGCCCAGCCTTGCCTCGATCGACTTCCTCGGTGCTCACACGAATCGAGCCTTCCTGGGATCAAAACGTCCACCAACAAGTCGGGATAGCCACCGTGTGCCCCAAGATGATCTACCGCGATTTTGTCAGGCGAGAGTCGCTTAACTTTCGCCGATGCGAAGGGCCCACTTGATCAACTAGTTGACAGCAACGCTGACAGCAACCCAATCGAAGATCAGCCCGTCCACCAAGATCATCACGTACGATTCCACGCCTGGCAGGGACCTATGTGGACCATCGTGGACCCTTCGGATGGACCTACGGATCAGAAGGTTGGGGGTTCGAATCCCTCCGGGTGCGCCAGCGTTTCCTTGTCAAAGCCTACTTTCCGCGCTCAGCTAGCGTCCGCATCGGGTGAGGGCGGGCTGGGCCGCTCGATCTTGCGTTCCCTGCAGTGCAGCTGGTGCTCAACGTGCCGCGGAACGCTTGGCACTCCCCAGTTACCCAACCCGGCGGGCTCGCCACCGGCCCACCGCAGCCTGCCCGTCCCACACCAACACTCGACGCACCGCGCTCAGCTGGTTGATCGGACTGCCATCAGCCGACATACAGATCCTCCGCTGATCTGGAGGGCAGCAGCATCGCCAGCGCGGGCCGGGATAAGCGCACAACATAGTCAGTGCCGGCAGCAGCCAGGTGGTGCGGCTTTGGCCAGACCGACCGGCAGCTCAAGCGGCTCCGGCTGTCCGTCGCATGGCTACCACGAGGCCGGTTCTTCGGCGTCTCAGCTGGTTTGGATGCTGTGGGTTGGCCTTCAGCGCCAGCATTGTCGTCAGTGGCGTATGTCGGGCCACGGTTCCGCCGACGGTGCTGCCGGCGGCCAGGGAGGTGCCGCTGCCTCAACGGATGCGGGCTGCGCACAAGCTATTGTTCGGCCCGGCGAAGACTGTAGGAGGTCGAAACAGTGCTCAATGACACCTGGTACTCACGGGATCTTCCAGTGCTAACTGCCATAGCAGGGAAACTAGAGCGGAGCAGCGTTCCAGTAGACACCGACCAGTTGATCAACGAACTCGGCCTGACCCGGCAGGATCTGACGGCGGCGCTCCGTGCTCTGGATGTGGAATATCTGATTGTGAAGTGGCCCGAGCGGATCACCTATCGCCGCAGCGAGCCTTCGACTGTCGTGGAGAGGATCACCTCGAGAGCTCGTGAGGCGGTGGGTTTGTGGCCGTCAACTGAGGCCCGTCAGACTGCGCTGCGGCGGCCGGGTCATGATCAGAATGACGCGCCCCCGTGATGCTCAGCATGTGATGTGGGTACGCGGATGTCAATTACATTCCGCGTCGTGAAGTGATGGTGGGCGGCCGGGTAGGCCACTATTTTGAGAGGTGTCCTCGCCGGAGGTATCCCGAACTTAAACCTTCCTCACGACATCTCTGAGCATGGTCCCGGTGATGTGGACGTCGATCTAGTACTCGGTCAGACGGCAGGCCCGAGCTCCGGTAGCGCCGGCGGAAGTCAGCTTCAGTCGGACGCGCCGTTAGGAGCTCACGTATCGAATCAAGGTTCGATTGGGCCAGCATTAGAGCTCTCCCAGGATCCGCGTCCGCTGCTCACCGTGCTCCTCCTCAGTGATTGTTCCTTGCTTTAGAAGCCGGTCCAATGTCGCCAAACGTTCTTCAGTGGATTGCTCCAGCTCGGCGGGACCCTGGACCGCCACGGGGACGGCCCGTTTGGTGGCCCATTCCTTGAACTTCTTGATTGCCTTCCAAATCCCGGGCGCCAGAGGACCAGTCACCAACAAGACGACGGTAGCTAACTGCATTGGTCCATCGAGGTCTGTGTTTTCCAGGTCTGTGTTTTCCTCTGGCGGTCCGTAGCTGACGGATAGCCCTTCGTCTCTCAGCATCTGCGCCAGCAAACCGGCAAACGCTGGCGGACCCTTATAGACCAGCTCGGTCACATCATCAGCCATACTGACCAGCCAAACACAAGCTCGCGTTCTGCATCATGGCAACCAATGCAGACCGCGAACCCGTCTATCAGACCTACCCTTTACCTAATTCCCAGACAGCGCCAGGAGGACCTGTGTGCTCATCCCGGCTGCGGGTATGGTCCACCCAGGTGTTGTTCTTGCCTAGGAGGGCCAACATTTAGGCCGGGTCGGCTGAGAAGCAGCCGTCCCGGTCGTGCCTGCGGGACACTGGTCCTTCCGTATTCGGCCAGCTTCCCGGTCGCAGTGTTGAGCGCAGTAGACCCGCCGCAGCAGCATCAACGTCCGCTGCGGTGAAATCGCGATTCAAGTCCGAGAAGATCATGGCCGGCCGCCGACCCCGGTCGAGGCGCTGCAGCTGGCTCAGCAGGCGACCTTCGAGACCCGCGACGCCAAACACGAACCCCGATCCCTCGCCGAGCAAGGCGCGACCTGGCTCAATGAAGCGGCAGCAGTGCTCGGCGGACGCTCCATCGCCCTTGTCCCACAGTGTCACGGCATTGACGAACCACAAGCGTTGCGGCGCACGAACGGATCCCGGAAATGGCGTAGACGATGCCTTCGTGCTGCTAAGCGACCGTCAACGTAGAAGCCATGGAGCGTGTCGGTTCCGCTGCGCGTGGATCGGTGCTTTTCCGCCTGCGCCGTCTTGGACGGCCTGGTGGGCGTCTAACTGTGTTTGAGATCATCGCGATCTTGAAGAACGACGTCCGCAGAAGCGCGCCAACGCTCGTGGTCTCCTTGCCGGCATGAGACTTACGCTCCGATCGGACCTCGGAGCGACACATCTACCCCTGTTTTAAGATCCGGCGGCGAGGGGGCTAGGCCGTCCGGCTTCGTTGGCGGAACGGTACCCGGACCGGTAGTTGACCCGTTCGCTTCACGTCGTCGGCGATGTCACGAAGTTTGCGGTTCAGCTGCTGGCTGGCAGTGCGCAGTCGGTTGAAGGCCTGCGATTGGCTGCACATCTCACGCGCCATCAAGATGCCCATGGCGACACCGATCTCGCGGTTACTCTCCACCGCCCGTTCGAGGTCGAAGATTTCCTTCTCGTGCACGATGTTGAGCAGCGTGAGCGAGGTGTACGAAGCGAAGATCGCGGCGAGCGGGATGGCCTCTGCTTCGAAGGCTTCGGGTTGCGCCGCGTAGAAGTTCAGAGCACCCTGGCGGTCGCGAGTAAGAAACAAGCGAAGGCTGAGCATGCTGCGTACGCCCGTCACTGCGACTGCTTGAGGAGCGAAGCGAGGCCATCGTTGGTCTTCGGGGAGGTTGTTGGCCAACACCACGTCATTTTCGGCGAGGGCTTGCATGCACGGTCCCTCGCCGCTGTCGTATTGCAGCGCATCTACCCGGAATGCGAGATCATCAGTGCTGGCAATGGTCTTGGGTCGAGCGCCACCTCGAACCATAGAGATAGCGGCGTGTTCGGCGCCAGGGACGCCTCGGATCGCAAAATCGACCACCTGGTTGGGTTGCAACCCAGCTGTGTGGCCGTCGGTCATAGCACGGGCAAGTTCGGCGAACTGGGCAGCCATATCCGCCATGAGGCGCGACGGGGCCAACTGGGTCCAGTCGGCAGTCATGATGAGCTGTCTCCCAAGTGGCTTAGCCAGCCCCCGGCCTCGGTGTCCATGCCAGCTGTCTGGCCGATGTCCGTTCCAGCTGTCCTTAGGCTATTTCGCCGACCAGCTGTCAAGCTGTGATCAGTGGGCCACTGTACCTCCTTCTGCGGCTTGGGCGTTCTCCTCGGGTGTGCGCCTCTGCGGGAGGCGAAGTTCCTGCGTACTGACAAAGTCACAGCCGTGCGCTGCCCGTCTCAGGCGAAAGTGCCCGTGTGATGAGGGAGGTACCTCGGGGTGCGGATTTCTGAATGTGCCGCCGAGCAGACTTTGTCAGGGCGCGGCGAATAAGTGGTCGAGGATTGAGTCACCGAGCGGTGATCGTCGCCGGCAGATCCTCGATAGATTCGGTCATAGTGTCCAGCCGATGTCCCAGTTCAGCCGCCTCGCGGGGTTGTCCGTCGACCTCAGCTTTCCATTTGGGAGCCGGCTCGACGCGAAGGCTGCCTCGGCTTCCACTGCGGCACGCCTTGCGCTTAGCAGCGGCGGTCGTGAGGGTGGAGGTGGGCCGACTTTATCCGCCTCCAAGACGGGATTTCTTTAAGGGAGGTTCTCGTGTCCGAGTCGCCGCTCAGTACCCATGCCGGGCCGATCGCTGTGATTGCCGGTGGCTTGTTCGCTGTCGCCCATGTCGGTCAGTTCGTGGTCATGGATCGCAGCGATCTTGTGAGGATGATGCTAGACCCGGCGTTTCGGCTGTTGAGCGCCGCGTATGCCATCACCTTCCCGCTGATGGTGATTGCCTTGGTGGCGTTGTACTGGCGGGAGGCCCAGGAGGCGGGAGTGTTCGGAGCGGTCGCCTTCTGCATCGCGGTCACCGGCACGGTGGCCTTGGCTGGCGACATGTGGTTTGAGGGTTTTCGCCTCTCCGTGGATCGCCCGGGTGACACGGGAAGTGTTCAGCGCGGATCGGACCGGAAGCTCCCTGGTCAAGGCGTGGCTGGTCACCGTCGTGTTGTTCGCGCTGGGGTGGGCCCTGTTCGGCATCGCCTCGTGGCGAGCCCGGGTCTTTCCCGTCGGGTTATCGATTGCACTCGGGGTCGCCGGCTTAATCGGGTTCATGGCCGCCATGCCTCCCTGGGGTGTTCCCCTCGGGCTAGCGGTAGCGGCGCTCGGTGTCTGGCTAATCCGGCACGACCGGACAGTCGGCATCGGCGCGCTAGCCGCGACAACGCCACACTGAACCACAAGAATCATCCTTGCGGCGTCACGAGCTTGGCTACTCAAAATGCCGAACGCTCAGTGGGAATCCTGGTCTGATGTTTGTGGTCTTGGTCAGCGCCGTGGGCAGCTCTCTCCGCGCGCGGTCAGCGGGTCAGCCAGGCGCAGCTGTCGCTTTCCGCCCATGCGTTCAAGGCGACGTTCCGGTGCAGGACGACTTTGGGTCTGGCCAGTTGCAATGCTGCTCAGCTTCCCGATCGGTGGGTACCTTGCCGATCTGGTCGTGGACGGACTGGATGCCTGGGGGCGGCGCTGGTCGGCGGTCTCATCGCAGGTCTGATTATCGAAGCGGCAGAGTGGTTCGCTCTGAAGCGGTGGGTCTCGTGGCTGTTGATCGCTTGCTCGCCCCGCTCGCGGTCCTGCTGGGGCATGTGCTCGGCCGCGACGGCCTCGCCATCGTCCTCGCGGCGACCGTGGTCGGCAGCCTGGGATGTCATGGTAGAAACCCGCCCTGCGGTTCGGGGGTGTGCCAGCTAGAGCTTCGAAGCGCTTGCCCGCGATCGTGAGATTGGGTCAACAAGGGCCTAAGGACAGAAAGGCTGTCATGTCTGTGGTCCGTCGACATCCCGTCATCACCTTCTTTCTCCTCGCCTACGTCCTGAGCTGGACCGCGATTTTCTGGCAGAGCTTCTTCGCCCCCGGTGTCCTAGTCGCGGCATTGATCGTGGTGTCCCTGACCGAGGGCGTCGCCGGGCTGCGAGCCATCGGGTCACGGCTGATCCGCTGGCGGGTCAGCTGGATCTGGTACGCGCTCGCGCTCGGCGTGCCACTGTCGGTCACGTTCGCATCAATATGGCTGAACACCGCTTTGGGCGCACCCGTCCCGGAGATCGCCGAGTTCAGAGTCTGGTACGGCCTGCCGATGGCGATTGGCATCAATATTGTCAACCCCCTCAACGCCCAGCTTCCCGAGGAGGCGAGCTTCCGGGGCTGGGCTCAGCCCAAGCTGCAGACCACCCGGACACCACTAGCCGCCACGGCGCTGATGGCCATCGGGATCACCATCTGGCATATCCCGTTCTTCGTCATGCCCCAATTCGGATCCAGCCCAATCGAGGCCACGGCCACCGTCGCCGTCACCTTCTGGTACGCCTGGCTGTTCAACCACGCCTCAGGCAGCGCGCTGCTCACACTTATCGCGCACGCGACCGAAGGCGCCATCCAGACCAGCACCCTGTGGCAGCCCGGTACCGACACGACCCGGATGACCTGGCTCTACAGCCTGGTCTGGTGCTTGGTCGCCATTGGCTTGCTGGTCTTCAACCGTCGCTTCTGGACCAAATCGCCAGCACAGGTGGACCACCGCGAGCGTATTGGCACCCAGGATGGGTCACGGATGTGAGAGGCAGGTGCAGCCCCGCCAGCGGACGTTGACCCCTTCCCGTAAGCCGATCGCGACGGTGCGAGCAGCAGCCCGCCGGGCCGCAGGACTCGCCCTGAAATTCTCGGCACTTGTCAGGTCGGTAGGAAGGCAGCAGACTAGGCAACATTCCTACTCGTACGCTTTAGAAGGTTTGGGAATGACAGAGAACGCCGAGAATTTCGAGGCCGACGAGCCCACTCCGTTAAGAGAGTGGACCACCCTCACAACCGATGACGGCCCAGAGGTGCGCGTGCGCTTGTATGGGCCAATGGTTCGGCTTGAAAGCCACCTGGTGCCGGCTCGGCTGGAAATCGAGACCGGTGGCAAGGGCGAACCGGAAATCTACGCCCGTGTCGAGGTCGATGAGAACCGGTCCAAGCTCGCTGAGCTGCGCTTTATCAGCACCGACCCAGACGCCCGTGGCATACGCCAGTCAGATCTTCGCGAGGTCCAGATCACGGCGCTGCTTGAGGACTTCGTGGCAATGTTCACACTCGGCTACGGGCAATTCCCCTACCTGTACAAGGGCACGGACGCACCCGCCGAGAGCATCGAGACCTACGGGCTGGAGCTCTATAGCACCGAGGAGACCGAGAACGGGATAGTGCCGTCATTCCTGCGCGTTGCTCGCGGTCTGCGGGGCGGCCGGAAGCGTGACATCACTCCGGCGCTGCTGGAGAAAGTGGCCGAGATCTACCGGGCGAACATCCACGGCGCACCCACTAGAGCCGTCGAGCATCACTTCCAGGTCTCCCAGCGCATGGGTGTTGAGTACGTCTCGCGCGCACGCAAGGCCGGCCTATTGCCGGCCACCGTTAAGGGAAGGAAGCAAGCATGAGTACAGCCGGCCGACGCTGGCCCTGCGGTGGTCGAGTGTGGATCTCGAGGCCGGCACTGGGAAGGCGTGGGAGGGGCCACTTCCTTGACTGAAGGCGATTGCAAAATCCTGTGATTACATTGTCGGCTGCAAGGTTCTGCCAAAGCCAAGATGGAGCCCATCAGCGATTCTTGGTAGGCCTTTTATCTGAAGCCATGCGGGTGGTTGTCGATTCTGAATTGTCCAAGACCAGGACGGCGATTGGCGCGTAGCCCGACTGCCGAATCACGGCCATGGCGGTCAGCAGTGAGGTCCAGACGTCGGATCCCGGGACGGTGAGATGCAACTCCACTTGCCCTTTGGTATTGATGGTCACCTCGGGTTGGAACTCAAGGAGGCGGTGGCTTGAGTTTCCGGCGAGGTCGGCGACTAGGTCGCCGCGAAGAACAAACTGGTCGAACTTTGCTCGCACCTCATAGCCGCGCCCTGGAGGCATCCCGGGGCTCAGCACGTCCGGGTCGTCCTTTGCCGTCATAGCCGGGTATTTCCAGATCGCGTGTGAGTCATGCCGACTCGCGCGCCTGGGTGCGGTGGGCGGTGTGGACCATGGCTTTCAGAGAGTTGGGGTCTTTTCGGCTGATCGTTAGGGCACGTTCGGTCTCTTCGAGAGCGAAGCGGTGGGTGATGACGTCAGTCACGTTGATCGCGCCGCTGCTGATCAGCTGGAGGGCCAGCGGATAGGTGTTGGCGTAGCGGAACACGCCGGTGACGGAGAGTTCTCGTCCCTGCACGAGGGCTACATCCAAAGTCACGGTGTCAGCGCCCATCCCGACCAAGGCGACCCGGCCAGCCGGGGCCAGCGCTCGCATTCCCTCGCTGAGAGCGGCGGGTGCGCCAGAGCATTCCAGCAGCACGTCGAACTCCTCCGTTACCGGGGTTCCGGCCTCCGCGGTCCGCAAGCCGAGGTCGCGTGCTCGGGCAAGCCGGAAGTCGCTGAGGTCGGTGATCACCGGGGTCTCGGCGCCCAGCGCCCGCGCAACCTGGCCTGCCAGGAGCCCGATCGGGCCGGCGCCAGTGATCAGAACTCGGTCGCCGCCGGTTAGGGCGCTCTTGCGCGCAGCCCAGATCCCAACCGACACCGGTTCAGCCATCGCGGCCTGTTCAGCCGTCAGCCCAGGCGGGGCAGGATGGGCGAAGGCAGCGTCAATGGTTACATAGCGGCTGATCGACCCGTCCACAGGCGGAGTGGCGAAGAAGACAACCCGCGGGCATAGGTTATAGCGGCCCTGCAGGCATTGCGTGCAGGTTCGGCACGGCACGCCCGGCTCAAGCGCAACGAGCTCGCCGACCCTGTTACGGTCGACGCCGTCGCCGACCTCGACTATCGTCCCGGCGGACTCGTGACCGATGATCATCGGATCACGCACGACATACTCGCCGATGCGACCGTGCTCGTAGTAGTGGACATCTGAACCGCAGATCCCGATGGCAGCAATTTCGACCAACACTTGACCAGGGGCCAGTTTCGGGACCGGGCGGTCCTCGATCCGCACGTCCTGCGGTCCGTACAGCACTGCACTGGGGTTTAACATCGGCGTCTCCTTCGACATGTAGACGACGGGCGCCTCGGGCACGAGACGCCGCTGGTCCTGAAGCCTAGGTACGGTTGTGGACCGCCTCTAGCGCCTGGGAAGGCAACTACTGATACTTTCTTGCACCATCTCAAAGCCCTGATGCTCGCCGGACGTGATAGAAGATCAGAATGGTGCGTATGCGGAAATCAGTGGTTCAAGCCAGCCGTGTCGTCGGAAAGCCTGCCGCGCGCGAGCTCGTGCCGACCATGCCTGGCACATCGGCCCGCTGGCACACGCATGGCTACCCCGGCCCCTACTGCCGCTGGCACTACCATCCCGAGTTCGAGATCCACCTGATCCAGCACGGAACCGGCCGGTCCATCGTCGGAGACCACATCGGCCGCTTCAGGGCTGGCAACCTCGTTCTGGTCGGTTCGAACCTGCCCCACGACTGGATCAGCGATGTCAGCGAGGGCGAGCACATCAGCAACCGGGATGTCGTCTTCCAGTTCCACCCGCAGTGGATCCGTGATTGCCAGCAACTGTTACCCGAGCTGCGAGCCATCGACCCCCTTCTTGATCGAGCCGCGCGCGGCATCGAGTTCACCGGACCAACAGCCGCGGCTGCCGCTTCGGAGTTGGTTGCGATCGGCGACAGCGCTGGAATCGACCGCCTCCACCACATTCTGGGCCTGCTTGACATCCTCAGCGCCGCCCCACCCGAGGAAGCCCAGCTCTTGGCCCGCCCCTGGATACCGCCCCTGGACAAAGGCGGGACCGACGACCTTATCGACGACGCGCTCAACTACATCTTCAGCAACAGTGCATGCGAGATCACACTGGCCGACGTCGCTGCCCGAGCCGCGATGTCTGAATCCAGCTTCTCCCGTTACTTCCGCCGAGCAGCCGGCCAAAACTTCAGCGACACCGTCCGCAAACTGCGCCTCGCACGCGCCTGCCAGCTCCTGGAGAACACCGATGAACCCATCTCCACAATCTGTCATCGAACCGGCTATCAGAACTTGTCCAACTTCAATCGCCAGTTCCGCCGGGAATACGGCATAACCCCCGGCCAATACCGCCGAATAAACCAAGACCCCGAACTCGTAATCGCCGGATCGAACCCCGCCCAGCCCGAACGCTGAAGCAGCTCAAGGTGGACTTCATCACGACAGATATCTCATCCAGCCGCGCCCTGCTCGCCGGTTCCCAATGACCGCATCCCTCTGCGGACGAGTTTAAGTTCGAGGGCGGCTCGCCCCATCGACCCGCTCGGCAATCTGCGTGTCCGGTTCGAAGGGCCCACGGTGATCAACGGGCAGGCTCATCGGCAGCCTAGGACAGACCGTCAGCGCTTCATGACCCTGCCACCTGCGCGACCCGGGCGGATGTCCTTCACCAGGGCCTGCACCCAAAACCGGGTGCCGTAATCCTGCGCAACTGAGACTTGCTGTGGCCTTCCACGGTGATAGCGGTGATCAGCTCGTCTCCCGAAGCTGAGCTGCACCAGCATCCATGCGCTGGGCTCGCTGTCCGGCAAGAAGGAAAGCCCAGCGCCCCGTTTGCCCAAGAGATGATGTGGCTAGCCAGTAGCCATCATCGCCGTAAGGGAGGCAAGACACTATGGAGGACGACGTGAATGTGTCCAGCGCTGAGAACAGCGGTGAGATCGTGGTAGCTGGCGCCGGCTATGCCGGGTTGCATGTCGCCTTGCGCCTGACGGCCAAGCTGCGCGACAACCCAGGGGTAGAGCTGACCCTGGTCGACCGGCATGACTACCACCAGGTGCTCACTGAATTGCCCCGGGTCGCGGGCGGCACCCGCGCCGCCGACGCAGTACGCATCCCGCTCCAGGATTTGTTAGCCAAGCGAGTCCGTTTCATCCGGACCGAGATCAGTGGTTTCGACCTGGCCGGCCGACGGCTGCTCACCGAGGTTGGACCGATCCCCTGGAGGCGGCTGGTGCTGGCGCTCGGCAGCCGGCCCAACGACTTCGCCATCCCCGGCCTGGGCCAGCGCGCGCTCTCGCTGTACTCCGCCAGCGACGCCGAGCGGGTGTGGGCAGCAGTCATGACAGCGCTCACGGCTGCCGCGGCCGCCAGCGACCCGGAGCGGCAGCGCTGCCTGGCAACCGTGGTGGTCGGAGGCGGTGGCGCCACCGGTGTCGAACTGGCCGGCGAGCTGGCCGAGATGCTGCCTGAAGAAGCCAGCCGGCACGGCCTGGCGCCTGACCGGCCGGCCGTGTCGCTCGTTGAGGCGGGCCCCACCATCCTGGCCGGCTCCTCCCCCCAGCTGATCAACAAGGCGAGCAGAATCCTTTCTGACCTTGGGGTGTCCGTCCGCACCAATGCGGCGATCGCCGCCGCAACCGAGGAGGGCTTCCGGCTCAAGGATGGCCAGCTGGTGGAGGGTGGTGTGTTCGTCTGGGCGGGCGGGGTGAAAGCACCCGAGCTTGTCGCCAATTCGGGGTTGCCGACCGGCCACAATGGCCGCGTCAAGGTCGACCGGTACTTGCGCGCACTGGACCACCCGGAGATCTACGTCGCCGGTGACCTTGCCTCGGTGGTCGATCCGCGCAGCGGCCATGTGCTGCCGCCACTGGCGCAGGTGGCGCTGGAAGAGGGCGAAACCGTGGCCCGCAACCTGGACGCGGAGTTGAAGGACCGTCCGCTGGAAGAGTTCACCTTCCACGACAAAGGGTTCGTTGTCTCGGTCGGCACCCGCCGCGGGGTCGCCGACATTGCCGGCATCACCAGTGGCGGGCAGCTGGCCCATCTACTCAAAGACGCCATCGAGTGGGAGTACCGCCAATCCGTCAGCCACCTGCGCGGCTGGGACCCAATAGCCCGGTGAACGCAGGACGTACGCCGCGATGCCGACCCCCACGATTCGGGATTCGGGAATGCAACAAACGGTGGATGCCACGTTTGACGCGTGGGAATCACGCACCGAAGCTGGAATGGTGACTACCGAACCGGCCGAGGTGACCGCCTCTAAAACACGATCACCTGGCTTCCACATCCGCTGGGGTTGGTTCTTCGGCTGTATTACATCGGGCGTCGTGGCCATTCTCGTCGGGTGGTTCGTCGCGGCGCCGGCCGGTCGCATGAACTACCTGGCCGGGGTATTCGTCAATGTCGGGACCACCCTGCTGCTCGTCGGCATCGTCGTGCTGCTCGAGCGGCGGATCGTCGACAACGCGGTGAGGAAGTTCCGGAACGCTGCCGAGGAGGCTCGCGCGAGGATGCGGGACGATTTCCGCGTTGAGGTCCAGGACTTCAACGATCGCATAAGGGCCGAATGGGCCGCCGCATCGCCGGAGGACGTCGACGCGATGAAGGAGCGGACGAAACGCCTCTCCAAGGAGCTCGCTGACAACTATTCCAGGGAGCTCGCTGACAGCTATGTCGACGAGACGCTCGAGGCCAACAACGCGGATGAGACGCCGGAGCGGCGAGCGGGCTAGAAGGATCTGCTTCAAGGATCTTGACTGAGCAAGCTAGTTGCCACCAGCTGTCTCAAGGCGATCAGACAGTGGTCGTCCTAGCATCATCTGAGTGAACCGAACGAGGCCAGACGGTGGTCTGCGTGGTTAATGCCGACGATGTTCGGCGGATCGCAATGAGCCTCCCGCATACGGTGGAGATTGACAGCGACGGTTTCGACTTCCGAGTCGGTAATCGCGGGTTCGTCTGGTCATATCCGGAGTACATTCCGGGTCGGAGGCGGGTCATCCGCATCGACATCGCCGTCCTGTACGTGGGCGATGAGGCGGAGAAGCAGGCGCTGCTGTTCAGCGAACCGGAGGTGTTCTTCACCACCTCCGGATACGACGGGGCGCCGCTGGTGATGGTCCGGTTGGAAGCGATAGACATCACAAGGCTGCGCGAACTGGTCACCGACGCGTGGCACATGCGGGCTCCCGCCAGCTTAAAGGTTGAACATCCGCTCCTCGATGATCCGGGCGACATGTGAGTACTGAAGTGGGTGGTCAGGTCGGCGCCCTTCGCCGAGGCCGGCGATGACGTCTCGCGCATTCTCATCGCTCAGTGCCAGAAGCCCTGAACCCAAAGAGAGTCAGGCAGCGTGGCAGACGGCCCATCCTAAGTCTCAATAGTTGTGGTGATCGGTCGAGAGGTGAGGATCGTGTCGGCGTGGCGGTGTACAACTCTCCAGGTATCTCCCTCGTGTCGGAAAATCATGGTGACCCGCAGTGCGGTCGGAGTTATAGTCTCGCTACCTGCCATCCGCCCCTGGCCGCGCTTTATCAGTAGTTAAGTCTGGGCACACGGGCGAACCCTCCTGTGACTCGGTAGGAGATGTCTTCTCCGGCGGGGTGGGTTTCGGTTCACCTTACGAATGTCTTCCGCCGGAGGAATCAGTGGCCCAGACAGCACCAGATCGCAGTCTGTGTCTGGTGAGCACGTCTGCCCTGGGTCCACAAACGTGTGCCATCGTTGGAACATGCAGACGGTGTACGAGGCCGCCGGTGGTCCTGACGGTCTGCTGCGCCTGGCCAACGCATGGCATGCCAGGGTGATGGCTGATGAAGTGGTCAGCCACGCATTCAGCCATGGGTTCCATCCCGACCACAATCAGCGGCTCGCTGCCTACTGGGCGGAGGCGCTCGGGGGCCCAACGACGTATTCGGGGCGCTACGGTGACCAAACTTCGGTGGTGCGGCTGCATAGCGGCAACGGTCCGCACCAGGAGATGGACCGTCGAGCGATCGACTGCTTCGATCAAGCGCTCGTCGACGTCAGCCTGGACCGCGACGAACGGCTCCGACAGGTCCTACATGACTACTTCGCCTGGACAACCCTGACCACGATGTCTCGCTACCACCGGTCGGCCGAGGATGTCCCGGACGGGCTGTCCATTCCACAGTGGTCGTGGGATGGACTCGTCGACCGATGACAGCGGCCACCACAAGCTGCCGGCCGCTCGTTAGCGCGTTCCCTTTCAGTTGTCCTGAGAGGGACCTTCCTGCCAGCCAACACAACCCTTCGGGACCAGCGGCTGCCGTCCGGCCAGGTCTCAGATGAGCGGGCCTTCGCGCGTGGTTGCCTTCCCGCCGGTCGGGTTCGGCGCCAGGGTGGTGTCGGGCTCCAGGGACAGCACCATGGCAATCTCCTCACCCGGTTGGGGATCGGAGCCGCGTGATGGGCGACGGTAATCGGTGGTGCGGAACCCGAAATTCTGAGCAAAGCCGATCGCCCGCCCGTTGTCGGTTCCTACCCAGTAATAAAGCTGCAGGTAACCCTGTTGGGCCGCCAGACCCGCTGCGGCCTCGACGAGACGCCAGGAGACCCCGGTACCTCGTGCCCCTGGGACGACGTACAAGCCGAAGACCTCTCCGGCTGACGGCTCTTGCTCGTAAGGTCCGAGGCTGACGATTCCCTGTGGTACCGAGTCTCGTTCGGCCAGCAGCCGGTGCGATTGCGTTATCCGGGCCAGCCAGAACTCCTCGTCACGGCCGGCTTCCTCGGCCAAAGGGGCGGTAAATGAACCGGGAGACTCCTCCAACGCGCGCAACCGGACGTCGCGGTACAGCGACCAGTCAGACTCGTCCAGCACCCGCACCGTGATCTCTGCCATAGTCCATTTTGTACCTCCGAGAGGAGCCTGGCCCGTCTGCCTTGCTGGACGTCAGGCAGTTCTATGCGCGCTGCCGGAGGGTACTCCCCATCCTGAGTGGTGTGAATCTCAGAAGCGGTAGGTGGTCTGGCCGTGCGGGTCGCCGAACGCGATGACCTTGGCTGGCTTCACCCGATAGACCCAGGCGCCTCCCTCCGTACTTCCGCCGGAATGGCTCAGTTCGACGAACTCCTCGCCGCGGACCGCGAACTTCCAGTCCTCGCCGTACTTGGCAAACCACGCGGCAGCCAGCTCCTGTAGCGACTCGGCGGCTGTCACCCGCAGTGCTGAGCCCTCGACGACAATGTCCTTACCGACATTCCACCCGCTCGCGCCGGTGGTACCGGTCGTCACCGCGACGTGCTCATTGGCGTCCAGGTTGCGCTGCTTCTGCTCCTCCGGACCGGTACAGAAGGCGAACGCGCCGTCGTGCCAGACGCCCACGAGCGGTACCGCATGTGGACGGCCGTCCGTGCGAACGGTGATGATCCAATAGAGCTGAGCGTCAGCGAGGAGGCGCTCGATCTCATCCCACGCTGGTGCGGTGGCTGAAGCGTCGCCGTACCTCGGGTCAATCTTTCCGGTTGTCATGCACCAATCGACTAGGCCTGGGCCGGCAACTCATCGGTCCCGGAGGTACCGATATGTCTGGTGCGGGGTGTCGGATCGCTTACAAACCGGCGTACCGGGGTGGCGCTGGGTCGTGACAAGGCTGATAAGGCAAGCGGCGCGAATCTGCGCCGTGGCGTTTATCAATTGCGGTGCAAACCGGCGAGCAACTCTGCGGAGTCGTCGATCGGATCGGCATGACGATGCACGATCTTCCACTCGCCGTTCTCGCGACGAAAGATCGTCGTGCTGCGGAGCATGTACGGCGTCGGTTCGGAGCCTGCTACCGACGCGGTGGTCCGTTCGATCGCGAGCAGATACGCGAAGTCTTCACCTACGTCGGCGGCAACCACTTCCCACTCGCATGAGCTGCAGTTGGAGAAGCGCGACGCGAGCTTCTCGAACATCGGCCCGACCTCGGCCCACCCGATCGGACTCAAAGCAGCCCCGAAGACGGTGACTGGATCGGTGTGCGACCACATCTCCAAGCGTGGACCGGCGTCGCCGTTGTGCAGCGCCGTCTCGGCCTGGTGAATGCGCGGCATCATCTCGTCGAGGAACTGCTCGGTATCGGTCATCGGACCTCCTCGGTGATGTTCGGGTGGCGGCCCAGCCGGTGGAGTAGTTGATCTTGTCGTGACGCGTTGCGGGGCAGGTCGGCGTCCGCTGGTGCGAACGCACGTTGCTGAGGGCCCAGATCGAGATCGGCCGTGTATGCGAGGAGGAAGGCCACGACGTCGTCATCGAGGGTCTCCTCCGCGCCGATCGCGCGGGCGAGATCCCAGCCGTGGATCGCGGCGTCGAGGATTCGCATCGACAACAGTTCGCGGCCGCTCCTATCCCCAGTCGCGTGAGATACGACGCGGCCCAGCGCACCGTCCTCCCGAAAGCACGCGACAACGCCATCGGCGGTCGCGACAAACGACGCCAGCGCGTCATCGCCAAGATGATCAACCGTGCGTGTCGCTTCGACCTGTTCGGTCGGCGCCCCGTGTAACAACAGCTGGTAGCGAACGTTGGCGCCGACGACGTGATTGACGAGCGCGCGCACGTCCCACTCCGAACACGGCGTTGGTCGCCGCCAGTCGCCGGGTCCGACGAGTCGCAGCCGCCGTGCGAACTCGTCGTTGGCCACCACGAGCAGCTCAATAGCGTCTCTCGAGGCGGTCACATGCGCATCGTTGCACCCTGCCACTCGGCTGACAACGGTGCCTCACCGTTGACCGCGGCGCCAGCGCCGCTACCCTGCGGAAATGGCAAGGCTGGACGGCAGCTACGACGTTCTGGTCGTCGGCCTCGGGTCGATGGGAGGGGCGGCCGCCGGGACACTCGCCGCCCGAGGCATGCGGGTCCTCGGGCTAGAGACCTTCGGCCCCGCCCACGACCAGGGGTCCGCGCACGGTGGCACGCGGATCGTGCGTCAGTCCTACTACGAGAGCCCGGCATACGTGCCGTTGCTGCGCCGTGCGTACGAGGGCTGGAAGGAGCTTGCACAGGAGTCGGGCCGGGACCTGCTGCGGCTGTGCGGCGGCATCTACATCGGCGACCCCCAAAGCCCTGTCTTCACCGGCAGCCTCGCCTCTGCGCGCCTGCACGGCCTAGAGCATGAGGTACTCGACGCTGCCGAGATCGCTGCCCGCTTCCCGACGATGCGGCCGCCGGAGCACGCGCTCGGCCTCTACGAGGCGAACGCCGGCTACGTCCGTCCGGAGGAGACGGTGCTGGCCAACGTCGACCTGGCCCGTCGCGAGGGAGCCGACCTGCGGTTCTTCGAGCCGGTCACCCACTGGGCGCCCACCCCGGGCGGCGGCGTGGAGGTCGTCACCTCACGGGGGCGCTACGGTGCGGAGCGGCTCGTGCTGGCCCCCGGCGCCTGGGTGTCGACGTTGCTGCCGCAGCCGGTGCCGATCGTGGTCGAGCGGCAGATCTTCTACTGGTTCGATCCGGACTTCACCGCCAAGGTCCCGTACGAGGCCTACGTCGAGGGCCACCCCGTCTATCTCGAAGAGACCGACGGTAACGGGCAGCTCTACGGCTTCCCGATGGTCGACGGGCCAGCCGGCGGGCTCAAGCTCGCCTCTTACCGGCAAAACCACGGGCTAACCACCACGCCGCAGACCATCGACCGCACAATCCATGCCGAGGAAATCGAGGAGATGGTGCAGCGCGCCCGCCAACTCTTTCCCCACCTCAGCGGACGCCTGGTGAAGGCCTCGACCTGCATGTACGCCTCGGCGCCCGACGACGCGTTCGTGCTCGGCCCGCTCGGCGGCATACCTCAGGTGGTGCTGGCCTGCGGCTTCTCCGGCCACGGGTTCAAGTTCGTGCCGGTGGTGGGCGAGATCGTCGCCGACCTCGTACAGACCGGGACAACCCCGCACGACATCGCGCTGTTCGACGTCGCTCGGCCCGCTTTCTCAAGCACCCGGACGCCCTGACGGGCCATCTCATGTGGTCCGCGTCAGCCTCAAGCGAGGCGACCAGCCTGCACCCGTAACTGTGCCGCTCAGAAGTGTCCGAGCAAGCTTCAGTATCGGCACTCGCCCGCCGCAGTTGGGGTCGCGCTACCCAGCCCGGTATACAGCTCCACATGGACGATCAATATCAACCGGTGGCCATGGCCCAGACAGGCCGCACGGAGGCGTTCAGCGACGGAGTCCTCGCCATCGCCGTGACTTTGCTGGTTCTTGACCTACACGTGCCGCCGCTCAACGCGCTGCAAGAGCCGCTCGCGATCGCGTTGGCGCATGAATGGCCGGCATATGCGGCCTATGTGACCAGCTTCCTGATCATCGGCATCATCTGGGTCAACCACCACGCGGTGTTCGAGCTGGTGGGCCTGGTGGACCGCAGCGCATTGTTCCTCAACCTGTTGCTGCTGATGTGCGTAGTGGCGATTCCGTTTGCTACGGCGTTGCTGTCGGAGTATCTGCTTGCCGGTAACGGCAATGCGCGCAGCGCCGCGCTCGTGTACTCCGCCGTCATGCTCGCCATGTCCTGCGGATTCGCCGCGCTCTACTCCTATATCGCGCTTCATCCGGCGCTCCTGGCCGACGGCGTGGACGCCGCCGCGGTACGCGGATCTATCGTGCGGTTTAGTGCCATCGGCACCGGGCTGTATGTCCTGACGCTCGGCATTGCCCTGATTAGCGCGCCGGCCTGCTTAGTTGCCCACTTCGTGATCGCGATCTACTACTGCTTCCAGCAGATCCGCCCCGGCTCACATGCGTCCTGATCCAGCGCTGGACCGGTCAGGACGCTGCCTCGCTCAACGCGTTGGTAATAGGAGAGGGCTTGAAGCCTTTGACGATGAGGTAGACCCCTAGTGAAAACTCAAATACCGCGACCGGCAGTGCGAGGAGCGCCGACACTGAGGACACCCCTCCCCATAGGTTGAAGAACGTCCCGATGGTGCCAACCGCGAGCAAGGGCGCTCCGATGAGTGCGATCAGGGGTAGCGCCCGCGGCACCAGACGCGATTGATAAAGCAAGAAGCCCAGCAACAGGTCGTTCACGATCGGCATGAGGCTTTGTGAGAGGAGGAAGATTCGGCCGTACAGGACGGCCAGGGTCTGGCCGGTGACGAGCGCGGCGTTTCCGGCTCCGGCCTGCCGCAAGCTCACGATGGTCAGCAGGCAGGCGACGCCAGCGAGGATGCCGGCGCCCTCCAGAACTCGCGAGCCAACGAAGCCGAGCGCCGCCGCTTCGTTCTGCCTCTTGAGCACTGTGTACAGCGTGACAGCGGTGCCGACCCCGGCGAGGGCCACGATGACCTCCAGGGCACCGCCGAAGAGGACGGCAGTATCCGGTCCTGGGCCGAGGATGTACGTCGGATTGTTCCGTACCTGACCGTAAAGAAAGAGGGTTGGGATCGAGACGAAGGTGAGCAGGTAGAACACCCCGGCCGCGAGAGCCGTCTTCCTCAGTGCACTCATCTAGAACTCCTTCTTGCTTGGGCGGCTCTGGAGGCTTGGAGAGGAAGTGCAGTCCAGCCCAGCCAGACCAAATACACCGTCACGGTGCCAGAAGCGCGAGTCCTTGTCAGAGCAACGTCAGAAATCGCGAGGTCAAAGGAGGAGGCCCGCTTGGTTCCCTTCAGAGCACCACGGCAGCGAGGAGCGGCACAATCAGGCAGGTTGCGACTGCGGTCAGACACATAGCCAGCCCGGAAAACGCGCCCGCGAGGGGGTCATCGTGAAGCATGCGAGCGGTTCCGATGCCGTGGGAGACCGCTCCGACAGCAAGGCCTTGCGTCCTGGGATCCCGAATGCGGATCAGGCGCAGCGCGCTGGGACCGGCGACGGCACCGAGGATGCCGGCGAGAATTGCGAACACGGCGGCCAGCTCCGGGATTCCACCGAGGCGGTCGGCCAATGCGATCGAGACTGGTGTGGTGGCGGCCTTGGGCGCCATAGTGCGCGCGAGCTCATCGTCGCCGCCGAGCCACTTGACGAGAAGAATGCCCGAACCGACGCTGACTACCGCGCCGATGATCAGGCCAGCCAGCATGGGAAGCAGAAAGTCATGCAACCTGCGGTACTGGCGATGCAACGGTACGGCTAATGCGACGGTGGCTGGGCCGAGGAGGAATGTGATCAAGCTGGTGGCCGAGTAGTAGTCGGCGTATGGGATGTGCAGTAACTCAATCAAGATGCAACACACCACGATGGCCACAAGTGTCGGCTGCGCAAGCGGATGTTGGGTTCGGTTACGCAGCCAACGACCGAACTCGTACGCAGCAACAGTGACAAACAGCCAAAGCAGCGGTGAGGTTCGCAGCCATTCCCAGGTCTCTTCGACTCTCACTCGATTGGCTCCGGAGTTGCGCCGCCTGGGTCGGCCCGCCGCCAGGAGAGGGCGGTGACGACGCCGGCGACGGTAATCAGGCCTAGCAGCCACGAGACGATTAGTCCTGCTGCAATCGGCAGTGCGTGGTCGCGGACTGTTCGCAGGTAGACAACAATGCCGACTCCGGCGGGAACGAAGAATAGCTGCAGGTGGTCGAGCAGATACTGCCCAACCCTCACGACAGGGCTGTCGTCGCTGGAGTGGCGCCAGCGCAGCGCGATGAAGAACAGCACCATCCCGACGATTGCGCCCGGAACCGGAGCGTCGAAGAGCCGCACCAGGACCTCGCCGACGAGTAGAGATCCCAGTAGCCAGAGAAGTCCGATGATCACGAGCTATGTCCTCCTGGGGGATATGTGTGCCATCAAGTGGCTCGGTATTGAAGCCAATCATCCGGCGACCGAGGTCAGGGTCGCGCAGGCTGGCCGCTTGCGCTTGACGGCTGCGGCGCCGGAATCGACTTCGAAGGCAGCGCTAGCCATCTCCAGATGGCAAAACAGGGTCAAGTCGGGACCTCAAGCACCTTTTAGCCATCACGAGACGGCAAATGCGAGGTTCGGGGAGCCAGAGTGCTAGTCGCACTTAGAGCCAGCAGCTGCCGACCTGTTTTCGGACGGCGGCAAGTTCATCCAGCTCGACGGACCGGCGCTAGTGATTCGGCCCGCGGGCCTTGGCGGTCAGGTCGCTCCATGCGCGAAGAACAGCCGCAGCGCCGCGGCGATAGTTTCCGGCTTGCCATAGGTCTGTGCTGAATCGTGGTTCAGTCCCGGCAGCCGCAGAACGGTGGAATGTGGAAGGCTTCGGCGCTGTCGACGAACATCGGGTCAGTCTCGCCGCCGTACATCAGCTGCACCTTGGGCGTCGAGTTCTTCACGACGGTCTCGCGAGTCGACGAGCGCTACGAGGTTCAGGCTGCCCGTACCCCGGTGGCTGGAACGGGCCCCAACATCGGCGTGCACGATGCAGCGACTCGGCTCAGTTTGATCGCCCAAGTTCTCGCACCGCCGCGCGGAACGCGATAGGTAGTGCCGCGGCGGCAGGAACGATGGATCGCCGCGCCCAGGCTGGGCGTGTTGCGTGCACAAGGGCGTGCGTCATTGCGGCATACCGCCAGCTGGCCTGTCGCCAGGCACGCTCGTAGGCCTGTGGTCGATCGGCGCACACCGCTGACACCGCCGCCCGTGCTTGTGCCATCCCCAGCGAGATCCCCTCACCGGTAAGCGCGTCGACATAACCCCCAGCATCACCGATCAGCAGCACCCTGCCAGCGACTCGGCGGGCAACTCGCTGCCTAAGTGGGCCGGCTCCGCGTACTCGTGTCGCTGCGGAGGCGTTAGCAAGGCGTTCTCGCAGCCGCGGAAACTCATCGAGCTGCTCCTCGAACGCCACCCGACGCGCGCTGAGGATCGCAACCCCAACCAGATCTGGCCCGACTGGCGTGACGTACGCCTCTCCGTAGCTGCCCCAGTGCACCTCCACATAACTGCTCCACGGCTGTAAGCAGTAGTGCCGGCGCTGACCGAAGCGCTGTGGTCCGCGGGTGCACACCTGGAGGCCGAGCGCGCGACGGGTCGGCGAATGGAGGCCATCAGCTGCCAGAAGGAAGCGGCCATAGACGTCAGGTCCAGGGATCTGGCCTGGCGCCTGCGTTCGAACGCGCACCTCTTCCGACGACTGCACGACCTCGCATGCCGCCAAGGGGAGGATTTTCACCCCGGCGGCTGTTGCGGCCGACCGCAGTGCTGTGTGGAGCTCGGTCCGGCGGACGCCTCGGCCCAGTCCAGCGCTGAACTCAGCCTCGGCGTGCCGTCCGCGCCCGACGTAGCGGATGCCTACCAGATCCCAGCCAACGGGATTGACTCCGAGGGCGCTCAGCGCACGCAAGCCGCCGGGCATCAGACCTTCACCGCAGGCCTTGTCGACAGCGCCCTCTCGCGGCTCGAGTACGACAACCGACAAGCTGCCGCGCACCGCGTACATGGCAGCCGCGAGGCCCACCGGGCCGCCGCCCACCACAACCACGTCACTGGCCCCCCTCATCGCAACGTCGCTCGCCTCATCGCAACGAAGCTCCATTCCCAGCGACAGTGGCCAGTGCCTCCTCTTCGACCTGGATCCGCCTAGTGAGCACAGCTGCGTTGAGGACGGTAAATCCAACAGCTGTGAGCCAAGCCGAGTGCACGAGTGGCAGGGCCGCGCCTTCGAGCACCACAGCCACGTAGTTGGGATGGCGCAGTATTCGATAGGGGCCGCGGCTGACCAGTGGCAGTCCCGGCACCACAATGACGCGGGTGTTCCACTGCCGTCCGAGCGAGGCGATGCACCACCAGCGAAGGCTCTGCGAGGCAATGACTATGGCCAACGCTGTCCACCCGAGAGTCGGCAGGAAGGGGCGCTCTAACATCCACACCTCCGCCAGTGCGCCCACCAGTAGAGCGGTGTGGAGCGCAACCATTGGAGCGAAGTGGCCGCGGCCGAACTCCTTACCTCCGCGTGAGAACGCCCACGCAGCATGCCGTTTGGACAGGGTCAGCTCCGCGAGCCGTTCGACGCCGACGGCTAGCACGAGTGCGGTGAAGAGAAGTTGAGAGTTCACGCCTCAGCCAGTGTGGTTATAGCGGAACCGGGGGCACGATGGCTCACCCGGACACCCTAGGCAAAGATCCCGGTCTCCGAGGCTAGAACGGCGAGCGGCTTGTTTCATCAAATGGGCCGGCACCCGCTCGGCGGAATTATCCGCTAGCAATGGTCGATGCCAAGAAGACCATCGGCAAGCCGTATCGGATTGAAAGGCAATTGGCGGTCCATCCCGCCTGCGCTGTCGGCATTGCTCCGGGCCAGCCACCCCGGGCCGACCGTCGCAGTCACCGCGCTTACCGCACTCTTGGCGATAGCAGTTGGACATGGTTTGCGAACGGGCTTGGTCGTGACCGGAGCCGTTGCGGCAGGGCAGCTCACCATCGGATGGTCGAATGACTTGATCGACGCCGGCCGCGACCAGCAGGTGGGACGCGCGGATAAACCGGTCGCTCGCGGTGAGGTCTCCGAGGCGTTGGTCCGGCGAGCCATTGCAGCGGCCGCGGCGTGCTGCCTCGTGCTGTCTCTAGCCTGCGGTCTGGCATCCGCGGCCGTACACCTGCTGTTGGTTGTCGGCTCAGGCTGGGCTTACAACCTTGGTTTCAAGCGTGTCGTCTGGTCATGGCTGCCGTACGCGATCGCGTTCGGCGCGCTTCCTGCCGTGATCACCCTTGCCCTTCCTGACCCGCAGTGGCCCCCTGTCTGGATGATGGCGGCCGGTGCCCTGCTCGGGGTGGGAGCCCACCTGCTGAACGCGCTACCGGATCTCGCCGACGACGCCCAGACCGGCGTACATGGGTTGCCTCACCGCCTGGGAGGCCGCAGACTGCGCTGGCTGGCGCCGCTGGTGCTGACTGTCGCCTCCGCGGTTGTTGCATTGCGCACTGGGACCGGCGTTTGGGTTTGGGCTGCCTTCGGGCTCTGTGTGCTCCTCGCCGTAGTCGCGGTGTGCGGCCGCGGCAAGGTACCGTTCGCCGCGGCCGTCTGCATCGCAGTGGTCGACGTGATCAGTTTGGTGGTGCAAGGGTCGGCTTGACTCCCGCCGCACCTTGGAGGAGAGCACCGGTGACGGTCAGACCTGGACCGAAGGCTATAGCCACGACATACTCCCCGACGGGAACGGGCCACACCGAGGCGAGGATCAGCACGATCGTCGCCGAAGAGCAATTCCCATACCGAGCCAGGATGTCGCGGGATCGGTTGACTTGATCATCGCTTAAGGAAAAGACCTCCTGCACCTTGTCAATGATTCGCGGACCGCCAGGGTGAATTGCCCAATGCTGGACATCATCAGGAGAAAGGCCGCGGTCAGTCAGCAGACGGTCGACGAGCATAGGGACGTTACGGGCCACCAGCGCCGGTACTCGCGAGGAGAGGGTCATGCGAAACCCGTGGTTGGTGATGTCCCATGTCATGTCCGCCGTCGAGCCGATGTCGGTAAGCGTCTCGATGGCTATGACGTCGAGCCCCTGGTCCGCAATTTGCGATGGGGCCAGCACCAGGGCGGCGCAGGCGTCGGCGAAGAGTGCGTGCGCAACGGCCTGCTCGATGTCATGCGGGGGCGGCTGTACATGCAGGGATGGCAGCTCCGCACTGACCAGCACCGCCGGTCGGCCCTGCGCGACGACGTAGTCGCTGGCCACCGCTAGCCCAGGAACTGCGGCATAGCAGCCCATGTGTCCGATGGCTACCCGCCGCATTGCCGGGCCCATGCCTAAATCCTTGGCAAGATGTACGTCCAGACCTGGATTGGCGTATCCGGTGCACGAGACCGCGGCAAGCATGCCCACCTCCTCTGGAACGAGGGAGGCCGCCGCCAGTGCGCTACCTACCGCCTCCTTGGCCAGGGGCAGCGCATCGTCGAGGAATCGTCGCATCCGCTGGGCCGTACTCCAGTCAGACACATCGTCCTGGACCGGGCTGGCCGTCAAATGACGGGTGCGAACCTCGGCGCGGCGCCACACACGCTCCGCCACGCCGTTATGACTGACGTAGCTCGCATAGTGCTCATGCCACAGCTTGATTTGGTCGTACGCCGGCGGGGTAGCTTGACCAAACCCGACGATGCGCCCGCGCCTTTGGCTAGCGTTGCTCTCCATTTCGGCCTCCATCGATCGGGAGAAGCCACCGGCCGCGCCCGGCATTGCCGCAACCTGCGGAGCGCAACATTAGTCTTTGTTGCGGTGTACTCAGGGCGTATCGGCGGGTTCAGCCGAAATGCATCAGCTGGCGATGGCTGTCCCAACCCGCGTAGAAGCGTGTGACTGTGTCGCTCCGCGGGCGAAAAGGCTCACTAAGAGTCTTCCACTTGAGCTAGCCGTAACTTCGGGAATCCACGTCTAAGCGACTCGCGCATAGACGACCGGAGTATGCCTTTTGTAGATTGATGACGAACGGAAGCGTGACGCCGGTCACACCAACGGCCAGGATCCGAGAGGAGCACCCCGTCCGCCGGGGTCACGTGGCATGCGCCCCCTGCCGCCACTCCTTACCGCTGGGAGGATTTATGTCCGATAGCGCAGTCGCAACACAAGCAGAAGCCCCACCGCGCAAGCGGGACCGTAGTCACTGGCTGTATATCGCAGTCATCATCGCCGTCCTGGCGGGCATCCTGGTCGGTTTCCTATGGCCGAGCTTTGGTATCGCGCTCAGGCCGCTGGGCACGGCGTTCGTAAACCTGGTGAGAATGTTGATCTCCCCGGTGATCTTTTGCACGATCGTGCTTGGCGTCGGCTCCATTCGCAAGGCGGCGACTGTGGGCAAGGTCGGTGGATTGGCCTTGGGCTATTTCCTGGTGATGTCCACGATCGCCCTGATCATCGGTCTGCTAGTCGGAAACTTAATACAGCCAGGGGCTGGGCTGCATCTGAGCCCGGCGCAGGCTCAGGCCGGGCAGGCTCAGGCGAAGGCCGGCGGGGCGGAGAGCACCACCGACTTTCTGTTGACCATCATTCCAACCACTCTGTTCTCGGCGCTGACCAGTGGGGTGGTGCTGCAGACGCTGTTCGTCGCGTTGCTGGTTGGCTTCGCCTTGCAGGTCCTGGGGCACAGTGGGGAGGCGATCCTCCGCGGTGTCAAGCATCTGGAGCGGCTGGTGTTCCGCGTCATGAGCATGATCATGTGGTTGGCGCCGATCGGCGCGTTCGGTGCGATCGCTGCTGTAGTGGGCGCGACCGGCTGGAAGGCGCTGATCGCTTTAGGACAAGTCATGCTCGCCTTCTACATCACATGTCTGCTGTTCGTGATCGTGCTTTTGGGCCTGCTCTTGCGAGCCACCACCGGGGTCGGCATTTTCCAGCTGCTGAACTATCTAAAGCGGGAATTCCTACTGATCGTTTCGACATCGTCCTCGGAGGTCGCGCTCCCCCGACTGATCGCGAAGATGGAGCACCTGGGCGTCTCCCGATCAGTGGTGGGTATCACCGTGCCGACCGGGTACTCATTCAACCTCGATGGCACAGCTATCTACCTGACAATGGCCTCGATCTTCATTGCGGACGCGATGGACATGCCGCTGTCGATCAGCGAGCAAATCTCGCTGCTTGTCTTCATGATCATCGCTTCCAAGGGCGCCGCCGGGGTGACCGGCGCCGGCCTGGCGGTCCTCGCTGGCGGGCTGCAGTCACATCGGCCGGAGCTCGTCGACGGCGTAGGCCTGGTCGTGGGCATCGACCGGTTCATGTCCGAGGCTCGAGCATTGACCAACTTCGCCGGAAACGCCGTCGCGACAGTGATCATCGGTAAGTGGGTCGGTGAGTTCGACCGGTCCCGAGCGACCCGGGTGTTCCAGGGCGAGGAGCCCTTCGACGAGACCACGATGCTCGATGACATCGAGCCCTCGGCCCGACCATCATCCGATGCTGCCTGGGCTGGTATCGCCGAGCCACATCACGCCGGCGCCGACCAGCCGGTGCCTGAAGTGGCTGCGGGGAGCGCCAGTACGACACCGCCGCGGGCTTGATCGGTCCCCCGAGGTTGAGGCGTACGGGGACATCCTTACCAACCACTATCCGCTAGGGAAGAGAAGTAGCGATGTTTGAGGCAGCGTACGAACTCGGCCCGGCGGCCGAGGAATATCCGGTGCGGATCAGAGCCCGGGGCCGTTCGGTATTGACGAATCCGATGCTGAATCGCGGTACCGCGTTCACCCATGAGGAGCGGCGCAAGCTCGGGTTGGAGGGTTTGCTGCCCAGCGGAGTGACTAGTCTGGACGGCCAGCTGCGGCGCGTATACGGGCAGTACCAACGACAACCTGACAACCTCGCCAAGAACGTTTTCCTGGCTAACATGCGTGACCGCAACGAGGTGCTGTTCTATCGGTTGCTCACTGATCACCTCGAGGAGATGCTGCCCATCGTCTACACCCCTACCGTGGGCGAGGCGATCCAACGCTATAGCCACGAATACCGCCGTCCCCGAGGGGTGTTCCTGGACGTCAACCACCCGGAGGACGTGGATGAGTCGCTGAGCAACTACGGTCTGGGGCCGGAGGATGTCGACCTTCTGGTGGCCACAGACTCTGAAGGCATCCTCGGCATTGGCGACCAGGGTGTCGGTGGCATCGACATCTCGATCGGCAAGCTCGCCGTGTACATCGCCGCGGCTGGTTTACACCCACGCCGGGTGATCCCTGTCGTTCTGGACATGGGCACGGACAACCTGGCGCTGCTCAACGATGAGATGTACATCGGCAACCAACATGCGCGCGTGCGTGACCAGCGCTACGACGATCTGATCGATGCCTACGTCACTGTCGCGAGCAAGATGTTTCCGCACGCCATGCTGCACTGGGAGGACTTCGGCGCGAGCAACGCCCGCCGAATTCTGAACAAGTACGCCGATCAGGTCTGCACGTTCAACGACGACATGCAGGGCACGGCGGCAGTCGTGACGGCGGCGGCGTTCGCCGCCGTCAAGGCCGCGGGAAGCCGCATGCGCGACCAGCGCGTGGTGATTCATGGGGCCGGCACCGCGGGCCTTGGCATCGCGGATCTGATGCGTGACGAAATGGTCCGTGAAGGCCTCTCTCGGGAGGAGGCCATCCGCCGGTTCTGGGCGCTGGGCCGGCGCGGGCTGCTGACTGACGACCGCACCGAGCACCAGTTCGACTTCCAACGGCCTTATGCACGGCCTGCGGCCGAGGCCGCTGAATGGTCCGCGTCAGGTACCTCACCGAATCTCGCCGAGGTAGTCGCGCATGCCAGACCGACGATGCTGATCGGTACCTCGACTCAGGCCGGTGCCTTCAGCGAGCCGATCGTGCGGCAGATGGCGTCCGCGGTGGACCGTCCGATCATCATGCCGCTGTCCAACCCGACGTCGAAAGCTGAGGCGGTGCCAGCGGATCTGATTCGGTGGACCGACGGGCGGGCGCTGGTCGCGACGGGTAGTCCGTTCGGCCCGGTGGAGCACGACGGAGTCACGTACCGCATCGCGCAGGCCAACAACGCGCTGGTGTTCCCCGGCCTCGGGCTGGGTGTGACCGTGGCCCGGGCGGCCCGAATCACCGAGACCATGATCACCGCCGCGGCGCAGGCGGTGGCCGCCATGTCGGACGCGAGAACGCGGGGAGCGAGCCTGCTGCCACCGGTGACGAACCTGCGCACCGTCTCTGCCGCGGTCGCGATCGCAGTGGCGCAAGCAGCGGAGGAGGAGGGCCTGGCCCAGTCGCCACTGAACAAGCCGGTCCAGCAGGTCCACGAGGCGATGTGGCGGCCGCAGTATCCGTCGTTCGAAGCCATCTAGGCCGGGCGGCAAATGACTGAGAACACCTCTCATGCCCATGGCGGGGCGTTGCCCCGGAGTTCGATGAGCTGCCGCGCATGCTTGTCCAGGGCGAAATCTTCGTCGCTGCGCGGCTCCCAGGTCGGGACGGGTTTGGGCTGACGGGACTCATCGAGTGCGACGAACACGATGAGACAGTGTGTGGTCAAGTCCAGCTTGTCGTTCTTGGGGTCACCGGATCGCACGTGGACGGAGATGTGCATGCTGGTACGGCCGGTGTGCAGCAGCCGCGCCCGACACTCCACGATGGACCCGATCTGCAGCGACTGGTAGAACCGGACGCCGCCGACGTACACCGCGACGCATTCTGTGCGGCTCCAGCCGACCGCGCATACATACGCAGCCTCGTCGATCCAGCGCATAACGGTGCCACCATGGACCTTGCCGCCCCAATTGACGTCCGTGGGTGCGGCCAGGAAACGTAGCGCCGTCTCGGGCGCGGCGCCGGCGTCGGAGTAGGTCTGTAGCTTCATCGCGGCCTCGATGTCGGCCCGGACTTGGATCCGTCGAATCGCACCCTCCCGTAGGTGCTTGTCTTCATCCGTCGTCGGCTGCAAACGGGGCACCGGCACCGGACGGCGGTCGGAGTCGACGGCAACGAAGATCGTCAGGCATCGGGTCGCTTCCGTGAAGATGCCATCCTTGGGGTCTGCCGAGGAGACCACGACCAGTATGTGCATGCTGGACCGTCCGGTATGGACCATCCGAGCCGAGACCTCGACCAATTCGCCAATCGCCACCGGACGGGTGAAGTGCACATCTCCGACATACGCAGTGACGCAGTAGTGTGCACTCCAGCCGACCGCGCAGGCGTAACCAGCCTTGTCGATCCACTCCAGCAGCTTGCCGCCGTGAACCGTTCCGCCGTACGTGATGTCGAAGGGGGCGGCAAGGAACCGCAAAACAACCTCGCTCGCTTCTCCCGCCATGCCGTTGCTCCTTTCGTCCGGACGGACCATCGGCGATGAACAGAAATCGACTCTTCGCGCATCCAACAGCGCCGAGACTTCGCGAAGGCCGCCACCTCACGTGATACTCCGGAGGGCCAGTCCACGACGCTGCCGAACGTGTCGAGGAGAACCGCTTAATCTCGCGCTTAGTAGATGGTGAGACGTACAGTCATCGTTGCGCTTTCTGGGGCCGCGTGGCAGCGAGGCTTGTGCTCAACTGCCGCATATGTTTCCTCACCTTTGGTGGGAAAGGGCCGCCTGGAGAGTCTGATAGCTGCTCGTTGCCGCAGCTTTGGTGGAAAACGTACGCCTTCAGAGCTGCTCACCCGCTCGGATCAGGTGTCTGGGGTTCTATGGATCAGCGAACCTGCCGGCGAGGTCAGGGATGTTTGCGCAGACAAGGTCCCAATCGCCTTCAGCCGTCAGGTCCTTCGTCTGGCCTCGCCCGAGCTCGGTTTGACGAGGTATGAATGCAGTGCCGAGTCCCGCCCATTGCGCGAACGTGAGATCGCGGTTGTGGGCCGCCGCGAGCATGACCTCCCCTGGATCCAGCCGCAGGATCCACGCCATGTTCCGATACGCCTCAAGAGTCGGTTTGTACGCCCGGGTCGCGTCCGAACCGACGATCACGGTCCAGGGCAGCTTCGCCCGTAGCGCCATCCGCAATAGCAGGGCGAGGTTGGCGTTGGACAGCGGTCCGACGATCACATATCGGCCGAGTTCGCTCAGGCCGGGGACGCTGTCTTCCCACGGATCCAGCCGCTGCCATGCCGCATTGAGGTCGCTGAGCTCGCGGTCGTCGAAGTCGGCCGGGTGCAGGCCGAACTCCGTAAGAGTCGCGCGGAGATTCTCCAGATGTAGCTGGTCGAGCGGCACGAACTCACGGCTGCCATTGCGGATCGGCTCCATTGACGGCTCGTACTTCGCCCGCCACGCGTCGGCGAACGCTGTGGCGTCAACATCGATCCGGTGATGCTCGGCGAAGGCGGCCACATCACGTGCGACTCCTGAGCGCCAGTCCACGACGCTGCCAAAGGTGTCGAAGAGAACCGCTTTGATTTCGCGCCCAGTCGATGGCGAGACGTAGGTCATTGGTGCGCTATTCGGGGTAGCAGCGGGGTAGCCATAGGGCACAATAATGGGCGCAACATTGGAGCCAAGCTGATGAGCATTGGGCTGGGCACGTACGCCTTCTTCTGGCAGTGGCATGACACCGCTGAGAATCCGCTAACGCTTCCCGCCATGATCGACCGGACAGCTGACCTTGGCGTGGGTCTGTTTCAGATCTGCGATTACCCATTGCTCGACGTGTATCAGCCGGATGATCTTGACCGGCTCCGCAACCACGCCGGCCGCCGCGGCGTAGAGCTGGAACTCGGCACCCGAGGCGTGCGACCCGAGCATCTGCGCCGCTATCTCGACATCGCGCGCCGGCTCGATGCCACCATGCTGCGGAGCATGATCAATACGAATGATCACCGCCCCAGTACAGCCGAGGCAATCGATCTTCTGAGGTCCGTGGCCCCAGAGTTCGAGGAGGCAGGGGTCACGATCGCGCTGGAGACCTACGAACAGGTTCCGGTCGCCACCTTGGTCGAGATCGTCCGCCGCGTGGACTCACCAGCGATCGGCATCTGCCTCGATCCAGCCAACTGCGTCGCGGCCCTCGAACTCCCCGCCGCAACGGTGGAAGCCGCCGCGCCTTTTGTCTGCAACGTCCACGTCAAGGACTTCGCATTTAGCCGGCGTGACGGCTGGGTCGGCTTCACCCTCGCCGGCTGCCCGCTTGGCGAGGGGCTGCTCGACTACCAGCACATGATCACGACCGCGCACGCCACCGAACGCGACCTGAGCCAGATCGTCGAGCACTGGTTGCCCTGGCAAGGCGACAGCGTCAGCACCATCCGGACTGAGAACCAGTGGAATCTCCACAATCTCAACTACTTAAGGAGCCACGGAGCGTGACAGCACAGCAACTCAAGATCGCCGTCGTCGGGGCGGGCGGGAAGATGGGCATGCGCGTCTCGAACAACCTGCAGCGCAGCTCCCACGACCTCCGGTACGTGGAGAACTCACCGGCTGGCCAACAACGCACCGTGGATGCCGGCCGCACACTCGCCGAGGGGAGCACTGCCGTCCGGGACGCCGATATTGTCATTCTGGCCGTTCCCGACATCGCGCTCGGTCCGGTTTCGGAGCAGCTGGTTCCGCAGCTCCCGGCCGGCACCATCGTCTTGACCCTCGACCCAGCCGCCGCGTACGCCAACCTGCTTTATCAGCGATCAGATATCGAATACGCCGTCGCGCACCCCTGTCATCCCTCAGTGTTTTTGCAGCGCAAGACCGAGGCCGAGCTCAATGACACGTTCGGCGGCATAGCGGCACCGCAGGACGTCGTAGCCGCGTTGGAATCTGGCGATGTGGAGAAGCAAGTGATCGCTGAGACGGTGATCCGGCTGATGTACGCCCCCGTACTCGATGTGCATTGGGTGACGGTAAAGCAGCTCGCTTATCTCGAACCGATCTTGGTCGAGGTTGTCGCCTGCATGATCGGCGACCTGCTCAACGAGGCATTACAGGAGAGTGTGCACACCGTCGGTGTGCCCGAGCCGGCTGCCCGGGCCATGCTGATGGGCCACGTACAGGTTGCGCTGGCCAACGGCTTGCGCGGCGACAATCCGTTCTCCGATGCCTGCTTGATCGCCATGGACTACGGCCGGACCAAGATCATCAAGGAAGACTGGAAGTCGATCTTCAATGACGACCAGCTTGACCACGTCCTCAAGCAGATGCTCCACCTCGACCACATCAGCCGCTGAAGGTTAGAGCGGGCCGAGCGTGATGCTCCGACCGGTCCTCAGGACGGGCGATGGCCGACGGCGCCGAAGATCGGAAAGAAGACGGTCGGCGGGTCGGGGGTGAGCGCAGTCAGCGCAGCGTCCCAGCGCGCGATGTCGGCGTCGGAGGCGAATCCCGCAGCCTTCATCGCCTCGCGTGCAGCCCAAGCCGGCAGCCGGAACTCCCCGGTCGGCACGAGGATCTGGATCCAGCCGCGGTAGGCGGTGACCTCCAGGCCGGCCGTCGTGAGCAGCCGACTCAGCCGTAGGCCGACCTCCAGATCGTTTCCGCGTGCGGCGTGGAAAGCACGGTACCTCTCACTCAGCGACTCGACGTCAGGATCGGACGGGCGCACTCGGATCATCGAGACGTCGACGTCAACCAGATATAGGTGGCCGCCAGGGCGGACCAGGGCGGCCAGATGGTCGACAATTTGCTGTTCGGTGGGTCCATTGTGTCCCAAGACGTGCCGCACCATCGCCACGTCTACCGAGCCGTCAGGCAGCCCAGTCGCCTCTGCCTGTCCGACATGCACTGTCGCGTTTTGCCAGCCGTGGGCGTCGATCATGACCTGCGCGGCTGCGACGGTTCCCGGGTTCGCGTCGACTCCGATGAGCCGACCGCCGGGCCCGATCACGTCCATGATCGCGGGGAACAGCGCGCCAGGGCCACAGCCAACATCGGCCACCGTCGCGCCCGGCGCAATGCCCGCCGCCTGCCAGAGGTCCCGCTCGGTCTGCCGGGCAGCGTCGGCCATGAACCGGTAACGCCGCAGTTCGTCATCGCTGAGCGTGAGCGCGTAGCCCGACGCCCGTCCAGTGGCGGTCACGCCCGCAGCGTAGCTGGTCGCAATAGACGTCACCGGCGCGCGGCAAACCGAACTCCGAGGTTCAAGCCGCGCGTACGTCCAGCGGCAGTTTGTTGACGCTCACCATCAGCCAGGGGTTGCGGTATTCGACCGGCGTATCAGAGGCCACCGTGATGTCGCGGTAGCGGTCCAACATGATCTTCAGCGCGATCCTGGCTTCCAGTCGGGCCAGCGGGGCACCGAGGCAGAAGTGGATTCCGTGGCCGAAGGTGAGGTGTGGGTTCGGCTTGCGGTGGATGTCGAAGCGGTTGGGGTCAGCGAACACCCGTACGTCGCGATTCGCCGCCGTCAGCCAGACCAGGATGAGCCCTTGGGCTGGTATCTCGACATCCCCGACCTGGGCATTCGTCGTTGCGAGCCGGGCTAGCCGGGGGAACGGGGTGCGGTAGCGCAGCACCTCCTCGATCGCGGCCGGCAGCAGGCTCGGATCCGCCCTGATCTGTGCGGCCGCGTCCGGGTTCTCCTCGAAGGTGACAATCGTGTTACCCAGCAGCGCGGTGGTCGTGATGTGCCCGGCGAGCAGCAGCAGTCCGACGAACCCGACGATCTCCTGGTCGTCAAGGCGCTCACCGTCTACCTCGGCTTGCAGCAATTTGCTGGTCAGGTCCTGGCCGGGGTTTGCCCGGCGGCTGCGGATGTAGTCCAGCAGATAGGTGTTCATTTCGTGCATCGTCGGGGCCACCGAGGCCACTGCTTCCTCGCCGACCTTTTGCAGCGAGTCGTCTGGGTCGATGTTGGCCTGGTCGAAGAGCGTGTCGGCCCATCGGCGGAAGGTGGGCCGGTCGGTTGATGGGATCCCGAGCAGTTCGGCGATCACGATCACCGGCAGCGGGTAGCCGAGTGATTCGATCAGATCGAGCCGCTCGCCGCCGGTCGCGTCGAGCAATTCGGTAGTGACCTCAGCGATACGCGGTTCCAGACCGGCCACCATTCGTGGCGTGAACGCCTGGCTGACCAGGCCGCGCAGTTTGCGATGCCGGGGTGGATCCATGCGTACGAAGTTGCCCTTTTGGAACAGGGCCAGATCTTCCTGGACCGGAAAGAGATGGCTGAGATCGGAGGAGAACGTCGCGGGGTCGGACAGCACCGCCACGGACTCGGGGTGGCCGAGCACCTGCCAGCTCTGCTGCTTGGCGTCGTAGTGCACCTGGCCACGCTGACGGGACTGCTCCAGCCAGTCCAGAAAAACGGCTAGGGAGCGCTGCGCTGGGTCGACCGTCATAAGGCTCTTGTCGGATGAAGCGCCAGACCAATCGCGAGAGGCCGCTGTCCGGACGTCACACCTTCACCGTACGTCGGCGGAATGAGGTTTCCACCCGAGATTCGCTACGGCAGCGTTGCGGTGACACCAGGTCAGAGCTGCACGGTTAGAGCTGCACGCCTCGTGTCAGCGCGCCGTCGACGACGAGGTTGGTGCCGCTCACTCGGCTTGCCAAAGGACTGGCGAGGAACACCACCGGTGCGGCGACCTCCTCCGGAGTGCCCATGTGGCGAGTCGGGTTCAGGCCTACCGCGAACTCGAAGAGGGCGGGGTCGCCGGTCTCGATGCCGTGCCAGAAGCCGCCCTCGAAGTAGGTATTTCCGGGCGAGACGGTATTGGCGCGAATATTTTTCTCTGCCAGCTGCAGTGCCAGACCGTGGATGTAGCCGACGATCGCGGTCTTCGCGGTGCCATAGGGACCTGAGGCGAAATCCGACTCGCGTCCCGAGACGCTCGAAATCGCGATGATCGAGGCGGTCTCGCTGCGCTCGAGATGTGGCATTGCGGCTCGGACAAGGCGGACGGTATGCATGACGTCAACGTTGAGACTGGTCTGCCAGTTCTCCTCTGTGTCCGGGACCGCGAGAGCGCTGACGTTCGCCACCACGATGTCGAGGCCGCCGAAGGCCTCGGCCGACCTCTCGACCCACGCCGCTAAAGCGTCGGCGTCGCCCACGTCGACGACGGATCCCGTGACGTCGCCTCGGCTTCGCAGTTCCTCATTCGTTCTGGTCACTTTCTCGGCGTCTCGCCCGCAGAAGCCGACGACAGCCCCTTCGTCGAGGAAGGCGGCGACGATGGCGCGCCCGATGCCGCGTGTCCCCCCGGTCACCAGAACTCGCTTGCCACTGAGCTGGAGATCCATCGTGCTGGCCTTTCGTTGAGTGGATTGACACGGTCCTTGCCGCTGCGTCGCCAGGCGGCCTCAGGTCGTTCCAACTGAGCGAGCTCGGGTGCGGAGGTCGGCGTGCATTCCGCCGAAGGCCTCCGCAGCGGGAAGAAAGGCCTTCGCCGCCTTGACGACGACGCTGTAGTTGGCGTCGACGACGTTCGCGACCGGCACCTGGGCAATCTGCGAACAAAGCTGGTAGGCGTCCATCGTGTGCAGGCCGTAAAGGTCGCTGACCCAATGCACCAGCTCGGCGTTGGCGATCCGCCACGAGTCCTCCATCGGGCGGCTCGAGCCCACCGTCATCCAGTGGGTGTCGTCCTCGATCCGTGGCCAGCCGGGCGCGCTGCCCTTGATGAGCTCGACGATAAGTGTTGTGATCATGGCGCCCTCCACGGCCGTGCCACAGGCCTCGCCCTCACCCTGCCGATAGTGCCCGTCGCCAATTGAGAACATCGCCCCTTCGACATTGACGCCCAGGAAGATCGTCGAGCCGGCTCGCATCTGCGGAGTGTCCATGTTCCCGCCGAACCGATCGGGCACGAGGGACGACCGCGCCTCTCCACCGGCTGGGGCGACGCCAACGGTGCCAAGCATTGGCTCGATCGGAAGCTCGATCCGGTGGTCGCTGTGCCGTGCCGCGAATCCAACTGTGCCGCGATCACGGTCGAGTTCGTAAATCCACGTCGTATCTGGAAGCGGCTCTTGCAGAGTGACGACGCGGTCGGTGCTCGTCATGCCGCCGAAGAAGGGGATGGCCGCCGAGGCGCCCCAATCCCGCGCGGGTTCCACAGCGACGAGGTGGAGCACCAGCGTGTCCCCGGGTTCCGCGCCCTCGACGTAGAACGGACCTGTCTGCGGGTTGACGAATCGCAGGTCGACCTTTTCGCTCGATAGGTCATCGACGCTGCGCAGCCTGCCATTGAACGCATCCTCTGACCAGAGCCGGAGCGCGGTGCCAGGCCTCACCCGCATCACGGACGCGACTCCACCGAAGGTGTAGGCGTATTGCTCACGGATGGGCGTGTACTCGATGACGTCCATGTTCGGAACTATTGCAGAGGAGGGCGCAGCCGCACGTGGTCGGTGCGCAGCTCAGACACCCGCGTCACGCCAAGGAGTGCGAGCGTCGAGGTGATCTCCCGGATCAAGATGTCAGCCGCCCGTCGTACGCCACGCTCACCGCCGGCCATCAACCCGTACAGGTAAGCGCGTCCCACCAGGGCGGCTCTCGCTCCCAGCGCCACCGCTGCAACGATGTCGCTGCCCGACATGACGCCTCCGTCGAGGTACACCTCGGCGCGGTCGCCCACCGCGTCGAGCACCGAAGGCAGCGCCTCCAACGGGGTGACGGCCCGGTCCAGCTGTCGTCCTCCATGGTTCGATACGACAACGCCATCCGCTCCGGCGTCGACAACCACCCGAGCGTCGGCCTCTGTCAGGATACCCTTGACAAGGAGCGGCCCATCCCAGATGGAGCGGAGCCAGGCGAGGTCGTCGACCGTCGCGGCTGGGTCGAACAGACGGGCGACGAGCTCGGCGAGGGTGCCTTCAGAGTGCTTGAGCGAGGCGAACTCCAGCGGCTCGGTAGTGAAGAGGTCGAACCACCACGCGGGATGCAACGCGCCCTCGGCGAAGGTCTTCAGCGACAGGGACGGCGGGATGGTCAGGCCGTTGCGGACGTCACGCAGCCGTAGCCCGGGGATCGGGGTGTCGACGGTGAGCACGAGCGCCTCGTAGCCGGCCGCCTGGGCCCGGGCCACAAAGTCGCGACTCGCCGGGCGGTCGCGCCACAGGTAGAGCTGGAACCACCGCCGCCCGTTCGGGGCAGCTGCAGCTAGGTCCTCTATTGAGGTTGTGCCCATTGTCGACAATGCGTACGGGATGCCGGCAAGTTGTGCGACACGCGCGACGCCTAGCTCGCCCTCAGTGTGCATCATCCGGGTGAAGCCGGTCGGTGCGAACCCGAACGGCGCAGCGGCGGGCCGACCGAGGATGATCGTCGAGGTGTCCACGGATGAGACGTCCTCAAGCACATGCGGACTGAACTCGACTCTCTCGAAAACCTGTCGAGATCGACGAAGAGCGAGTTCTTGCCCGGCGCCGCCATCGGCGTAGTCGAAGACGGCGCGCGGAGCTCTTCGATGAGCCAGCATGCGAAGGTCGGCGATGGATGCAGCGGCAGCCAGCCGCCGATCAGTCGAGTTGAGGGCGGTACGCCGTGGGCGGAGCAGCGGTCTTACCTCGGACCATCGCGGCAGGCTTCGAGCGGTCATGGTCGAGTTCTACACGACGGTGTGCGTCACCGGTAGGCGCCCAGGCGTCCGAAGCCGCTGTCCGGGGCGGCGGCTGAGGTTTTCGCCCCAGTAGTGGATGCGGTTAGCGGACAGGCCTGGTACGTCCGGCGTGGCTAGACGCTGAAGGCGTCGCGGAACCGCTGAAGCGCGAGCTCGCTGCCACCCGAGGCGAACGCCTCCAGGCCGATGGTGCCGTCGTAGCCCATCTCGGCCAGCGCACGAGCGATAGCCGGATAGTTGATCTCACCTGTGCCGGGCTCGCACCGCCCCGGTACGTCGGCAACTTGGATCTCTCCGATGGCGGGGCCGCAGCGGCGTAGGAGTTCGATCAGATTGCCCTCGCCGATCTGGGCGTGGTACAGGTCCAGCATCAGCTTCAGTGCAGGGCTGCCGACTGCTTCGACCAGCGCGAGACAATCGGCGGCTTTGGCGAACGGCGTTCCGGGGTGATCGACCGCGGTGTTGAGGTTCTCGAGAACGAAGGTCACCCCGTCGCGCTCACCGAGGCGGGCGATCCGGGTGAGGGTCTTCTCAGCGGCCAGCCACATTTCGCCGGTGACGATCTCGACCGGCTTGACGGGGAGCCCGCCCTCGCCGAGGCCGGTGCCGTGCAGGTTGAGCCGGGGGATGCCGAGCCGTGCCGCAACCGGGATGGATTGCTCGGCAGTGGTCAGCAGTTCGTCGGCACCGTCGGGGTCGGTGAGGTTGCCACGGATGTAACCGGTCATCGACGAGAACGTCGCACCAGTTGCCGCCAGAGCGTCGATGTCTTTGGTGGTCCAGTCCCAGATTTCGACGGCGAAGCCGAGTTCGTCGATGCGGCGGATCCGTTCCAGCAGCGGCAAGTCAGTTAAGATCATTTCCGAGCAGGCGGCGAGCTGAAACGCCATTACGCCACCACCTCACTGCTCGTACGGACGGCGACCGGGGCGTGGGTCTGGACCGATTCGATGCACGCCAGCGCGACGGCGAGCGCACGCCGGGCGTCGACCCCGGTGACCGCGGGTTTGCGGCGTTCGCGGATCGCCGCGGCGAACTCGACGAACTCACCGGTGTACGCGTCGCGCATCAGCTCGGTGTCGCTGCGGACGGTGTCGGTGCTCAAGCCGGCTGAGGTGAACAATTGCGCGCTGCTGCGCGCTCCGCTGCCGATCGTCACCATGCCCTTGGAGCCGAAAATCTCACCGCGTACGTCGTAGCCGTAGGCCGCGGAGAAGTTCGCCTCGGCCACAGCGCGTGCGCCGTTGCCGAACGTGATCACCACGACGGCGGTATCGAGCAGGCCGGCGTCCTTGAAGTCCGGGGCGACCAGCGCATCGGCGGTGGCGTAAACCTCGATGGGATCAGCACCCGGATTCAACCAGAGCAACGTATCGAAGTCGTGGATCAGGGTGAGCAGGAAGATCGTCCACGGCGGAACCGCGGCCGGATTGGCCAGGCCCGGATCGCGGGTCAGTGAACGCATCAGCTGGACGGACCCGATTGCACCGGAGGTGACGGCCTCCTGAGCCGCGGCGAAGCCGCTGTCGAAACGACGGTTGAAGCCGGCCTGAAGGATGACCCCGGCCGCCTCCGCCGCGGCCAACGCACGATCGGCGTCGGCCAGGTTCAGCGACATCGGCTTCTCGCAGAAGATCGCCTTTCCGGCAGCAGCCGCCGCAATGATCAAATCCGCGTGCGCCTCCGAGGAAGCGGTGATGACAACGGCCGGGATCTGGGGGTCGTTGATCAACTCCATCGGATCGGTGAACGCGCGCGCGCCGTAGCGATCGGCCAGTGCTTGGGCAGCCTCGGGCCGCGGATCGGCGACCGCGGCGAGCCGTGCGCCAGGCACCCGCTCGACAATGATTCCGGCGTGCGACGTGCCGATCCGGCCGGCACCAATCAGCCCGATCGCAATGGGTACTGCTGTCTCGACAGTCATGATGATTTTCCTCGACTCGATCAACTAGAGCGCGCTAGTGGCTAGCGCGCTCTAGTATGCGGTACATGACCCGTGATCCGCAAGTTGGCGACTTAGCTCGGCCTCGCCGACCAACCATGGAAGACGTTGCCCTCAGGGCTGGCGTCTCCCGGCCACTCGTCTCGATCGTGTTCCGCGATCAGCCGGGCGCCAGCGAGGAGACCCGCGCCCGGGTCCGTGCGGCCGCGGCCGAGATCGGATATCAGCCGGACACCCGCGCCCGGCTGCTGAGCCGAAAGCAGACCCGGCTGATCGGAGTCAGCTTCGGCGTCGGTCACGAGTTCCACGCCGAGCTGGTGACCGAGCTCTACGCCGCTGCGCAGCACAGCGGCTACGAACTGGTCCTGTCCGGCGTCACACCAGATCGTCGGGAACAGCGCGCCGCGCAGGATCTGCTGGCTTTCAAGTGTGACGCGGTGATCTTGCTCGGCCCCAGCACACGACGCGCCGACCTCGCGGCCATCGGCCGCCAGACTCCGACCGTTGTCGTCGCTCGCGCAGCCACAGCTGAAGGGATCGAGGTCGTACGGACCGACGACTTCTCTGGAGCAGAACTCGCCACACGCCATCTCCTCCAGCTCGGCCACAGGCGGATCCTGCATGTTGACGGTGGGCACGCGCCTGGTGCCGCGGAACGGCGACGCGGCTATCAGGCCGCGATGCGCGCCGCTGGTCTGGGACAGCTGGCCAACATCATCCCCGGCGGTCTGACAGAAGCCGAGGGCAGCCGGGCGGCAGAGTGGCTGATCGATCAGGGCGACCATGACAGCACGACGGCGGCTTTCGTCTTCAACGACCAGTCAGCCGTCGGTTTCCTGGCCACCGTACGGGCGTCGGGCATCGACGTTCCACGACAACTCTCCGTCGTCGGCTACGACGACAGCCGACTCGCGCGCGCAAGCTGGGCTCGGCTAACCACCATTGGTCAGGACTCGGCAGCGATCGCCCGAGCTGCGGTGGAGCGAGCAATCGCCCGAATCGCCGGCCACCCAGCCGGCAAACCGGTGTTGATCAAGCCCGCGCTGATCGAGCGCGCCACCACCGCCCCGCCGGAGGATTTCGTTGACCGCCGCAAGGTCTCACCTTGATATGCAAGTGTTTACTTGCCTATGGTGGGGTCGTGGTCGATGTCTACCGTGCTCTCGACGACGAGACGAGGCGCCTCGTCCTCGATGAACTGGCGGCTCGCAACGGCCAGACCCTATTCGAAATCTGTTCCGTGCTCACAACGCGGCATGGCCTCGGCCTTACTCGTCAGGCGATCTCTCAGCACCTCGGCGTGCTGGAGTCGGCTGGGCTCGTCGTGACTGAGCGACGTGGACGGTCAAAATTCCACTACTTCAACCGCGAGCCCCTCGCCCAGATCACCGGACGATGGCCTCTTGGAGAAAGGACCGAACAATGAGAATCAACCTGACAAGCGTGTTCGTCGACGACCAGCGAGCCGCCCTCGCCTTCTACACCGATGTGCTCGGCTTCACCAAGCGCCGAGACATCCCCCTCGGCAGCGACTCTTGGCTTACGGTCGTGTCGCCGGATTCGCCCGACGGGCCGGAACTCCTGCTGGAGCCGTCGAGCCACCCTGCCGTGAAGCCGTACCGGGATGCACTTGTTGAGGACGGCATTCCGCTCGCACAATTCGCAGTGGACAACCTCGAGGCCGAGCACGCCCGGCTGACCGGAGAGGGCGTGGTATTCACCCAACCGCCGACTGACATTGGTGCCGCCCTCGTGGCTGTCTTCGACGACACATGTGGCAACCTCATCCAGCTTGTCGAGGAGAAGTCGAACGCGAACGACGCAGTGACTAGCTGAGTCCGCAGTGATCAACAGCGATCAGTGCGAGGACGCGGGTCGCAATGAGTAGCTCATCGATGGATACGTACTCGCGAGGGCTGTGTGCGAGCCCGGCGTCTCCGGGTCCGTAGTGGATTGTGGGGACACCGCCGATGCCTTGCATGAGTCGCAGGTCACTGCCGTACGGGGTGGCCCACATCCTCTGCGGTGACCTGGAGACCTCGGCGTGGCAGCGCTGGACTGTGGAGATGATGGAGGAGTCGATGTCGGTGATGCCCGATGCGAACTGACCGCCCCACCATTCCACGGTGGCGGGGTGGTCGCGAAGCCAACTGTCGCCTTGGCAAGCGGCGCCGACGGCTTCCTCGAGCGCGCGTCGGGCAGCTGGGATGTCTTCGCCGATCGCGACACCCATCCGGCCCTCGGCCTCGAGGGTGTCTGGCACGTTCGATGCCCAATCCCCGGCGGCGATCTTGCCGACCTCGATGGGGATCGGCAGCTCCCAACGCGCCGTGAGTGGGTGCTTGATCGCGTTCCGCTCCTTCTCGAAGCGACGCAACCCGGCGAAGATCGGAATGAATTTCTCAATTGCGCTGACTCCGGAGAGCCGGCGCGAGGCATGAGTTGCTGCGCCGGGCACGGTGATGCGGAAGGTGAGGGCCCCGGCGCTGGCTGGTGCGATATCCAGCGATGTGGGCTCCGGGATCACGCATGCGTCCGGGCGCCAGCCGCGCTTCAGTAGCGCGTAGGTCCCCAGTCCGCCATCCTCCTCGCCGACGACGCTCGCGAGCACAAGATCCCCACGCAAGGGCACATTGAGCTCGGTGATGCCGCGAACCGCCCACAGCGAAGCGACGAGCCCAGCTTTCATGTCACAGGCTCCCCGGCCCTCGACCCTGTCGCCTGTAACTTTTCCGCTGAACGGATCTGCTCCGTTCCAGCTGGACAGGTCACCGGGTGGGACGACGTCGACGTGTGCATTGAGCATCAAGGACGGCCCGCTCCCGCGGCCCGCAGCGCGGCCGACGACTCCCCATGCCTCCGAGCGATCGACTTCGACGCCTGGGAAGTCTGGCTCGGCCAGCGTCTCCTCAAGTGGGATCTGCCAGGTGTCCACGTCAAGGTCCATGGCGATCATGCGATCAGACAGCAGCTGCTGGATGCCGATCTCGTGGTCCGAGCCCGACACGCTAGGCACCCGAACAAGCCCGGCGAGATCGGCGACAATCTGAGTCGCGTGCTCGTCGACGTAGTCGAGTAGCCGGGAGCGCCAGGTGTCACGCCTAGCAGACATGGAGTAAGCCAAATCGGTCATGATCTTTATGTGTAAGAGTCGATCAAGCATCTTTCCAGCCACAGGTCGTCGGTAAGGTGGCCGATAGCCCGATGCCCCAGCTCTCCACGGTCAACAATCAAACACCGACCAGCACACCTCATTTCTCAGCCGCTGGTCGTCTAGCACGAGTTCCCTGATCTCGTCTGGAAGTTGCGCACGCTGCCACTCACACTCCAAACGCCCCACTTCATCACGCTTATCCTTACTGGTCGCGGCACGCACAGCCCGAATCGCGTACGCGGCTGCGCCGAGTTCGTGGGCAGCAACATGAGGCACGGCCGCAGCTTGTCCGGCAGCATGGGCCGCTTCCCTTGCCGCGCCGGACACCTCCCTTGCGGCGGCATTGGCAGCAAAGGCAGCCGTACGCGCTTCAGTCATCGTGGTCTCACCTCGCGTCCAGGCGCGGGCCAGGTCGAGAGCTCGGCGCGGGCGGTCGTCCGCTGGTTGCTCTTGCTCGAAGAGAGGCAGCACGTGCATCGCACAACTGACTGCCCACAGGGCGAGAAGGTGATGATCTCGGTCCTGCAGGGAACCGCCGCGACGCACGGTAATCAGCCTGGGATCCCGTTCCTTGGTCAAGATCATTTGTCTACCCGCCTTTCCTAAGGTCACGGCCAGCGAAGTACTTCCTCGACACGACCTTCAACGTGCCGACGTGCCGTTTCTCCGCACCGAGCCACAAATGCAGCTTAAAAAGCCATAAGGGCTTTCTTCTGTGGCCCTCTGCGGAATAACGCGAGAGAGTCGTCCGATTTGCCTCTGCCCTTTCAGAGCTGGGGCGTAACCACCACGAGGTCCACTATGTGTTTACTGGGGACTTGGCCCGGAGGACCTCGATGAATTCGCGCATCCATGCTGGATTGTCCGGCCAGGCGCGAGCGGAGACCATCTGCCCGTCTACGACTCCAGCGCTGTCTACGTATTCCGCGCCGGCGGCCTTCACATCGGCCTCCAGTGCCGGATATGCAGCTGTACGGCGGCCCTGCAATGTGCCAGCCGCGGCTAGCACCAGTGGAGCGTGGCATAGCTGTGCTACGGGAAGGTCGCCTTCCATGAAGTGCCGTACGATGCGCTGCACGTCGGGGTCGTTGCGGATGTATTCCGGCGCCCGCCCACCGGGAATGACAAGAGCGACATACTGCGACGGATCAACATCAGCGAACGCGACGTCCGCCGGCCACGTATACCCGAGCTTCTCGGTGTAGGTGTCGAATTCGTCGACGAAGTCGTGGATGACGAACTGCAGTTTCTTGGCCGATGGTGCGGCGATGTCGACCTCGTAGCCCTCTTCGATAAGGCGTTGATAGGGATACATCACCTCGAGCGACTCCGCAGCATCTCCGGTTACTAACAAAACTTTCGGCACGGCAACCTCCTCGGTGCGTCAAAACCCTGCTCGTTCCAGTTCAACTCCCCACCAACGGCTCGTCAACCAAGAAGGCGAGGTTCGCGTGGACATGAACGTCATCATCTAGCGGGGCTGAAGCTAGATCTTCTCCACCACAGATTGAGCGAGCTGGTCGCTCAATCGCCCATTGGGTATCAGCGCACAACCGTTACCGGGCAGTGGGCATGTGCTATGACATGTTGGCTGACTGAACCGAGAAGCATCCCCACGAAGCCATCTCGGCCACGGGACCCGACAACGATCAAGTCAGTTCCCTTAGACCGCTCAATCAACACCTTGGCTGGGCTGCCTTGCTCGATCGATGTCTGGATTTCAACCGCCGGTTCCCGAACATCGAGCGCACTGATGGACTTCTCGATCATTGCCATGGCGTCGTTGGCTGGTTGAGTGTCGTAGCCCTCGGGAGGCAGCGACCCGTATGGCGGCTGATGCGGCAACACCGGAGCATTCCATGCCGTAAGAACGGTCAGTGAGGCACCGTGATGGGCTGCCTCGTCGTAAGCCCACTTCAAAGCGGCTCGACTTTGATCAGACCCGTCTACTCCCACGATGATGCTGTTGATCCCGGTCATGGGAGTCACTCTAGCGTTCGGGCGGTCGGACGGTGAGGGTCAAAAGTCCGGTATGTCCATGCGGTTTCTCCCTGATCATCTAGCTCGCTCTCGGTGCTCTTGCGGCGGGTCTAACGGCACTGCCATAGTGTGACCATCGAGCGTGACCCAGATCACGGGGCAGGCCCAAGAAGCTGGCCAAGGGAGTGATTCGGATGGCCGTGACTGAAGTATCAGATGTCGTCGAGCGGGACACCTCGGAACCTGAGGCACGTAGACCGCTGCTGACTCGGTCGTCAATCTTGATGATGAACGTCGGCTTTTTTGGCGTCCAATACAGTTTCGGTTTGACACAAACCGCTGTAAATCCCCTGTTTACACTTATCGGTGCCACGCCAGAAGAATTGCCTATTCTGAACTTGGCCGGACCGGTGACCGGCCTGCTCATCCAGCCACTGATCGGGGCAATGAGCGATCGGCACTGGCACGATAGATGGGGGCGCCGGCGCCCCTTTGTGATATCGGGCGCAATTCTGTGCACGATCATCTTGATACTGTTTCCGTTCGTCTCGGCCTTGTGGCTGGGTGTGGTCTGCCTGTGGCTGCTTGACGCCGGCAATAACACCTCAATGGAGCCTTATCGTGCATTGATCTCGGACAAGCTGCCGAAATCTCAGCTGGCCCGCGGCTTCCTCACGCAAAGTATGTTCACCGGCGCTGGTGCCGTGCTGGCCAACCTTTCTTTGTTCGTCTTCCAGAAGATATTAGGTGGCACCGCCGGAAACGGCGTGCCGTACTGGGTCTACACCTGCTTCTGGCTGGGCGCCGTATGCATCCTGACCACAGTGCTCGTAGCGATGTTGCGTACGAAGGAAATCCCGCCCACTGAGGAAGAGCTCGAAAAGCTTCGTGCCGCGCCAAAGGGCCTGCGGCATGCCGTCCATGACATCGCGCTGGCGGTCCGGGAAATGCCGGTGAATATGCACAAGATCGGCCTCGTGTTCGTCTTTCAGTGGTACGCGATGTTCATCTACTGGCAATTCGTGGCCCTCAGTGTTGGCGAATCAGTGTTCAATACCGCCCCAGAACAGCCGGGCTGGGATGTAGCTATTAGCTGGTCCGGCTTGATGAACGCCACCTATAACTTCTTCACGATGATCACCGCCCTGTTCCTGGTGGGCTTCTGCCAACGTTTCGGCGGTAAGTTTGTCCATGCGGTGTGCCTAGGACTTGCGGCACTATCGTTGTCCGCCCTCTCACAAATCAGCTCGCAGTGGCTCTCATTGGTTCCGATGATCGGGCTCGGTATTTGCTGGGCCAGCATGGTCGGCGTGCCGTATCTCATGGTCGCCAGCATGGTGCCAAGAGAGCGCACCGGTGTTTATATGGGAATTCTCAACATGATGATCGTTGTGCCGATGCTGGTGGAAACGATCACATTCGGCTGGATTTTCAAGCACCTGCTGGACGGCAAAGCTACTAATGCCATGTTGGTGGCTGGCGTCCTGCTCGCATGCGCGGCAGTATCAATGCTCTGGGTGAGTCCACCAACCGCCGAAGAAGAGTCCGATTTCATGCCTCTCGGACGCCACCACATCAGCGTTTATCGCCGTGTCATCGTTGGTTCAGACGGAACCGACGCTTCGATGTACGCGGTTGACCGAGCGCACGCGGTCGCGGCGGCAGCCGACGCTCACGTCTTGGTTGTATCCGCGTACAACAGCGGACCTGAGCCCACAGCTCCGGTTCCAGCTGGCGCTCGGCGAGAGATTTATGGCAGGGACACCGCTCTCCACGCTCTACGGCGGGCGGTTCAGCACATGACATCTGATCATGTGCGCAATATTTCTACTCGAATGGTGCCGGGAGATCCAGCGCAAGCCCTCCTCGACGCCGCCGACTCTGATCGCCAGAGTCTTATCGTGGTCGGCAACCGCGGGTTAGGCGCGCCGGAGGGTCACGAACTCGGCTCCGTTCCAGCTGAGATCGTGCGAAGGGCGACCACGGACGTGCTCATCGTGCAAGTCCCGGAGCAGGCCGAAAGCGAGTTCACCTAAGGTCGGTAGGCCTTCGGTCCAGCGCAGGCCCTCAGGTGAGCAGCCTGGGTACAGCTACCAATCCGCCAGATCTTCTCCGCATCGACGGTCGCTGAGGTCGCAGAACCAAGTTCAGCAAGACTGTCAGCCTTCGGCCGGGCTTCGAGCCATTTCTCTATTGTTTGCTGCAAGTGTTCGACCTTTCCGCCGGCGCTGCGTGGTTGGGTCGGTTGAGCATGTTCACTGTGAGGTGCCAAGCCACGAGCGTGTCGAGATCGCGAGATGACGATCATGTTGGATGCAGCTGGAATCATCGGCAGCGACAGCCCTGCTGACTACCGACTGACGCCTGTCGAACACGCGGAGCAGCTGAGAATCTCGGCGCCGAAACTCGCCGCCTTACTGACCCGTACGGCCCCCGTAGAGCTGGCGCGTCAGTACGCGGAGGCTGACACTGAGGCGCTTATCGCAGAACGGATATTCAAGCGATGGGTCATCCGGGCGAACTGGGCCGTACTCGCTACCGCGACGGTGAGTGCGCTACTGATGGCTGTGGCACTGCTGGCGGACAACTTGGGCGCACTGACCCAGACAGCTCTCATCGTGCTTGCTCTTATTGGTGTCGCGACAGGCGGAATCGCATCGATGTCGCTGTTCCGGGTGAAGGAGGGCCGGCTGCTCGAGGATTGGATGACGGCCCGCGCACGGGCAGAGACCAAGCGGTTGTCCTACTTCAGTTACATCGCGAGCTCCTCAGATGGTCCGCCTGATCGCGAGCTCGACTTGCTCAAGCTGGAGTACTTTCGCCGCTATCAGCTTGATCCTCAGCTCGGCTACTACAAAAACCGCCGGTCGGGGCACCGCAGTTCGGCCGAACGGACTCTTGATATTTCCGCAGCATCGGTGCTTGTGGCGGCAATTGCCTCTGGCGCGGCCGGAGTACTCGGTGCGCTGCGAAGCGAATGGGCTGCCCTTGGGTCGCTTGCGGTGTTCGGCGCCGCGCTCCAAGCGTTCGCCGCCGCACGGGAAGCCCTCAATCAAGATCGCAGAAACGCCGAGCGCTACGACAACACCGCTCAAGCACTTCTGGGCCTGCGCGAGCGTATCGAGGAGGTGCGACACAGCATCGCCGATGGATCCACAACGGTGCTCGGTGAGTACGTCGGCGCGGTCCAGGACCAGCTATCGCTTGAACATCGGCAATGGCTGGAGGGAGCTGAGAATATGCAGGCAGCGGTCGCGCGGCTCGAGAAAGCCCTCAGCGCCGGAGCCTCGCAGCAGGCCGCGTCCAGCGATGAGGGTCCGGACCCCAAGCAGTGATGCCTTACCGCCCCGCCGGCATGATCAATTAAAGCCAGTCCAGTCAGCTCATTGCTTTGCCAGCCAGGCTTTGTAGGCCCTTGGCTTGTCGGTCAGCACCTTGTCGGCGCCGGCGGACTTCGTCTTTGCCCATGCCTGTTCCTCATTCACGGTCCAGACGACAACGATGATTCCAGCCTTCTTGAGCTGCGCGATGTAATCCTTCGTCGCAACGTCATAGTTGACCGCGATCGCCCACAGCCCTTCCTGGTCCAAGTCGCGTACGGGCACCTGCTCGCCAACGAAGAGCATGCGAGGCAGATCGGGCGCCAGCTTCTTGATCTTTGCCAGCCGGTCCAAGTTGTTTGAGGTCACGACGGTGCGGTCACTCAAACCATTGCTGCGGATAACATCGACGAACTCTTTATCTTGCTCCGCGTTCTGGTCAACCTTGACCTCGACGTAGACCCATGAGTCGTAGCTTGCAAGGCCCTCCATCACCATTGCGTACGTCGCAGGCGGATAAGACTTGCCATTCTTCGTGAATGAACGGCAGTGCTCGCTGAGCACCTTCCATGTGGTCTTGGAGACTTGATACGGCCGATCGCACCGTAGCCCTTGAGTTGCCGCTTCGTCGTGGATGATCACCGCGTGGTTGTCGCTGGTCCACCGCACGTCGGTTTCGACCGCGAAGCCGTCATCGGCCGCCGATGTGAGGGACTCAAAGGTCTGCAACGGGTACTTCTCGTCCCCGCCGCGGTGAGCGAGGATGTTGGAACCGGTTGGCTCCTCAGCCGCCATGGTCTTCGAGGGACTGCCGGACGGAGCCGTGGCAGAAGGCGGATGTGCAGCTGATGCGGAGTTGGCCTGGACGGTCGCAGTGCCCTGGTTACGATCCCGCGGCAGGTACCACACGGCGACGCCAACGGCGACCAACAGAACTATCGACGTAGCGAGAGCCACTAGCAAGCCCACTCGTCGCCGGGCTCCTTCAGGCTCCGCATGGGACGCTTGATCGCTCCCAACTCCGGTCGACGGTGGCTTGTCGCTCGGCGCGGCTGCCGCTGTGGATTTGACCGGCCGTACGGGAGCTGTCCCATGTGCCGGGACCGGCGTGGCTGGCGCGGATATCGAGGGCTTGGCCGGCTCCGCGCGGGCAGCTTTCAATGTGTCGTTCAGCACCCTCAGAAGTCGACGAGTGTCAAAGTTGACCGGGTCTATCTCGACCGCTTGTCGACGGGTCAAGGTCGCCAGTCCCTGTGGCAATTCCTGGGGCGAGGGCATCTTGGCGTTGTCGACGAGAATTGGAATGACTCGAACGTCGTCTCGAGTCAGCGCGGTTTCGACCTCGAGACGGACGAAGTCTTGGGGATCATCGAGACGTCTCACACCCCTGGCATCGGTGATCGTGAGCCACTGCGGGCCGATCAGTGCGAGCAGCACCTCGCAGGAGCCCACTGCCGACTGAATGCGTTCGATGAAGTCGTCGCCGGGCTCAATGTTGTCGACATCCTTGAAGACCCGGCCAGCGCCCAGCTCGGCCACCAGCAAGTCGTAGAGCTGTCGCGCCGGCCACGCCGTGTCCTGGCGTCGATAGCTGATGAAGACTCGCCCGGCCTCGCCTTTCTCCATACTGACCACTTTCACTCACCCACGCCTGCTGTAAGCCTAAGAGCTAAGTCGCTGATGTCGATCGGCGGCAATCGCGTCACTGCTTGTTTTGGTCGAGCGGAATGATCAGCGAACCCTGGATGAGCGAACTGTGGCCAGCAGGAAACGCTCTTGAGCCGGATAAACCACCCCTGGCAGGGTAAGGATTTCTCCGATCCGCGTAAAGTCGAAATGCGTCTCGAGATTGGGAAATCACCTTGGCGGTGAGCATGGATATCCCGGATATCGACGAGATTCGTCCGGGAACGCATATGTGCGCCCTCTATTCCGGCCCTGCCGAGCGCGACAGTCTGCTGTTCTCCTTTCTTCGGGAAGGGATTCGCGAAGGCGACAAGTGTCTCTGCCTCATCGACGACGCCGACCCTGCGGCGGTCCGAGAGCAGCTCGAGGGTAGGCAGAACGGTCACGCGCCCCGTCGATCCGAGCAGCTGGACGTTGATCGCACTTCTGAGGTCTACGTGCAATCGGGACGGTTCTCGGTCGAGCAGATGGTTTCCTTCTTATCAGGGCGGTTGAGCCGCGCCGCGGAGTCGGATTTTCCAAGGCTCAGGACTGCTGGCGAAATGTCCTGGGTGCTGCCGCAGCCCGGAGGAGCCGAGGATTTCTTCGTGTACGAGTCGGCACTGAACAAGATCATCGAAGCCAAGCCGGCCGTCTTCATGTGCATGTACGACCTGCAGCGCTTCGGCGTACCGATGCTCGTCGACGTCATCAAAACTCATCCCAAGGTGCTGCTGGACGGGATGGTGCTGGAGAACACTCACTATTTGGCCCCGGCGAAATCTCTGGCGGCCGAGAGTGAGCCGCCTCCAACCAGGTATCCGCTGGCGAGGGTCCCCAAAGCGCGCACGAGCGCGACGCCAGATCCGTGGCGGACGCTCACAGATGCCGAGCTGCGCATCGCCGAATTGGTTGCTGGCGGCCTGACAAACCGGAACATAGCCGAGTACCTGAATCTGTCGCCGCATACCGTCGACGCACATCTCAAGCACACCTACGCCAAGCTCGACATCCACTCTCGGGTTGACCTGGCGGTGCTGGCTCTCCAGCATCGTTAGTTGCCGATCCGGGCGTAATGACACAGGAACCGGCAACCGCCTCCCCAATTCACGGGATGACCGTTCCCAGCCACGGTGACAGCATGATCAAGTTAGGCAATCGTGCGACGGAGCAATCGAACACGGGAGTAGGCCATGGCAACGGCGGTCGGCATTGATCTTGGTACGACGAATTCGGTTATTGCGGCAATGGAAGGTGGACAAGCTCAGGTCATCCCGAACGCGGAGGGCAGCCGGACTACGCCCTCGGTGGTTGCTTTCCTGGATTCCGGGGAACGGCTGGTCGGGCAGATGGCCAGACGCCAAGCGATCTTGAATCCCAAGGGCACCATCTACTCGGCCAAGCGGTTCATCGGCCGCAAGTACGACGAGGTGACCAGCGAGATCAATGCGGTCTCCTTCGATGTCGTGCCTGGGCCAGATGGTGCAGCACGATTCGAAGTCAACGGCAAGCAGTACGCCCCAGAGGAGATCTCGGCACAGGTGCTGCGGAAGCTCGTCGAGGACGCAGGCAAGCACCTCGGTGAGAGGGTGACCGAGGCAGTGATCACCGTGCCGGCGTACTTCAACGACGCGCAACGCCAAGCGACCAAGGATGCCGGACGGATCGCTGGTCTGGAGGTCCTCAGGATCATCAACGAGCCGACCGCGGCCGCCCTCGCGTACGGCATGGACAAGCTGGAGAACGAGACCATCCTGGTTTTCGATCTTGGCGGCGGCACGTTCGATGTCAGCATCCTGACGGTCGGCGAAGGCGTGGTCGAGGTCATGGCAACCGCCGGCGACACCCACTTGGGCGGTGATGACTTTGATCGCCGGATCGTCGACTATCTCGCCGACGACTTCAAGAAAGTCAATGGCATCGACCTGCGAGGTGATCCCCAGGCCTTGCAACGCCTCTTCGAGGCGGCCGAGAAGGCCAAGGTCGAGCTGTCGGCTGTCACCCAGACCGCAGTGAACCTTCCCTTTGTGACCGCAGATGCCTCCGGACCCAAGCACCTGAACGTCAATCTGATGCGTTCGACATTTGATCAGCTCACCGCTGATCTTGTCGAGCGCTGCCTAGGACCGGTCAAGCAGGCCATGGCGGACGCCAAGGTGACGACTGACGATATTGATCAAGTCATCCTCGTCGGCGGCTCGACGCGGATCCCCGCCGTACAGGCTCTGGTACGCCGCATGACGGGCGGCCGCGAACCCAACATGACCGTCAACCCGGACGAGGTGGTGGCCATTGGCGCCGCCATCCAGGCAGCGATCATCAAGGGCCAGGTCAAGGACGTCCTGCTGCTGGATGTCACGCCGCTGTCGTTGGGGCTTGAAACCCTTGGCGGTGTGATGACCAAGGTCATCGAGCGCAACACCACCATCCCGGCCAGGCGTACCGAGATCTTCAGCACCGCCGAAGACAACCAATCCGCGGTGGATGTGGTCGTGCTGCAAGGTGAGAGAGAGCGCGCGAGTGACAACCGGGTGCTAGGTCGGTTCCGCCTCGAGAACGTCCGGCCCGCGCCACGTGGCATGCCGCAGATCGAGGTGACCTTCGACGTCGATGCCAACGGCATCCTGCACGTTGGCGCCCGCGACAAGGACACCGGCGCCGAGCAGGAGATCACGATCAGCGAGACGTCGACCCTGAGCCAGTCCGAGATCGAACGCATGGTCTCCGACGCCGAGGCGCACCGCAGCGAGGACACTGCGTTGCGCGCGCAGGTGGACGCCCGGAACGAGCTGGACACCGTGGCCTACCAGGTACGCCGAACTCTAGATGAGAATGCCGGGACAGTGCCCGAGCATGAGCGCGCTCGCGCCGACCTGCTGCTCAACGATGCGCGCACCGCACTGGAGGAGCAGGCCGACATCGATCGTTTGCGCGCGCTCACCGGAGAGTTGCACCAGCTACTGCAGTCCTTGGCTGCTTCAGTACGGGCCGGCGGAGCTAGCGCCGGCGCCGGTCCGTCGCAGGGCCCCAGAACCGAGCCGGGCGATGACTCCGACGACGTCATCGATGCCGAGTTCACGGCTCGCTGATCGTGTCCGAGCAGCAGACTCCTGAGCGCGACGGTGGCGAGCCCGAGGTGCAGCAACCCGAGTCCGACGAACTGAAGAAGGCCCGAGCACGGATTGCTCAGCTGGAGGACGGCTGGCGCCGAGCGGCCGCTGAGTTGGACAACTTCCGCAAACGCTGCGCCAAAGATCTCGTGCGGGCGCGCGAACAGGAACGAGCCCGGACCGCGGGCGGCTGGTTGCCGGTGGTCGACAACCTGGAGCTGGCGCTGGAACATGCCTCGTCCGATCCTGAGCACATCATCGAGGGCGTACGCGCGGTGCATCAGCAGGCACTCTCGATCCTCGCCGGCCTAGGCTTTCCGCGCCGCGATGACACTGGCAAGGCCTTTGATCCCGCTCTCCATGAGGCAATCGGCACGGTCGCCGACAAGGAGCTGGTGCCCGGCACCGTGGCCCAAGTGGTACGTGCCGGCTATGGGCCAGACGATGAGATCTTGCGCCCGGCGGCCGTGGTGGTGGCCACCAGGAGCGACTAAATGGCCCGAGATTTTTATGAGGTCCTCGGTGTTTCTAAGAATGCCGAACAGTCGGAAATCCAGCGGGCCTACCGCAAGCTCGCGCGGCAGCATCATCCCGATGTGAACAAGGACCCCAGCGCCGAGGCCCGATTCAAGGAGATCTCCGAGGCGTACGATGTGCTCTCCGATCCTGAGTTGCGGAAGCGGTACGACGCGTTCGGAGAGGACTTCCGGCGCGTACCGCCCGACGTTGATCCAGAAGCCTGGCGGCAGGCCCGTGCCTATGCAGGCGCCGGAGCGGGCGGTCCCGGCCCTGGGCCCGGAGCAGGAGGTCCCTGGCCCGGAGGAGGCGGCGTACGGTTCACCGATGTCGGTGAAGATGTTGATCTTGATGATCTACTCGGGTCGATCTTCGGCGGGCGTCGCGGTCGGACCGCATGGGGACCGATGCCTGGCTCGGACCAGGAGATCGAAGCCGAGATCAGCGTCGAGGAGGCTTATGGCGGAACACAACGCAGTCTCACGATCACCGGGCCCGACGGTCAGCGCACGCTCGATGTGAACATCCCCGCCGGTGTGGTTCACGGGCAGCGCATCCGGCTGCGAGGACAGGGCGGCCGCGGCTTGGAGGGCGGTGAACCGGGGGACCTGTATTTGATCATCAGGCTTGCGCCGCATCCGCGCTATCGGGTATCCGGCCGTGATCTCTATGCTTCGCTACCGCTGGCTCCCTGGGAGGCCGCTCTCGGAGCGGCTGTCCGTGTCGATACGCCGGGCGGCTCTGCGACGATCAACGTGCCGGCCGGCACTTCGACCGGCCGCCGACTGCGGCTGAAGGGGCGCGGGCTGCCGAACCGGCGTGGCGAAGCGGGTGACTTCTACGCCGAGGCCGAGATCCGGGTGCCATCCTCCCTGACACCGGAGGAGCGGCGGCTCTTCGAGGAGCTCCGGGAGCGCTCAACCTTCGACCCGAGGCGGCAACGATGACCGTCGAGCGACGATATGCACTGGCTCGCCCGTACCGGCTGAGCTTGGACAGCTATGCCCGCATCACCGGCGTACATCCTGATCTTGTACGCCGGCTGACTGCACTGGGGCTGCTCGAGATGACCCGGGACGCCGAGGGTGGCCTGTGGTTTGAGCCCTCCCAGGTGTCCGCAATGGCCAGAATTCAAAGGCTGCACCGAGAACTGAACCTTAGCTACGCCTCGCTCGGCTTGATCGTTGATTTGCTTGATCGGATCGCGCAGCTGGAGCGGTTGCAACGATCAAACCGGTGGGGACGTGCCAGAGGAGGAGATCGATGGATCTGAACCGCCTGACTCAGAAGTCGCAGGAGGCACTTCACGATGCGCAGACCAAGGCGCTTCGCTTTGGCCACACTGAGGTCGACGGTGAACACCTGCTGCTCGCGTTACTCGACCAGAACGAGGGTCTGGTCGGGCCACTGCTTGCCCGCGCGGGGGCGGACCCGGACCGGTTGCGCGAGGATCTAGAGGCGGAGCTGGGACGCCGGCCCCGCGTTTCCGGTCCGGGTGCGGCACCTGGGCAGGTATTTGTCACGCAGCGGCTGTCCCGCTTGATCGACAGCGCCTCTCGTGAGGCTCGGCGGCTCAAGGATGAGTACGTCTCGGTGGAGCATCTGATCATCGCGTTGCTTGATGAGGCGTCGTCGTCCGCGGCCGGCCGGATGCTGCAGCAGCATGGCCTGACACGTAATGGTTTCCTGTCGGCATTGACTGAGGTTCGAGGGCACCAGCGGGTCACCTCAGCAACACCGGAGGGGACGTACGAGGCGCTCGGCAAGTATGGTCGTGATCTTGTAGCAGAGGCGGCTGCGGGGCGGCTGGAGCCGGTGATCGGCCGGGACGCGGAGATCCGTCGGACTGTCCAGATCCTGTCCCGTAAGACCAAGAACAACCCGGTGTTGATCGGTGAGCCGGGTGTTGGGAAAACCGCGATCGTGGAGGGACTGGCGCAGCGGATTAACAACGGCGACGTCCCGGAAGGGCTGCGGAACAAGACCGTTTTCGCCCTCGACATGGGCGCGCTGGTGGCCGGCGCAAAGTACCGCGGTGAGTTCGAGGAGCGGCTCAAGGCCGTGCTCAATGAGGTAAGTAGTGCCGAAGGCCGCATCCTGCTCTTTGTCGACGAGCTGCACACGGTTGTGGGAGCCGGTGCCGCGGAAGGTGCGATGGATGCCGGCAACATGCTCAAGCCGATGCTGGCTCGTGGTGAGCTGCACATGATCGGCGCGACAACTCTGGACGAATATCGCACCCACATTGAGAAGGACGCGGCTTTGGAGCGCCGGTTCCAGCCGGTGCTGATCGACGAGCCGAGCGTTGAGGATGCATTGTCGATCTTGCGCGGGCTGCGAGAGCGCCTCGAGGTCTTCCACGGGGTCAAGATCCTCGACAGCGCGCTTGTTGCCGCGGTGACGCTGAGCCACCGCTACATCACCGACCGCTATCTGCCGGACAAGGCAATTGATCTTGTCGATGAGGCGTGCGCCATGCTGCGTACCGAGATCGACTCCATGCCCGCAGAGCTTGACCAGCTGACGCGGCGGGTGACCCGGATGGAGATCGAGGAGGCGGCGCTGGCTCAAGAGGAGGATCAGGCCAGCAAGGCTCGGCTCGAGGCCTTGCGGCGCGAGCTGGGTGATGCCCGAGCCGAGGCGGACGCTATGCGGGCCCGTTGGGAGGCGGAGCGTACGTCGCTGCGGGAGGTTCAGTCATTGCGGGAGGAGCTGGAGCAGGTCCGGCATGAAGCCGAGCAGGCCGAGCGTGACTATGACCTCAATCGGGCGGCTTCGCTTCGACATGGCAAGATTCCTGATCTTTTGCGGCGGCTCGAGGCTGCCGAGGAACGACTGGCCAGCAAGCAGGGTGATCATCGACTGCTCCGTGAAGTGGTGACTGCGGACGAGATTGCCGCCATCGTGTCGCGGTGGACCGGCATTCCGGTGACGCGTCTGCAAGAAGGTGAGCGTGAAAAGCTGCTGCGTATCGATGAAGTGCTGCACGAGCGTGTTGTTGGTCAAGATGAAGCGGTCCAGCTCGTGGCCGACGCGATCATTCGTGCGCGATCCGGCATCAAGGATCCGCGTCGGCCGATCGGCTCCTTCATCTTCCTGGGCCCGACCGGTGTCGGGAAGACCGAGCTTGCCAAGGCTCTTGCGGCTGCCTTGTTCGATACCGAAGAGAACATGATCCGCATTGACATGAGCGAATACCAGGAGCGGCATACGGTGAGCCGGCTGGTCGGTGCCCCGCCTGGATATGTCGGCTATGAGGAGGGCGGACAACTGACCGAGGCGGTACGCCGCAAGCCGTACTCGGTGATCTTGCTTGACGAGATCGAGAAGGCCCATGTCGATGTGTTCAACACGCTGCTTCAAGTCCTGGACGATGGTCGGCTTACCGATTCCCACGGTCGTACTGTCGACTTCCGCAACACGGTGGTGATCATGACCTCCAACATCGGCTCGGAGTATCTGATGCAGGGCGTGACGGCAGACGGTGAGATCAAGGAGGACGCGCGTCAGCTCGTGATGGGCTCACTGCGCAATCACTTCCGGCCGGAGTTCCTGAATCGAGTGGACGAGATCGTGCTCTTCAAGCCGCTTACCTTGGCCGAGATCGAGGAGATCGTCGACCTGCTGCTCAATGATCTCCGTATCCGACTCTTGGAGCGCCGGATCGCATTGCAGATCACTGAGCCGGCGCGGCGATTCATTGCTGATCAAGGATTCGATCCGGCGTACGGTGCCCGGCCGCTGCGCCGCTTCATCGCCCGAGAGGTCGAGACTCGCGTTGCCCGAGCACTCTTGCGCGGCGATCTTCCCGATGGGGGAGTGATCTCGGTCGACGTGGTGGACGGCGAGCTTACTGTGGTACCCGTGGGTGAACCACCGCCAGAAGAGAGGGCAGCCGCATGAGCGCGAACGTGGAGAATTCCGCGACGCAGATCGTGGAGTGCTCGAACTGTCACACCAAGAACCGGGTACCGTCCGTGGCGCACGGCGTACCGCGTTGCGGAAAATGTCACCAGCCCCTGCGCTGGGTAGTGAACGCCACGGACGCGGATTTCGCGACCGTTGTCGAAGCGGCGACCGTTCCGGTGCTGGTGGACATCTGGGCGCCCTGGTGCGGGCCGTGCCGGATGGTGAGTCCCGCGCTCGAACAGCTGGCTGGCGAGTTTGCCGGTCGCATGAAGCTGGTTAAGGTCAATGCCGACGAGTCGCCAGCGGTCAGTCAGCGCTTCGAGGTGCTGGCCATCCCGACGCTGTTGCTGATGGAACGCGGCGAGGTGATCGACAAGCAGGTGGGTGCCGCTCCGGTCTCCCATTTGCGGACGTGGGTGACCTCGAAGCTCGATTTGGAGAAAAGCTGACCTGCAGGGATTCATTGCTGTCAGAGGAAAGACATGTCCGTTTTTATCTGCCGTACCTGTGCCGTGGAGCAGCGCGACACGGCTGAACCGCCTTCGGTCTGTGCGATATGTAGCGATGAGCGTCAATATGTACGTCCCACCGGTCAGCGCTGGACCACGCTGGAGGAGCTGGCCGCCGCGGGGCACCAAGGAACGACTGCCGAGGTCGAGCCCGGTCTGCATGGCATCAGCATCGAGCCCTCGGTCGGCATCGGCCAGCGGGCGCTGCTGATCCAAACTCCGTCGGGCAACTTGTTGTGGGACCCGAACGGATACGTCGACGATGAGCTGGTTGCGGCCGTCCAAGGGCTTGGCGGGCTTGCTGCCGTCGCGGCCAGTCATCCACACATGTACGGCGTACAGGTCGAGTGGTCGCACCGGTTCGGCGATGTGCCGGTTTACGTGCAGGCAGCCGACCGCGAGTGGCTACAACGAGACGATCCAGTGATCACCATCTGGGAGGAGAAGACCGAGGTGCTGCCTGGGGTTGTGCTGCATCGAATCGGCGGGCATTTTCCCGGTAGCGCCGTCGTCCACTTTTTCGGGGCCGACGGTCGCGGCGTACTGCTGAGCGGTGACACCGTCGCCTGTACGCCGGACGAGCATTGGGTTTCATTCATGCGCAGCTTCCCGAACAAGATTCCACTATCAGCGGCCGTTGTGGCAAAGGTCGCGGACCGTGTGCTGCAGCTCCAGTTCGATCGGCTCTATGACAACTTCGGCGGGCAGGTGCTCAGCGACGCTGGCGAATGGTTACGCCGTTCCGCCGACCGCTATATCGCGTGGGTCCGAGGAGACTTCGACCACCTCACCGGATAATCGGCACGACAGGCCTGCGTACTGGTCCGGCCTTGATTAACTCCGCGTTAGTTCCCTGCACTTCGCGTCAAACGCAACTAGCGCGAAGTGAGGGCAAGTAACGCGAAGTGGGCGGGAGGGCGGAGCGGGGGCGTCTGGTAGCCACCGACGGTTATCCACAGATTTGCTGTGACTAGGTTTCCCCGAGCCAGCCATCTGGGTTGAGCTAGCTGGCGTGAACGACATCGTGCTCACCAGGACTCTGGTTGGCCAGGGTTTCAACGACCGCGACTTGGGGAGGATGCGGCGTGACGGCACTCTGGTCCCTGTCCGTCGCGGCGCCTATGTACGACAGCAACCTGCGGAACGGACCCGGGCCGAGGAGCATCGGGAGTTGATCTTCGCGACGGCACCGCAGTTGCATGACGGCGCGATACTGAGTCATACCTCGGCCGGGGTGTTGCATGAGCTGCCCATCTGGCCTGCGGCGTTTGATCGGGTGCATGTGACGCGTAACCGAAGTAGTGGTGGGAAGCGGCGTTCTCTCGTGCATGTGCATACTGCGCCGCTGTCTGATGATCATGTCACGACCATCGACGGGGTGCTGGTGACGTCGCTGGCGCGCACGGTATTGGACCTCTGCCGTACGTTGCCGATCGAGCAGGCGGTGGCCGCTGGCGACCGAGCCTTGGCGTACGGAGTGGTCCGAGAGGTTCTGGAAGATCAGCTTTCCCGCATGGCGCGGTGGCCGGGAATCCGGCAGGCGCGGCGGGCTGTCGAGCTGCTGGATCCTCGGAGTGAAAGCGCTGGAGAGTCGGCAAGTCGGGTACGGCTGCACCAAGATGGGTTACTGGCGCCGGACCTGCAGCAAAACATTTTTGATGAGAAGGGGAGGTTCGTGGCTCGCGTTGACTTCCAGTGGAAGGAGCAGCGGACCGTCGGCGAATTCGACGGGAAGATCAAATACGGACGAAGCCTGAAGGCCAGCCAGTCTATTGAAGAGGTGCTCTTCGAGGAGAAGCGACGAGAAGACACGCTGCGTGACCTCGGGTGGCAGATCGTTCGCTGGCTCTGGGCCGACATTTACCGGCCGGGTGTGATTCGCGATCGGGTGCTACGCGCCTTCGCCAGGTCGGTGTCGTAATCACTGAGCGTTAGTTACCCGCACTTCGCGTCAAACGCAACTAGCGCGAAGCGCGGGTAAGTGACGCGAAGTGCAGCTGATCGAAGGCCCAGCAGGGCCCTCGCCTGGTGAAGGGCGCCAGCATCAGTCCGTCTCAATAACCTCGTAATGCCCGATCCAGGTCTCTTTCAGCAGGTCCTCTTCCTCGGGCTCGACCACAGCCTCTTGCCACCGTTCGCCGGCGAACGCCCGGATCGACTCGACGTCCTTCCAGACCGTCACAAAGACGAACTCGGTCGAGGACGAGTCGCGCGGCTTCCCCACATGCTGGGCAACCAGACCTGACTGGCGCGATACCAGTGGTACGGCCGTATCCCGTAGAAACGACTCGAACTCGGCCTCCTTGCCAGGGTGGATTATTGGCCGAAAGACGCGGATGATCATGTCGCCTCCTTACGCTTCACGGGTCCTCGGGGAGCTCTCACGTGTCCTGGCTGGATCACGCTCGATCATCGGGTCGAGTATCTCGTCGATCTTGGCCAGCAGCTCGTCCTCCAGCTTTATCCCGGAGGCCGCGGCATTGTCCTGCACCTGCTCAGGCCGCGATGCCCCGATGATCGCGCTTGACACGTTGCTGTTCTGCAGCGTCCAGGCGACAGCTAACTGAGCCATCGACAGGCCGGCTTCCTTGGCAATCGGAACCAGCTCCTGTACGCGTTCCAATACGTCATCGCTCATCCATCGCTTGATCATGTCTGCGCCACCTTTCTCATCGGTGGCGCGCGACCCGGCTGGTGGCTGCTCTCCGGGGCGGTACTTTCCGGTAAGCACACCCTGCGCGAGCGGCGAGAAGACGATCTGTGAGATACCGATCGAAACGCAGACCGGAACGACATCGGACTCGATTACCCGCCAGAGCAGGGAATATTGCGGCTGGTTGGAAATCAGGTGAATGCCGAGTTGCTCGGCAAGATCGTGACCATCCTGGATTTGCTGCGCGGTCCATTCACTAACGCCGATATAGAGTGCTTTGCCCATCCGTACCAGGTCGGCGAAAGCCTGAATCGTCTCATCAAGCGGAGTTTCGTAGTCGTAACGATGTGCCTGGTAAATGTCCACGTAATCGGTTTGCAGGCGCTTCAGCGATCCGTTGATCGACTCCATGATGTGCTTGCGGGACAGCCCGACATCGTTGTGCCCTTTGGGTCCCGTCGGCCCGAAGACCTTGGTGAGGATCTCTAGCGATTCCCGGCGCTCACCTTTCAGGGCCTCGCCAAGTACGACCTCGGCCTGCGTGTTCGCGTACACATCTGCGGTGTCAAAGGTGGTGATGCCGGCATCCAGCGCAGCGCGTACGCAAGCCTTGGCTTGATCATTTTCGACCTGCGAACCGTGCGTCAGCCAGTTGCCGTATGTGATCTCTGAGATCTTGAACCCTGAGTTGCCGACGTATCGAAATTCCACCATCGCCCCCTGTCTCGTTGAAACTGCTGAATTTGCTACCGATGATCGTCTGGCGCTTAGATGTCCCGCCAGAGTGCTGACTTGCGGATTTCGTACTCAGCTGCGCTGATCATGCCACTGTCTCGCAGCGCGCGAAGTTCCGCCAGTACCTCAAGCGGGTCGCGCTGCGGCTGAGCTTCGCCGCGAATCGCCTCACGGGCCTCATCGGCGAGCATTTCGCCCTGCGTGCCGAGGATCTGATCGACCGTAAGGCTGCCGTTGGCTGTGGTGACGCGCACCGTGCCTGACAGTCTTCGGGTGGCGGCCTCGATAGCAACCACATCCTGGAGTCGCACGCTAAAGGAAGGCTCGGAACTGCGCCGTGAGCGGAACAGAATCCGTTCGCTGGTCAGCGCGAGCAAGCCCATCTCCCGGTCGTAGCGCCCATCCATCATCCGCAACACGGTTTCGGAGTCGGTGAGCGACGACTGCAATCGGGCCACCTGTATATCGGAGCGCTGATCAGAGGCCATGGCAGCCGCCGCAGCCAACACATCGGCACGCAGGTTGTAGGAGGCCAAGCGCTCCTGGACGCTAGGGGGTCGTAACCACCTGAACCATGACATCGGTCGCGTCCTCGTTTGTTTCCAATGCACTCTGACAGGCGTCCGCGAGATTCGCATCAGGAGCACCGGCATGCCGCGTACCTTGCCCCTTACTCGCCCGCCGGAGGCTCGATAGAACCGATTCCTAACTGCCCTACCTAGACCACCAGAGGTGTCGGGACGGCCATGTCGGCAATCCTCTCATTTGCATCGACTCCCTCAATTCTTGAGCGAGGCGGCATGCAGCGCCTAGTGACCCACCAGAGCGTGTTTGATCACAGCAATGATGAGTGCAAGCGCCAGGACTGCAAGGCCGAAGATCACCGAGCGTATCCGGCTTTTTTCAGCGCTCCGAGCCACGCCGTAGCCGACTACACCAATGATGCCCGCGCAGGTATAACGGGCCCAGTTGAGCTCGCTGGCCGGCGTGGCGATCAGAATCGGGATGCTGACAAGCAGCGCGACGGCAGCGGCCGCGGCTAGCTGGACTGCTGACACGATTTGATCACTTTTGGGAAGCCGCCCGTCATGAACCAGCCGCCCGGCAATTCGAAACGCGAACAAGTGTGCGAGGGCCAGGCCAACCGTTGTGCCCCACACCAAGCCAAGGACGCGTCCCGGGATAGGAACCACACTCTCCAGTGCCGTCAGCGCGGCGAGCAAGCAGACGGTCACATAAAGGGCCATCGTCCACGCCTCCTTGCGGAGATGATCACCATGCACATGATCAGCCCCACCACTGGATGCAACGGGTGGCGTAGCAGACTCTTCGGTCACAGCCTGATGGTGACATGCCGCGTGGGCCGGAGCGCCGGTTCATCGCCTTGAACTGGCCAGCCTATTTTGAATCTGTTCGGCCAGTGAACGCTCGCGGCTTGGGTGAGGCTTTCCCTCTGACCGCGAACAGGTCTGTGGCGATAGCCTGGCTCGCACCATGAGGCCAGGTTCGAGCAACCAGGGTTCCGTCCGCAGTATCCGTCGGTCGGTAGCCTGGAAGGCCCTCAAGGAGTACGTCGGCGGAGCCCTTTGGGTGTTGCCGAGCATCGCTGCGCTGATTGCGCTTGCAGCTGGTTACCTGCTCTCCCTAATCGAGGTGCCGCCCGGCTCCCCATTGAGTTGGCTGGCTTTTCAGGGCACCGCGGACGACGCCTGAGTACTTCTGATCTCGATCAGCAGCACGGTGGTGACTGTCATCGCGCTTGTGCTGGGCCTGACCGTGGTTGCCCTCCAGCTCTCCTCGACTCAGTTCTCACCGCGGCTGCTGCGCAACTTCCTTCGCGATCGGCCAACACAGGTGGTCCTCAGCGGGTTTCTGGCCACCTTCGTCTACAGTGCCGGAGGCCTGTTTACCGTCGGCCTGGAAGCAGGCGCTCGAACCGAGGTATATCCGCGGCTTGCCGTCAGCGTTGCGATCCTTTTGCTTTTCGTCAGTCTTGGCATGGTGATCTACTTCGCCGACCACCTGGCCCACTCCATTCAGATCGACGCCATCAATCTCAGAGTTGAGCGCAACACCCGCCGGGCAATCGCTGAAGAGGACATAGCGACGGTCGAGGAGATCGCCCCGCGAATTCCGGAATGGCTTCGAACGAACCATCGAACAAGATGTCGCATTCGGCATTCGACAGCAGATCGACATTGGCTGCAAGGCGCTGTCCCCGGCGGTCAACGATCCCTACACCGCGGTGCAGGCAATCGATCATCTCGCCGTCGTCTGTTCCGACCTCGCCGTACGACCACTTGGTGCCAACGTGCTTACCGGTCCTGGAGGGCGAGGGCACGTGATCGTTCCAGGGAACACCTTCGCCGATTACATCTTCTTCATCGGTGGACTGTTCGGGCGCTACGGCTCCAGCGATCTTGTCGTCATGCTGGCGCTTACTCGGATGTTCGAGACTTGTGTCGAGGTGCTTCCTCCAGGTTCGCCGCGTCTGGCGGTCTTGGATCAGGCTGCCGTTGAAGCGCTGGCTGATGCTGAACACTCGATGACGCGCCCGCCAAGCCTGGACCGGATTAGGGCAGCCGTCAAGGCGCTGCGTATCAAGATCAACTCGCGGAGCAGTGAACTGGTCGACGGCTCCTAGGGCCGGCGAGCCATCAAAGCCTTGTCACGCACCAGGCTCAGCAGTCCAGACAATCGACGCGACGTGGACCGGGACTGACACCCCGCGTACGTCGACCTCCCGCGCCCCGGCCGTCGCGACATGGCCTGCCTCGGCCAGGGCTTCACCCGAAGCCAGAATCTCGCCACTCTTGGCGAGCGCTGCGATCCGGGCAGCTACGTGAACGCCGACTCCGCTGAAGTCATCGCCACGCTGGGTCGCCTCAGCCAGATGCAGCCCAATACGGACCGGCGGTGCGAATCCGCTAGTCATCGCCTGCGAGGCGAGCGCTTGCTGGATCGCTATTGCGCTGCGGATCGCCTGCCGCGCGGTATCGAATGTCGCGAAGAAGCCGTCGCCGGTCGAGTGCACAATCCGTCCGCCACAGCGGGTGACCTCGGCGCGGAGCATCTCGTCGTGCCAGTGCAGCAGCCGCTCCCATGCCTGGTCGCCGAGCGCCTCAGCGAGCTTCGTGGAGCCCACGATGTCGGTGAAGAGAAACGCCATACGGACCTGCGTGCGGCTGGCACGACGGTCGGCGAGCTCTGACAGTTCAGCTTCGACCGCTGCCAGGTCCGGCTTCGCGCCCATGCGCTCGAACTCATCCCGCGCAGCCCGAAGCTCCAGATCGGCGTCGTCATCATCACCGGACGCCCGCAAAGCCCGGGATAGCGCCGCGCGGCTCCGTGCCATCTCGTACGACGATCCGACCTCGCGCCACAGCCGGAGCGCCGCCCGGAGTTCATCGGCCGACGCTGCTACGTCACCTTCGGCGAGCAACACTCGGCCACGTGCGTACGCGAGTCCGGCGCGCTGCGCCGGCGGGCTGGCGTCTTCGACAATCGCGGCGAGCCGGTCGACTGCCGTCCGCGCCCGCTCAGCGTCACCGGTCTTCAGGGCGATCTCCACCTGCGCGCTGAACAGGCGCAACCGCGCCATCGCGTCCCATGAGGATTCCGCCAAGGCAGCCTCGACCGCGGCGGCCGCCAACTTCGACTTGCCGGACTCCAGCCGGATCAGCGCGAGCGCGGGCTGTGGGCTGCGGCCCAGCGCATGCGCCTGGCGCAGGGCGTCCTCAGCGCCTTCCATGTCGCCCTTGAGCCGCCGGATGTCGCCGATCGCATAGAGCCCGTCGGCCATCACCGGAATCGCCTCGAACTTCTTCAGCTCCTCGGTGGCACGACGCAGTTCCTCCTCTGCGCGTTGCCAGCTGCCCTGGAGTGCGGTGATCTCGGCCCGGTGGACCCGGCACACGCCAGGAAAGCCGCCGACCGACTCGGTCTCGCACCAGCGGTCCGTCATCTCGATCCACTCGCCGGCCCGTCGATAGTCGGCGAGGTCGCGGCACGCGGCGATCATCTGGCATGCGGTGATACCGGCTGTAAGCGGTGACAGCTCGCCGTTCACAGCCGCGATCGCGGCCTCCTCCAGCAGTGCGATCCCCTCACCGATCGCGCCCATGGCGATGCGCAGCGTCGCCTGGGCGGTAAGCGCCGTCGCATAGAGATCTTCATGGTGGGTACGTCCACCGATCGCCACCGCCTGATTGGCAAGCTCGAGTGCGCCTGGGATGTCTCCGGCGGACTTGGCAAGGCCGGACTGGATGAGCGCCAGAAAGCCGTGCGCGTACGACTCGGTATGCCCGGCGAGGAGGTGATCGGCGCGCCGCGCCCAAGCTGAAGCCACCGACGTTTTGCCGCGCAGCGAGAACGAGCTGGCAACCTCAAGTGCGGCATATGCTGCGCGGATCGTGTCGCCGGCGCGCTGGTAGGCGGCAAAAGTCCGTTCCAGAATCCCCGTACGCAGATCAGCATGACCGGCGAAGAACGCCGCCGTTGCGAGCGATTCAAGGTCTGGACCTTCGAGGAGCGTCGTGGCATCAGCCTCGCTGAGCTTCTCGAACGCTTCCTGCCACGCGTGCCGGGCGAAGGCCTCTCGCGAGGCCCGCAGAACCTCAGGAACTTTGGCCTCGGCAGGATACGCCGACTCGATCATTGGCGCTGATCTTACAACCCCAGACTTGTCAGAATCTGAGCACCAAATATGGTGCTGGGATTCTGACAAGTCTGGAAAGTAGGTGATCAAGACCTCGACATCATGACCGAATCAAAGACGTCAGCAACATCACGTACGACCTCGATGGCGGTCCGCGTGCTGCTCGCGATTCTGGCCCTCATTGAAGCGGTCATCGGTGTCTGGGCACTGTTCGCACCCGCTGGCTTCTACCGCAGTTTTCCTGGAGCCGGGCAGGCATGGGTGTCGCTGCTGCCGCCGTACAACCAACACTTGATCACCGATGTCGGTGAACTCAGTCTCGCCCTGACGGTAGTTCTGGGGGCCGCGGCGGTGACGGGCCACTGGCTGCTCAGTGTGGTCGCGATTGCCGCCTTTGCCGTTTACACGCTGCCACACATGATCTTTCACAGCCTTCATCTGGAGGGCTTCAGCACAGCGGCCGCGATCGGCCAGACGGTGGGCTTTGCGATTCAGCTCTTGCTGGCTGCGGTCGTGGCCTGGTTACTGTGGCGCGATCGCGCGCGTGCGGCCTGACAACGGTGATCTAGCGCGACCGGGAGCCCGCGCCTTCGGTGCTGATCAACACCAGCACGCTGTCCGTTGTGATCGCGAGGGCAGCACGCCGGTCGGCGTCGCCAAGCGCTTCTCGTACGCCGGCCAGAGCTGCACCGCCGCAGGGCCCGGCCGGTACCCCAAGATCATCGAGCCGGCGCGTTGCGTCACGGGCTTGATCATCAGTAACTGTCACGCCCGCATTGAGGCCGTCACGGATGGCTGGCCAGGCGATCGTGGAGATGCTGCCGCAGTTGAGCCCAGCCATGATCGTTGGTTCCGACGTGTCCACGCTGATCGGCCTGCCCGCCGCAAGACTCGCTGTGACGCAGGCCGCCGTGACTGGCTCCACCGCCAAGACCGCCGGGGGATTCCCGAGCGCAGCATCGCGGAAGTGCTGTAACGCGGCTTGCAGCAATGACCCGACCCCAGTCGGCACGGCGACCAGGTTGGCCGTACGCCCTTCGAGCTGCACATCGATCTCACTGAACAGGGTGTCGTACGCCTCCACGATCCATTGCGGAATCTGCTGATAGCCCTGCCATGCGGTGTCCTGAATCAGCAGGTCAGCTCGATTGCCGGCGGTTGAACTGGCGGCGGCCCACACAACCTCGTCGTAGATCAGATCGGTGTGCACGACCTGCGCACCTTCGCTGCCGATTGCTTGCACAGTCTGCTGAGACGTTCCCCCGGGAACGTAGATGCGCGCTGCCAACCCCAGCAGCGCAGCAACTCTGGCTAGCGCCCGTCCGTGGTTGCCGTCGGTTGCCGTCACCAGAGTGACCGGCGCGGTACGTTCGCGGAGCTCGGTTAGGTTTCTTGCCGGCGCATCGAAGCCGCTGTATCTGCTCAGCGCGCAGTTGATCCCCCAAGAGGCGCCGAGGATCTTGAAGGCTGGCAAGCCAAGGCGGTCCGACTCGTCCTTGACCAGCACTGCGCCGACGTCAAGTTCCGCAGCAAGCGCTGGAAGCTCAGTGAGCGGCGTTGGCCGATAGCCCGGCATCGAATTATGGAATTCCATCGCTGCGCCACAGATATGGGCCGTGGTCCAGTTGGCCGCCGCATCGTTGGAGGCCCATCGGACGGGCCGTGTGGCGTTCTTTGAGCTTGTCATATGCCCTGAGTCTCAGCGCTCATCTTCTGTCCGGAACGCAAGGGCTGTGGACCGTCCGGCATGCAGATTCTCCACGTGCTCGGAGTAGTTCAGGTGGTCGAACAATGAGGCACCGCCCTGGATAGCAGCGCGAATCGCGTTCTCCTGTCCTTGAATCGCTTGTGCCGCCTCCAAGGCCGCGTCGAGTTCTTTATGACTGAGCACAACGATGCCGTCGTCGTCGCCTATCAGGACCTCGCCAGGATTAACTTCGACCTCTCCGAGGCGAATCGTTCGTTGGGTGAGTGGAATCTGCCTCGCTCCGACGGCCCGGGGAATCGTGCCCAGGGCGTAGATCGGGATCGGCAGCTGGGCCAGTGTCGCGGTGTCTCGGCACAGCCCGTAAACGACAATGCCGGCCATGCCACGGCGTACAGCTTCGGTCGCGAAGAGTTCACCCAGCACGGCGTGCTCAGTGGTACCGGCATCGACAACGAGGACGTCGCCGGTTCCGCACATCTGCAGACCGGCCAGCACAGGCACCAGGTCAGCGGATGCGGCGACGGTGACCGCCCGGCCGACCATGCGGATGCCTTGGCTGTACGGGCGAAGCTCGCGCGGCAAGACGCGCAGTGCCTTGTTGGCGTCCGAGACACTGGCAGCGTCAAGTTGCCAAACCTGGGCCGGAATCTCGGGCATAGTCATTGGCACGTCCCCTTTACGTCTGTCCTTGTTCTTGCTTCTTGATCTTGCGCCATCCACCGGCCCGATTGTTGGCGATGATCTGCCGGAAGATCTCACCCAGGGCGCGGGTATTGACTGTCTCGTTTTCGCCTATCGCTACGGTGCGGCCGGTGGTGTTGTTCTGACCGCCAGTAATGATGCCTTCAGGGTCGGGAACGATTGCACCGTCGTACAGGAATACGTTCACATGATCTTTTGCTGCCAGCAGCGCACAGATGTTTCCATCGAGCACAAAGTACGGCTGGACTCGCCGCTTGATCGTTTCGGTCACCTCGGGATCGGTGCCATGAACAAGATCACGAACTTGCTGGCAGATCTGGCGTTGCCAGTCCGGCAACGCGTCGATATATGCATCGACACGCGGATCCTTCTGGTATGTCACCACCGCAGCCTCCTCTGTCCACGCCGCGGCAACCTACCTGAACGTTGGTTGCTTGCGGTCTGTACAGGTTGCAACATATGCGAACGAGATGCACCCGGCGTACGCACCGCTGCTGTTAGGCAGCGGCGAGCGCCTGTTTGACGACCTGGATGACTTGCCAAGCGGCTATGAGATCGCGGACTTCGTCGGTACTCCCGCAGCCTTGCACGTCCGCGTGGCGCGTAAACCTGATTGTCAGTTCGCGTCCGGCATAGGCGCGTTCAAGAAAGACGTGATCATGGGCAGCAGCAGATCGATGCGGTTCACCACAGTCACGTGAGAGGTGCCCGGAAGTATCGCAAGCTGCGAATTCGGCAAGCCGGCTGGAGTGTCACCGAAAACGCCGCCGCCCAGCAGCCGGAACATCTCCACTGCGTGTTCGGGGCGTACAAGATCGGAATCGCCGATGATGATCAGAGTCGGCGCTTTGATGGCGCTGATCGCCTCGGCGGGCAAGTCCTTGATCTGCTGGTCCATCGCTGTCTTCTTGGCGAACAGCTTCGGGAAATCTTCTGGATGCGGCGCGATGCGTAGGTATTCGTCGTGCCAGGGCGAACCGTGCATCATCTCCGGCGTCATCTCGCCCAATCCCTCCATCAGACCGGGATGGACACCTGCCATGTTGTAGGTGACTGAGGCCAGCACGAGCTTGCGCACCACCTCGGGATGCCGAAGAACGATATGCAATGCGACCGCCGCGCCCGTGCTGTAGCCGAAGATGTCGGCGCGGCCGAGGCCCAGTTGATCGATTGCAGCGGCGACGTCATCGGCCAAGGCTTCAAGTGTCAAAGGACGATCAATGTCGGCGGTGTGTCCGTGGCCCTGGAGCTCGAAGGCCACCACCTGTCGGCCCCCGGCAAGGCCAGGCAGCAGCTGTGCGAAAGAAGTGCCGATAGCGGAGAAGGCGCCGTGCAGAAGCACAAGTGGCTGCCCGGTGCCATGGATCTCGTAGTACATCTGAAGGCCGTTCACTGGAACGTAACCGGTCTGTACGGGAATCTCGCTAATCGTCATGAACCCTCCCTGATGTCGGGGACCGAGAGCCAGTATCTCGGCTGAAGCCGCAGCAACTGACTCAGCCCTGTACGTCTTCCGCCAAACGTGCGAAAAGGCATGGCCGGGTGCCGCCTGCTGCGGTCGTTTCCCAGCAAACTGGCGACAGCATACGAGCCGCAGGCTGGTTAGCCTGGCAGCGGAAGCGCAACGCCTCAGGAAGTTGTACGCGCCGGCGCGGCGCCGTTGCCGAGCGCTGGCGTCCCGACCGCAGGAGCCGCCTGCGCGGAAGCGCTGGCGTGGGTCAGGTTATTCAGGAACGGCCCAACAATGTCCAGCGGCAATGGGAAGACAACGGTGGAGTTCTGGTCCGCGCCAAGCTCAAGCAGCGTCTGCAGGTAGCGCAACTGCAATGACGCCGGGTTCAGGGTGAGCGTGTCGGCCGCCTGACGGAGTTCCTCTGAGGCCTGCAGCTCGCCGCGAGCGTTGATGATCTTGGCGCGCCGCTCTCGCTCGGCCTCGGCTTCCCGTGCCATGGCACGTTGCATGGCCTCTGGAATCTCGACGTCCTTGATCTCGACCAGCCGAACCTCAACGCCCCAAATCGTGGTCTGCTGAGCGATCTGCTCACGCAGCCGCTCGTTGAGGTCCTCGCGATGCGCCAGCAAGGTGTCCAGATCTTCGCGGCCCAGCAACGAGCGGAGTGTGGTCTGGGCGATCTGTGAGGTGGCAACTGCGTAGTTCTCCACCTCCATCACCGACTTGATCGGGTCGACGACTCGGAACAGCACCACTGCATTGACCCGCGCCGGCACATTATCGCGCGTGATCACTTCCTGTGGCGGGATGGTGAGGCTGACCACCCGAAGATCAACTCGTATTAACCGGTTCCAGCCTGGAGTCACCAAGCACACCCCCGGTCCGCGCAGCGGTCGAATCCGGCCCAGCCGGAACACCACGCCGCGTTGATATTCTCTAATGATCTTGACCGACGCCACTGCCCAGATCAAGATCACGATCACAAGGACGACGGCTCCTACGACTAGTGCTGTCATCTCAACTCCTTCGATGTTGCCGAGCTCCAGCGCGTGGCGAACCGGTCTGCGGGCGGCTCCTCATAGACGGTGCGCTGGGGTATGTGGTCAGGAAAGTTGCTTGGTGTGTGCCACAGGTGACGCGCCAGCGGCACAACCGCCAGACCGACCAGCGCGATCGTGCCCAGCAGGGCAATGAGATCCAGTGGATCAGGTCCGGACAGCAACATGCCAAGCGGCAGCAGTATGCCGAACCCTGCGACACAGCAGGCGATCCCCCGATGGAAGCGTCCAGCCTCCGAATACGGCCATGGATCGATCTCCCGTGTCACCTCTCGACCATGCGGTGAGGTCGTACAGCTGGCCTTGACCGGACAGACATTGCACACTGCTGGCTTGGCCCGATATCGAACAATGCGCTGCTCCGGGTCGTACGAGGTTGGCCATAGCCACTGATCCTGGGGGCAGCTCCACGCATCGTGATCTCGGTGGTAATGGAAGGCACCGGTACGCCACCGCTGGGCGCGCAGCGCCACCCGCTTCGCCATCAGATCGAAGCTGTACGCCACGGCGAGCAGGAAGCCGCTGTAGCAGCACACCAAGATCACATTGGTGGACATGATCACCCAATACCAGGCGGCGCGGCAGAGCCGGCAGCCACCGGCTGCTTCTCGACGAACAACACATCCTGCGGCAGCTCTTCGGTGATCTGCCCGCGACGCGAGTACCGCAGGCCCTGCCAGGCGATCCACAAGAACGGCAGCACACCACCGATGATGAAGATCAGGTCACCAGGCATCCGGCCCCACTCCAGTAGGCGGTTGCCGGGCGTAGTGATATAGCCGAGTGACCGTGCCTCGAAGTAGCCCTGGTTCACCGAGGCGTACAGCTGTAGCACTCCCAGCGGCAGAAGCGTGAAGAAGACCATCCAGGCCAAGCCGATATTGAGGCTCCAGAACGATATTCTGGCCAGCTTCTCCGGCCACTTATCCTCTGGGATCAGGTAGCGCAGCGCGAACATGGACAATCCGACGGCCAGCATCCCGTACACGCCCATCATGGCGGCGTGACCGTGATTCGCTGTCAACGCTGTGCCGATCTCGTAGTAGGACACAATCGGCAAGTTGATCAAGAACCCGAAGATGCCGGCTCCCACGAAGTTCCAGAAGCCGACGGCGACCAGGAACATGACCGCCCAGCGATGTGGGAATGGTCCGCCCACCGACCGCTTCTCCTGCCGCGAGCCCAGTTGCAGGAAGCTCCACGCCTCGACGGTGAGGAAGGTCAGTGGGATGACCTCGGCGGCGGAGAAGAACGCGCCCAGCGCCATGTGCTCCACCGGCGTACCGGAGAAGTAGAGATGGTGCATCGTGCCGATCACGCCACCGGCGGAGTACAAGATCACGTCGAGGAAGATCACGCCTAGCGCGACGCGCTCGCGTACCACGCCCAACATCACGAAGATGTAGGCCACCATCACGGTGGTGAACAGCTCCAGGAAGTCCTCAACCCACAGATGCACCACCCAGAACCGCCAGAACTCCGCGACGGTGAGGTGAGTGCCGTTGCTGGCCAGCAAACCGATCGCGTAGAAAGCCGGAATCGCGAGGGCTGAGAAGAAGAACAGCCACGGCATATTGCCCTTCGACTCGCCCTTCAGCCGCCCCCGGATGCCCCGATAGACGATCACTATCCAGATGAACATGCCAATGGACAGCAGCGCCTGCCAAATGCGGGGCAGGTCAATGTATTCCCACTGCTGGGAGAACAGTGGTCCCTTCGCCCAGGAGACATTGTGGATCGAGAGCGCTTCGCTCAGCAAGCTGCCAACGACAACGACGACGACGGCGCCGAACAGTATGTAAACCAAGATCGACTGCTTCTTCGGTTCCCGTCCGGCGATGAACGGGGTCAGGAAAATTCCAGCGGCCAAGAAGCCCGCCGCTGTCCAAAACAAGGCGAGCTGCAGATGCCAGGTACGCGCCAGATTGAACGGCAGCAGCTTCGCAAGATCAAAACCGAAGAAGCTCAAGATGTCGGCTCGGTAGTGCTCGGCCGCGGCCCCAAGGAGCGCCTGAACGAGGAAGAGGGCCGCGATGGTGAAGAAGAACCAGGCGGTTGCTCGCTGAGCCGGCGTTAGGGCGACGTCGCCGGGCTGACGGAATGCGATCGCCGGCGCCTCCGCGCTTTGCCAACCCACCTTGGAGCTCCAGCGGCCGTAAACGGCGAAAATGGCCCCAATCCCGCCGAGCAGAACAACTAGCGACAGCACGCTCCACACCACGACGTCGGCAGTAGGCCCGTTGTCCACGCGGGGCTCGGGCGGCCAGTTGTTGGTGTAGGAGTATGTGTGCCCGGGTCGATCAGCGGCCGAAGCCCAAGCGGTCCACGCGAAGAATGCGGTCAGCTGATGGATCTCATTGGGATCGCTGACCACATGGGGGATCAGGCCATTCTTGGTGGAGTTCTCACCAAAGAACTGTGCGTAGTACTGCTGGTTGGCTTGAAATGCCTTCGCCTGGTTGTCGGTGAAGGTGAGCGTCTTAGTGGCCTCGTCGTACCGATTCGTCCGGAACTCATCGATCACGGCTTGATGAGGATCGGTGTTACCGCTGTTGCGGAGTTGAGTCTCGACGAAATCGGTGGCACGGCGCAGGTAGTCCGCGGTGTAGTCCGGCCCGAGATAGGCGCCATGACCGACGATCGAGCCGTACTGCATCAGGCCGCGTGCCAAGAAGATCTCTTGGCCGGCGGTGATGTCCTGGCCCGTGAAGAGCACCTCGCCATTGCTCGTGACCACCTTGTCAGGCTGCGGCATGGAGGCCGTGTAGGTGCGATACGCGAGCAGACCCATGACAAAGAAGCCGAAGATCACGACAATCGCAACGCCTTGCACCCAGCCCTTTCCGACCATGAGCTTGCTGCGGTCGGGCGGTGACTGGGTGGCGGGGGAGGGTGCAGCGGTCATGCGAGGCTCCGTTTCTCTTGGGAGTCAGTGCGGTCAGTGGTGCGGCAAGATTTGTCTTTCTAGATCGCGTGACGGTAGCCGAAGAACTCGTGATCTTGGTTGTAGCCGCCGCGGCCTGCCCCGAGCTCGGAGAAATGCCGGACGAATTCGATGCCACCGAGCCACTTCACCTGCTTGAAGCCGTGCTCGGACTCGTTACGCAACCGCAATGGCGCTCCCTGGCCGTAATTGAGCGGCTCGCCGTTCATGTCGTACGCCAGCATCGTGAGGTGGTGTCGCATGTGCTCGATGGGGTGTGCGTCGTAGTAAATTCCGCCGTCCACTCCCTCGCCCAGGGAATAGAACGCGACCCACTCCGCATCTGGGTCAGGCTGCACCAGATCAAGAATGGTTTGCAGCGAGACGCCGCCCCATTTGGCGATGCCCGACCAGCCTTGAATGCAGAAGTGCTGAGTGATCTGCTCGTGATAGGGCAGCGTCCGAAGCTCCTTGAGGTCTAATTCGACCGGGTTCTTGACTAGGCCGCCGATCTTCAGGCGGTAGTCAGCGAAATTTGAGTCGTAGAGGGCCTTGTATTCGTCGGTCTGGGGGTATTTGCCGTTGTGCCAGAAATAAGGCGAAATGTCGGCCTCGGTGTACTGACCAGGCTTTGCGTCGAGGTGTTCGAAGAGTCGCTGCAGCGGCCCGACCATGGCCATTCCGAGGCGTTGCACCAGTCGGGGATTGCGCAGCGTGAAGGGCGTTGCCGCGACCCAGGCGATGATCAGCACCAGCATGGCGGCGGCGAACATCCAGAAACCGACCCAGGAATCGTCGTTGCGAGCCGCGAACATGTGGTTGAGGTTGGCGCGCATCCCGGTAGTCAGGACCAGTGTCACGTGCATCCAGATAAAGACCAGGAACCAGACCATGATCAGGAAGTGCAACGACCGGGCGACCTGAATGCTGAGCGGCGTGCTCACCAGGCGGAGCCGAGTAGAGAGCGCAGGTGACATGCCGAGGCCGGTGATGAGTGCGGCTGGTGCGGCGATGAAGACGGTGAAGAAATAGGCAAAGACCTGTAGGGCGTTGTATGAGGTCCAGCCCATCTCTGCCGGCCAGTCCAGCGAAAGGTATTGCAGGCCCACCGAGATGGCACTGGGCACGTAGTCCCAGCTCGTTGGGACAAGTCGCTGCCAGTGGCCGGTACTGAAGATCAAGATGTAGAAGATCAAACCGTTCAGCAGCCACAGCATGTCTGCACCGAGATGCCACCAGCGGGCCAGCCCTATCGAGTGACGCAGTCCTGGAATGCCGATCCAGCCCGGCACGTTCACCGAGTCCTGCTTCGCCGTCCAGAGCGGATCAGGTGGCACCTCCTTCTGGAAGCGGAACCAGTCCTTTCCCGGTGTTGAATGGCGGGTCCAGTACAGACGCGGATGGTCGGTGAGGATTTGGATTGCCGACCGGATGATGAAGGTCATCAGGAACAAATTGAAGAAGTGTTGCCAGTTGGCCCAGGCTGGAATGCCTTGAATGCCGTTGGGCGGCGGAATGTTTCCTGGGTACTTCTCAATGAAGGCCTGCACGGATGGCAGCTCGCGGAGAGCCTGGGCGACGACGACGCCGATGATCAGGAGTCCGAATCCGATCGGCGCCAACCAGAGCAGGTTGAACCATTTGGACCTTCCGACGCGCAACATCGGGGCGGTTCCCCACTGATTGGGCAGTGAGCCGGACCAGGTCTTGGGGTCCACGACATCTTCCCCGCCCGTGGCCAGTCTCCGCCTGAACTCCTCAAGGGAGTCCGGCGTAATCCCCGACGCTCGTGGCGTCGGCAGATTGGCGGGGTTGGAGCCGCCAGGACGCTGCCCAGAAGTGGCCATGGGCGGACGCTAATGATCTGATCAGCACTTTCCCAGTGACTCAGGACCCCCCGATGTCAGTGCTGAAGTCCCTTGGAATCAGGCGCAAAGTCCTGCGTATTCCTGCCGCAGATGGGTAGCGCCAAGCGTGACGGGGGCTCCCTGCGAGGTGGTGTTATCGAGCAAATTGGCGAAGACGTGCGCGCCGTGGCGGCCTTCGGCGCGCGTGATCGACCAAATCCGCGAAGGCGTACGGCGAGGAGGCGAAGACGTACGGCCAGGAGGCGATGACGTACGGCCAGGAGCCGATGCAGCGCTAAGGACTCTGCTGGTTGACTCCGAGACCAGCGTCCCGGGCTCGCAAGATGGCCTGAGCCCGGTCAGCGACCTGGAGCTTGGTGAAGATCGACGACAAATGGTTGGCGACCGTTTTCGGCGAGAGGCCGAGCCGTGTTGCGATCACGGAGTTCGGCATTGCCGCGGCGAGCAGGTCGAGGATCTCCCGTTCCCGCGCCGTCAGCTCCGGGAACGGATCAGCGGCCGGCGGAGGAGTGGCAAAGAAGCGCAGCACGCGTTGCGCGATGCCCGGCCCAAAGATCGCTTCGCCGGAGGCGACGGCACGAATCGCACGGCCGATCTCCTCCTGCTCGGCGCCCTTGACTACATAGCCGCGAGCGCCGGCACGCATTGCGGCGAACACCGAGTCGTCATCGTCGAACATGGTCAACACCAAGACGGCGACCTGGGGCGCGACTCGGCTGATCTCCCGAGTGGCAGCGAAGCCGTCTTGGCCCGGCATCTGCAGGTCCAGCACCGCCACGTTCGGGCGTTGCAGCACCACCTCGCGTACGGCTTCCCGGCCATCGGCGGCAACACCTACGACTTCGATGCCCTGCAGGGACCCGAGCAGCGCGGCCAGGCCGGCACGGACCACTGGATGATCATCTGCCAGTACGACCCGAATGTCGCTCATGACAGTGCCCTCATGACAGTGCCCTCATGAAAGTGCGTTCATGACAGTGCCCTCATGACAGGGGAAATGAGGCCACAACCTGGCCACCGGTCGGTGTCGGCCCAGCCTGGAACGATCCGCCGAGCTCAGCAGCCCGCTCACGCATCGCGTCCAGCCCGACGCCGGGAGCCCAGCCGCCATTTGGTGGGCCGTTGTCTGTGATCGATAGGTCGAGACGTTCGCCGTAGCACAGCCGGACTACCGCTCCAGTGGCGCGGGAGTGACGTACCACATTGGTCAGCGCCTCGGTCGCAATCCGGTATGTGGCTACTTCTATTGCGGCGGGCAGCGCCGGCACCTGCTCTGGGACGTCGAGCCGGACCTTTACGGACTCTCCATCGGCGCGCCAGGTGAGCTGATCAGCTCGCTGTTGCAAGGCTTGGACCAGTCCGAGCTCATCGAGCGCGGGTGGGCGCAGGTTGTCGACCAGCCGGCGTACGTCGGCGAGGGCGGCCCTGGTATCGCGCCGCAACGTCGTCAGCAGGCGCTGCGACTCCGCCGGATCGGCCTCGATCGTATTGGCGGCAGCGTCGGCGGCGAACGCGATTCCGGTCAGAGTAGGTCCGAGCCCGTCATGCAATTCCCGGCGTAACCGCCGCCGCTCCTCTTCACGAGTTGCGACGATCCGCTCTCGAGATGCCTGCAGTTCCTCAGAAACGATCATCGAATGCACCGCAATCGCGACCGGATCGGCGATCATGGCAAGGGCGCGGCGATCGGCGGCCGCGAGTTCGCGCTCCCCTGGACGCAGACCGATCGTCAACTGGCCCTCCGGCTTGCCGCCACGAGTAAGTGGCCAGGGGTGCAGCCGCTCGGGTGGATCACCGTCACTGACCAACACCGTGCCATCCCGCTCGATCGCCAGGTACGGCAGTCGCAATGCCGATCGGATTGTGGTGATCACTCCCTGCAGCCCGGCGTCCGGGGTGGCGAGCTGTTCGCCTAACCGGGACACTACGCGTGCCGGGTCACCGCGGTCGCCGTAGATGGCACCATCGACGAGCCTTTGCAGCCGCGGCAGTAAAGGTGTGGCCACTAACACCAGCAACACCGTGATCACGGCTGACCATGCGAGCCGAGGCGTGGCGAAGCGATTGAGCAGCGCGACGAGACCGGTGTAGGCGACCAGGACGGCCAACAACAGGATCAGCCAGGCGAGGAGCCGGGAGACCACGAGGCGTATGTCCACAAGCTGAACGCGCACAATGGCCACGGTGACGGCGATGGGGATGAGCGGGATGGCGAACAGCACTTCGATGGGCGTACCAGCGACCAGGCCCCATGGCAGTAGCACGATGAGCGCAACCAGCACAGCTAGTACGAGCCACAGCAGCTGGCGCCGCTCGACCTCGGAGCCCCGTCGATAGCGCACCATCAAGGCGGCGAGGCCAAGGAACATGGCAAGGCTGGTGCGTACCTCCGTTGCGGTCCACAGCGGTTGCAGGAGGTCATAGAAGGGAATCGTCAGGTAGCCGGTCGGATATCCCGGCTCCGGTGGTCCCGGGAATGTGCCCATTTCCAAGGGAAAAAGAGGCGCGGTGATGATCACGGCAATGACTACCCACCGCCAGCCGCGAGAGATCGGGCGCCCGTCGGGAAAGAGCAGCAATGCGAGTGGCAGCACGAGCCCAATCGCCCACGGCCAGGACCAGCTGAAGATCGTTATCACGAGTCGCTGCAGGGCCACGGGTGCCGCGGCCTCATGGAGCACCACAGCCAGCGGTGATGCAAGCGCTGAGGTCGCTTGTGCCACACCACCGGCCGCAAACAACCAGGCAATCGAGTTGCGTGGGCGATGCCAGGCCAGGATCGCACCACAGCTACCAAAAGATAACCCTATTGCGGAGTTGGTCACCACAAAGGTGTCGAGAGCGTCCTGCCATGACCAACCGACGACGACGCATAAGACCGCTGCGGCAATGACCTCGAGCAGCACGAAAACACCGAGACCGGCGGCCAGCATCCGAAGCCCCCGGTCCGCGTGGGCCGGCCGAGAACCTCTGCCAGCGAGCGTGAGCGGTGCCACAAGCCAAGTCTGCGCCGAATGCCTCCCGTTGTCCCGGGAAGGTTTCCCAATCCGACCGGGGAAACTCCCAGCTCGAGCAGATCTCTGACTCATGCAGCCAAGCCTCCGCTGCAGCCACGCTGAAGGCGGCCGATAAAGCGGTCGGCCGAGGAGATCTCATAGGAGGTAAGAATGTCTGTTCTCTATCGCAGCGGAGTCGTCCTGTTGGGCGTTCTCTCCGTGATTGAGTTGACCGGCCCGTTGACCACCGACGGACAGCACCCACCGATGATCATCGCGCTGATCGGCGCAGCGCTCGGGTTGGTGAGCATCGTGCTCGCCGTGCTGGCCTGGGGAGGCCGCACAGCGGCGGCCGTCGGGCTTTGTGTGCTTCGGATGCTGTCCGCGCTGACTGCCCTGCCGGCGTTCTGGGTGACTGGTGTTCCGGGGCCCGTCGTGGCGGTTGCCGGAACTTCCATCGTGCTGACGATCGTCGGCGTCGTTCTCACCCTGGCTGGCCTGCGGCGGCCGGTTCCGGCGAGTGCATCATGACCGCTACCGAGCGGACCGCTATGCGTCCTGAGCCTGTCGAAGGGCGCGCTTCGACAGGCTCAGCGCTCATGCCGGGCCGCGTACGCCGGCTGGGCGGCGCCCTCGCCCTCCTCCTCGCGCCGTGGGGCTTCGTGATCGCCAACGCCTGCTATGGCTGGATGATCCGCAACGGCGGCAGTGACGAAACCGGAGCCGAAGCGCTGGCTCTGGCGGCGAGCGGCCCCGATGTGCTTCGTCTCGGGATTGTCGCAGGCATGATCGGCTGTTTGCTGATCATTCCGGCTGTGATGACAGCGTTGCGGCTCGTTCCTCGGTCCCGCCTGGCTTTCGTCGGCGGGTCGCTGATGATTGCCGGATATGTCTGCTACTTCGGCGTACTGCTCAGCAACGTGATCATTATTGCGATGGCCGAGCGCGGCGGGCCGCTGGCTGACTATGCGGCGGTTATCGACGCAAGTCAGAGTGCTCTGTCCACTGCCTGGGTGTTCCCGATCTTCATTGTGGGCAACCTCTTGGGCACGTTGCTCTTTGGGATCGGCTTGCTGCGCAGCCGTACGGTGCCGGTATGGGCAGCGATCTTGATCATGCTGTGGCCCGTGCTGCACATCAGTGGGCTGATCATCGGCGGCGAGGTACTGGAAATCATTGGAGCAGTGCTGCAGGCGATCGGATTCGCCGCGGTGGCAGCAGTCGTGCTGCGTCGGTCCAGCCGCGAGGTCTCGGTAGCGTAGCGAGCATGCCAGAAGGCGTCCTCGATCCGTTACATGACCCACTCCGCATCAGTTACTTGGACTCCGCATCAGATGTGCTGTGGCGATCTAGCCACGAGCGGTCCGTAGGGTAAAGGACATGGAGGAACGCGTACTCGGTCGCACTGAGCGTCCCGTCTCTGTCATTGGCCTGGGCACCTGGCAACTCGGTGCGGATTGGGGCGAGGTAAGCGACGCGGCGGCGCTCGAGGTCTTGGCCGCCGCTGTCGAATCTGGAGTCACATTCTTCGATACCGCCGATGTCTATGGCGACGGCCGCAGCGAGCGCATGATTGGCCGCTTCCGGGCGGAGAACCCTGAAGTGTCGATCATGGTTGCCACCAAGATGGGACGGCGAGTTGATCAGGTGCCGGAGAACTACACATTGCCGAACTTCCGCGCCTGGACCGATCGGTCCCGTCGCAATCTAGGCATGGACCAGCTTGATCTTGTTCAGCTGCACTGCCCGCCGACCGCGGTCTATTCTCAAGATCAGATCTACGATGCTCTGGATCAGCTCGTCGCCGATGGTGTGATCGCCAACTACGGCGTCAGCGTCGAGACCAGCGATGAAGCGCTGACCGCCATGTCGCGCCGCGGCACCGCAACCGTACAGATCATTCTCAATGCCTTTCGCCAGAAGCCGCTTGAGGCTGTGCTGCCCTCCGCTATCGAGAACGGAGTAGGAATCATCGCGCGGGTTCCATTGGCAAGCGGCCTGTTGAGCGGGGCGTACACCACAGCGACGCGCTTCGCCGAAAATGATCATCGGAACTTCAACCGGTCTGGTCAAGCGTTCGATGTAGGTGAGACCTTCTCTGGCGTCGATTACGAGACCGGCGTACGGCTGGCTCAGGAGTTTGCTGATCTTGTGGCAAAGCTGCCGTTCGAAGCAACGCCGGCACAGGCAGCGCTGGGGTGGGTGGCGCAACAAGAAGGCGTCACAACGGTGATCCCAGGCGCTCGTACGCTGGCGCAGGCAAGAGCCAACGCGGCGGCCGGTGAGCTGCCGCCCCTGGGCGAGAACTTCATGGCTGGCGTACGTGAGCTCTATGACCAAGAGCTACGCGAGAAGATCCATGATCGCTGGTAAGCCAACACTGACAAGTCGGCGGATCAACTAGCCAGCGTCCTTCCCAGAGGATCGACCATTCGGGATCGCGCCAAGGCCGTTGGCAGTGCGGCGCGCCGTCGGTCGATCAGCCTGTTCCGGTTGCCGCGCCTCCAACGCAGCCACGTCCGGACCCGAAGAGAGCATGTCGGTGACCGCTGGCCCTTCGCCGCTGTCGGAGGCTTCAGCAGCGTCCTCGGCGGCTGACTGTGCCGTCGGCGCCCGGCTCGTGTTGCTCTCGAGGAACCGCAGAAGCTCGACCGGGAAGGGCAGCACGAGCGTGGAATTCTTCTCAGAAGAGACCTGCACGATGGTCTCTAGAAGCCTCAGCTGCAGTGCGCCCGGCGCATCGGCCATTGTGTGAGCAGCCTTGGCCAGCCGGTCAGAGGCTTGCAGCTCGCCTTCGGCGGAAATGACGCGGGCCCGCCGCTCGCGCTCTGCTTCAGCCTGACGAGACATCGACCGCTTCATGGTTTCCGGCAATGCCACATCTTTGATCTCCACTCGATCGATGTGGATGCCCCACTCCACCGCTGGGTTGTCGATCATCAGCTCGAGGCCCTCATTGAGACGCTCGCGGTTGGTCAGCAGATCATCAAGATCACTCTTGCCGATGATCGACCGCAGCGATGTCTGGGCCACTTGAGAGACGGCGAATGGATAGTCCTCGACGTTGACAATCGCTCGGACCGGATCAATGACACGGAAGTAGACGACCGCATCAACCTTGACCGTCACATTGTCACGAGTGATGCCCTCCTGTGCAGGGACACCCATGGTCACGATCTGCATGTTGACCTTATGCAGCCGATCTGCAAACGGCGCGATCAGCGCGAGTCCCGGTTCGTGCACTCGATCGCGGACGCGGCCGAACCTGAAAATGAGGCCACGCTCGAACTGCTTGATAATCCTGACGCTAGCCGCGGCGCCTATCAGGCCAATCGCACCGAGCGCCGCCAGCACCTCGAACCACATCACAACCTCCAACGCCCAACACTCGGAGCCAAGTGGGGAAGTCCTTGCATGAAGCCGGTTCCGAGGTTGCTCGCTGTCTCCACGGTAGTCGCTTCGGCGGCCTTGACTCGACGACGGGAGCGGAAAAGTGTGGGCAAATCACATTCCTGAATCGATTTAGAATTACCACTTGTCCGCAGTTTTGCTGCGCCGACGCGGCAGGTATCAAAATCAGGCTTTCGCCGTCACGTGTTCCCGCAGCGCGGGCATGATCGACTCGCCATAGACCCGGAGCGTCTCTTCCTTGTTGTCGTGTTGCAGGTAACCGGCGAACTGATCCACGCCGATCTCCTTGAGCTGCTTCAGCTTGGCGATGTGATCATCAGCAGTGCCCAGCACACAGAAGCGGTCCACGATTTCATCGGGCACGAATGTGGTGTGAACGTTGCCCGCCTTGCCGTGCTCGTTGTAGTCGTACTCCTGCCGGCCTTTGATGTAGTCGGTGAACGCCCCCGGAACCTTACCGGTGTCCCCGTACCGGGCGACGATGTCAGCGACATGATTGCCGACCATGCCGCCGAACCACCGGCACTGGTCTCGCATGTGCGTCCAGTCCTGACCGACATACATCGGAGCAGCGACGCAGAACGTGATCGCATTCGGATCCCGCCCGGCGTTCGAGGCCGCTGTGCGGACAGAGTTGATCATCCAGGCAGCGATCTCGATATCGGCAAGCTGCAAGATGAAGCCATCGCCGACCTCGCCGGCAGCCTGCAGGGCCATTGGCCCGTACGCCGCTACCCACACCTCCAGCGTCGACGTACGCGCCCAGGGAAACTGCAGGGTGGAGCCCTTGTAGTCAACAGGTCGGCAGCTGGCGAGCTCGCGGATCACATGAGTGGCATCGCGTAGCTCCCGGATGGTGGTTGGCTTGCCGTTGGTGACGCGTACGGCGGAGTCGCCACGGCCAATTCCACAGATCGTGCGATTGCCGAACATCTCGTTCAGGGTTGCGAAGAGCGAGGCGGTGACCGTCCAATCCCGGGTCGCCGGGTTGGTGACCATTGGGCCGACCATCACCCGGTTGGTACGCGCCAGGATCTGGCTGTAGATCACGTACGGCTCCTGCCACAGCAGGTGGGAGTCGAACGTCCACACGTAGTCGAAGCCGTGTGCCTCGGAGAGTTCGGCAAGCTGGACGGTACGCCAGGCCGGTGGGTTGGTCTGCAAGACGACACCGAACTCCACGGCTTGATCACTCCCTTTACTGCAGATATTGGCTCAGGTCACGCTTCAGGTACTCGCCGTGACCCTTGCGGCCGACGAAGCCGGAATCGTTGATCAGCACCGTGCCGCGCGACATCACCCAGTCAACATGGCCGTCGATCTCAAATCCTTCCCACGCGGAGTAGTCCATGTTCATGTGGTGGGTTTTCTCATAGCCGATCGAGGTGTGGCCTGCTGGGTCGTAGATCACCAGATCAGCATCGGCGCCCGGCTGGATGACGCCCTTCTTGCCGTAGATGCCGAACATCCGGGCCGGTGTCGTCGAGGTCAGCTCGACCCATCGGGAAAGCGAGATCTGGCCGCTCACCACGCCTTGATACATCAGATCCATACGATGCTCGATACCACCGATGCCGTTGGGAATGGCGCGAAAATCGTTCAGTCCAAGCTCTTTCTGCTCCTTCATACAGAACGGACAGTGATCGGTGGAAACGATCTGAAGATCATTGGTCCGCAGCGCCTGCCACATGGCGTCCTGATGACCTCCGGCTCGGGCTCGCAGCGGCGTGGAACACACCCACTTGGCACCTTCGAAGCCTGGCGCACCAAGTTGATCTTCAAGAGACAGATACAGGTACTGCGGGCAGGTTTCGCCGAAGACCTGTTGGCCCTTGTCGCGAGCGGCAGCCAATTGCTCTACGGCTTGCTTGGCACTGACATGGACGACATACAAGGGCGCCCGAGTCAGATTCGCGATCATGATCGCGCGATGGGTTGCCTCCTCCTCCATCTGCCAAGCTCTGGCGATCCCGTGATAGTAAGGCGATGTCTTGCCAGCGGAGTACAGCTGCTCGGCGAGCACATCGATCGCCGGCCCGTTCTCGGCATGCATCATGGTCAGCAGCCCGGTCTCGGCAGCCTTCTGCATGGCCTTGAGGATCTGCGCGTCGTCGGAATAGAAGACTCCCGGGTACGCCATGAACAGCTTGAAGCTGGTCACTCCCTCGTCGATCAAGGCATCCATCGCTTTCAGCGAGAACTCGTCGACGCCGCCGATGATCTGGTGGAACCCGTAATCGATGCAGGCATTACCGGCCGCCTTGCCATGCCAGGTGGCCAGCCCGTCCTCGACGCGCTCTCCATAACGCTGCACTGCGAAGTCGATGATGGTTGTGGTACCGCCCCACGCCGCAGCTCGCGTCCCGGTCTCGAAGGTGTCAGCGGCCTGCGTGCCGCCGAAGGGCAGTTCCAGATGCGTATGGGGGTCAATGCCGCCGGGGATAACGTATTTGCCCGCTGCATCGAGGACCGTATCGACCCTTCCCTCAAGATCAAGTCCAAGCAGCGTTGATCCAGCATCCAGTACGGCCGCGATAGTCTCACCATCGACCAGGACATCGGCGGCCGCAGAGCCGGTGCTGTTGATCACGGTTCCGTTCTTGATCAACGTCGTGCTCATAGCGGTGCTCCGATCAAGGCTTGGTAATGGCGAGGTAGGAATCCGGCCGGCGGTCGCGATAGAACTGCCAGGTGTTGCGTACCTGCCTGATCATCTCAAGATCAAGATCGCGGACCACGACGTCCTCGTGTTCATCGCTACCCATCCCACCCACGATGTTGCCCTGCGGATCACAGAACTGGCTGCAGCCGTAGAAGGTCACCGCCAGCTCGCCGTACTCGTTGTCCTCCCGGCCGACGCGATTCGGAGCGGCAATGAAGTAGCCGTTGGCTGCCGCGGCAGCTGGTTGCTCGATCTCCCACAGCCGGTTGGAGAGGCCGGGCTTGGTGGCGTTGGGATTGAAGACGATCTGGGCTCCGTTCAGGCCAAGCTCCCGCCAGCCTTCAGGAAAGTGCCGGTCGTAACAGATGTAGACCCCGATCGGTCCGACGGCGGTTCGGAACACCGGGTATCCGAGGTTGCCCGGCCGGAAATAGAACTTCTCCCAGAACTTGTCGAGGTTTGGGATGTGATTCTTCCGGTACTTCCCGAGCACGCTGCCATCGGCATCGACCACCACCGCGGTGTTGTAGTAAACGCCAGGCTGCTCCTCCTCGAAGATCGGCAGCACGACGACCATCGACAGCTCGGCGGCAAGTGCTGCGAAGCGTTGCACGATGGGACCCTCGGCCGGCTCGGCGTAGTCGTAGTACTTGACGTCTTCGGTGATCCCGAAGTAGGGCCCGTAGAACAGCTCCTGAAAGCAGATCACCTGCGCTTCCTGAGCTTTGGCATCCCGGGCGAACTGCTCATGCTTGTCGAGCATCGATGTCTTGTCCCCCGTCCAGGTCGTCTGGGTGATCGCCGCTCGGATGGTTGTCACGCTGCCCTCCCTCTGACTGTCATTCATTCTGACTTGTCAGCATCTCAGAGTGCTATAGCCCGCTGAGAGGCTGACAAGTCCGAGACGACCGATAGCGTTGGCAGCGTGCTGAACGGACTTCGCGCTGAGTTGGAGACGCTGGGTCTAACCCCTTTTGACATCCAGCTGCCGGGGGAGGACGCCGTCGTAGCGCCACTGGAAGGGGCGCTGCGGGTACGCGCCGACGATGGCAGCTTCGTTCTCGAGACCGTCGACTACGGCGAACCCTTCCAGTTGCTTAGCGCCGAATCGGAGCCAGAGATCTCCGAGGCAGTCATCGGCTATGTGTCTCGGCCGCTTCCCGCCGTACGCGCCATGCCGCGCAATGAGCTAGACGCCATCGTCGGCAGAATTGCGATGCACTACTTCGACTTGCGGGATCGTGCTCGAGAGGCCGGCAGGCAGGGAATTGTGATCGACTTGCCGCCCGAGCTACCGATTGATCGGATTGGAGCGCTCGACGGCGTACATACCTATCCGATCGATACACCGTTTGAGTTCCGCTCGCTTCCGCCGACGGCGCTGCGCCCAGAGAACGACGTTCACAAGTTCCTCACTGTCACCAGTGTCAGAGTGCGAGCCACAATTACGCCGCCCTGGTTTGGACGGCCGGGTGGCGGCATCCGATTTACGCTGCAGCAGCCGGAGACTGGCCTACGAGACCTGGTGGTCGCGGGCCGGCTGCAGCGCATCCAGATCACCGATTAGCTCGGAGTTCGGACAGGCTTCCGCACTATGACGGCTGGACCGCCTCGCCGACTACAGGAACTCGCGGCTCGATATGTCTAGGTGGCCGAGTCAGGTACGCGAGCGACGAAGGAGGCGAATCTGGCGGGCCGGTCATCAGAGTGCAATCAAACTCAGCCCGCGTCGAGGTCGAAGAGCGGTTCACCGTTGGGGTCCCGGTAGCTCGCTGCGATATCGGCCAGCTCGGCGGCCGCGATCCAGCTGAAGTTGATGGCGGAATAGTCCATGGCGAAGACCGCCTCGCCCCCTTCCCAGGTCAACCGGTGGCCGGCGGGCACGGAGTGCACCTGCGTCCCGGGGGCTGGTACGCGGTGCCAGATCGACCTGACCGGTCGCGACTCCCGCCACAGTCGACCCAGCTCCATCACGGCGAATCGGCGTGCTCCTCGCGCCGATGAGAAGGTCCCGGAGGCCGTGCGGCCACCCTGTGAGCGGCGCTCAAACAGGTAGCCGCCTTCGTCGCGTCGCAGCACCCATTCGGCGTCGAAGTCCGCAACATCGAGGATGATCGGATCCCAGCTGGGCCGGCGAGACCATAAAAGACTCTCGGCGAGAAAGTCGTCGATGATCGCGAGGTCGGCTTGCAGCGCAGGATCGCTTTCGACCGGCTCCGAATCCATCACACCCCGAAGCGGAGGCTGCTGACGAGTCTCAAACCGGATGCCCAGATCGAAGAGGGGCTCGCCGTTGACGTGCCGAAAGCTCGCGGCGATGTCCGCGGGTGGGGCCGTGGCAACCCAACTGAACAGCACAAGGTCGGTGTCGCTGCGAAAGTTAGCCTCTCCTCCTGTCCAGCTGAGCCGGAAGCCGGTGCCCACTTGGGTCACGGTGACCCCCGAAGCCGGCTCGGCGGGGTTGATGTCGTGCATTCCCCGAGATCTCCGCCGGGAGTCGCCGAGTTTCATGATCATGAAGCGTCGGGCATCCCGGGGGTGGCCGAAGTCAGCGGTGACATGTCGGTGACCACCAGAAATCGTCTCGAAGGTCGATCGGCCTTTGCGAATGGCCAGCACCCAATGCGTTTCGAGATCACCGATGTCAAGCAGGGTCGAGGCATCACCAGTCCAGTGCTGCCACTGCGGTTCCTCGTCGAGAAACTCCTCGATCAACTTCTGGTCGGCAGCGGAGAAGAGCTCATCCTCAACTGAGGGAGACGTCATCGAGAACGCTCAGCGTCCAATACCGTCGCTCCACTCCGCATAGTGAGGCGTTGTGCCACTTGAACTTGGGACCTTGTCGATAATCCCTCTCAGCTCGAGGTCGGTGATGCTGAGCGCCTGACCGTTCGGGCCGAGGATCCGCACCTGCTGACCGCCGCCTGGCTGCCCAAAAGCGGGCGCCACCTCGGACAGTTCGATCCGGTATCCGGATGGCAGCTCGCCAGTCAGCTGCATCGTTGTGTACGGAGCAGACAGGTTGCCCGGCGGCAGCGCGCGCTGCTCGAAGGGAGTATCGACAATTGACATGAAGTTTCCCCCATCCCCACCCAGTCGATCCAAAAGGTCGCCGTAGTGCGCCTGGAACTCACCCACGCTAGTGAAGTCGAGACGGCGACCAACCACTGCGCCGGCATTGCCCGGGTAGCGCGGGGTGCCGTCCGGATAGGTGTACCGCGCCTCCCAATCCTCGCGGGAATACGGATTACCGGAAGCATCACGGCCGTACGGGGCCTCTCGATCGGTGACCAGGGCATCTACGTCCTGGGGCAGGTTGTCGAGGTTAGGTGCGGCGTAGCGGTCGGCCAGGTGGCCGTGATCACCACTGGGCTGGCCATAGTTCGGATCGATGTCATCGCCCCGGATGCCGTAGTGGCGGGTAAAGCCCGGACCATGGTCGGCATCGGAGAACAATGGGTCACCTTGGCTGGGATCCCACTCATGACCGCCACCGCCAGCTCCGCCGGAGCCGCCGCCTGTCGGGCCGTCAGTCCAACCACCCGAGCCGAGATCTTCTCCACCGGTGTGCCCGCTACCACCAACGCCTGGTGTACCGCCGGATCCACCACTCGGGTGCCCATATCCACCACTCGGGTGCATATCACTCAGGCTCGGCGTGGTGCTTCCTGAACCGCCGTTACCTCCGTCGCCGATATGGACCGGAGTGCCGCCGTCGCCGATATGGACTGGAGTGCCGCCGCCCGAGCCGACCAGCGCGGGTTCGCGTACCGGGACGGTCACGGCATTGTCAGGTGTACGAACGGGAACCTCGGTCGTACTAGGCGTGTTCGGCGTATCCAGCGTCATGTCACCGCGGCTGACCGACGGCACCTCGACCTTAGGCGCGTCGACCTTCGGCAGCTCTGGGATGTCGATCTTGCCAGCGGCATCGAGCTTGCCAAGATCAAGCTTGGAAAGGTCGATGGATTTCACCAGATCAGCGATAGCCGGCATGGCGATCTTCGCACCAGCCGTGCCGACCTTGATCAATGCGGACGCTGGGTCGACCACGTCGATGATCTTGGCCGCGGTCCGGATTGCAGCGGCAGCGGTGCTCGCACTCGTACGCACCGGCGCCGTGGCCGCACCAGCAGGGATGATGATCGAGGCGATATTGAACGTGGCCTCACCGGCAGCCGCTGCCGGGTCGTCCTTCCACTTGTCCCAGGCAATCAAGCCTTTGCCGGCGTTGACCACTGTCATCTGGCAATCGCGGAGGAAGTTGCCTGCAGGCCCGGGCATGACAGCGATCAGAGGAGTGGTGAGTGGGCCGGCTGTGGCGAGTCCAACCCCAAGCTTGCCGAGATTGCTCCACGCGGCACCATAGGCGTCCCCGCTGAACCACTCTCCGGTTTGCGGGTTATAGCCCAGAGTGAGAGTGCCAAGTCCCTCGACAGTGCCCCAGATACCGCCGACAACCACTCCATCCCAGACGAAGTGACCAACAGCGCCCGCCGCCTTTTCACCGCATGACTCGCTCCGCTCGACGGTCTTACCCCAGGGCGTCTCCGCCCCGTCGGGGATGTCAGTGACGCCATAACCGTTCGGATTGCTGTCGCTGGCGGCCTCGATATGCGGAAAGCCGATGATGTCGTAGATCGCGTTCGCGCATTTGCGTTCGGCAGCCCACAACAACACCATTTGAGCATTGACGCGGCGGATCAGATCGTTGTTGGCATCAACGGAGTCCTGGTCCTCATGCCATTCCACGGTGGTTTTGATGGCGCCGGCGCGGCTGAAGGTGGTCTTCTCTACCCCGCCCGCAATCGAGGCCACGAAGCTGTACGCCTCAGCTTTGATCTTGGCCAGCTCAGCCTTGATCGGCTCCACTTCGGCGGCGTACGTCTTGAGCGCACTGCTGACTCGATCGACGTTGCTACCGAAGGTCTCGGCGTTGGTCTTGACCGGATCCATGACGCCGAACAGGGTTGCCGCCTCTGGCGCCTCGTAGTGGTGCGCCAGCCGCTGCCATGTGCTGACCACGACGCCACCTTGATCACTGACGTCATCGCCGATGGTCTCGATCTCGCCGGCGGCGATCTCCACCATGTCGGGTCGCAGGTTGTCACCCGGGATGGCGCCGGGGTCTATGGGGTCCGGCATCAGTAACCTCCCAGACGTCGTGGCGCTCCCTGCAGGGGCGGATTCGCCGCAACGACGGCGTTCTTCTGATAGGTCTGCACCATCTCCAGGTCACCATCGACATAGGCCTTGGTCGCTTCATAGGCTCCAGTGATCGCCGCGCTGACGCGGGTGCCGATCGCTTCCAGGCCATCGGACTGGCTCTCGAAGAAGCTCTGCAATGCGGGAACGATGGCACCACTGCCTCCGGTCCCGGTGGCCGCGAACTCCACCCAGCCCTGAAGCGGTTTCAGGATCGTGCCGAACTTCTCTGCATCGCTCTTGGTGGCGTTCAGAACTGTTTCCACGCCCTTGGGATCGATTCGATAGCCAGTCATCGTCGTCTCCCCGAAAATCAGCCGATGTTGTCGACTGCTGTCTTGGCGCGCTGCAGCGAGTGGGCCGCGGTCTCGTCGTTGCTGCCCAACGATCCGCGGAGCACCTGGATGATGCCGCGTACCTCGTCGGCAACGTTGTGCCAGCGCTGCTCCTTGGCGGCGTACTGTTCCGATGCGCCGTCGGCCTGATAGTCAGACATGGCGAGCTGCACGTCGCGATCACGTTGATTGATCAAGGACTCCAGGTGACCGGCGACGGCATTGAAATGATCTTGGGCAGCCTGGGAGGCCGGGATGTCGAAGTCTCGGCGGTCGGCAGCGTTTCCAGCGGGCATGATCTTTCCTCTCTCAGCGGGATCCGAACCGGGCGGACTCGAAGTTGGCACCGGCCTGGGCGGTAGTGGTCTCATCGACCATCTGCTGCTCACCGGTGACAAACGCGGTGTTTTGACCCTGGATGCCGCCGAGTACTGCGGCTAGTGCCGAATTGAGCTCGTTGGCGATTTGATCGGTCTCGCCCTTGAACCTGTCAAACGCGGCTCGACCGGCCCCGTTGAACTTGCCCTGGATCGGCTCGGCAGCAGCAAAGAGCTGCTTGACCAGACTTCCAAGATCATCATTTGCCGAAGAGGTCTGTTTGGTCAGGACTGTGAGTGTCTCAGCCCCCATCGCGAACTTCATCATTGCTCCTCTCCCCCGAAAGGGCGAAGGTAACGGTTGGGTCACAGGCGCGACCTAACGTATCGCCGCTCCGGGTCAGTTTTTGGGCAATTGAGCATGTCGGTCCCAGAAAACGGACCACTTTCTGACTGGTCGACCCAGCGAGCTCAATTCTCGGAGTCAGCTTCGCAAGCAGAAATTTTCCACGGTCACGAACAGGTCACGGAGCGATACCTAAACTTTTGCCCCCAAGGGGTTACAGACTCGGCCAGTGACGTCGGCTGTCGGAGCCGGCGTAGTTGTCAATGTCCTCACCCAGCCGGAGGTTCACCATGCCTGGAGCGCTCGTGGGTGTCGCGAGCTGCGCACGTTGCGGCAGCCTGCAGACATCCGCCGGCGTGCTCTGCCAGTCATGCGGGACGGTACTGACGCCGGCTGCGCAGGGCAATGTGCTTGGCACCTACACGCCGTTGCTGGCTGGCGTAGCCCGCTCGAGCGCCGTACGCAACTATCTGGCAGTGCTGATCGATGTGCTTCCGCTAGCAATAGCGGCAGCCGCCGCGGTGCTAGCCGGCGCTTCCGGTGCGCGGCAGATGTTGATCTTGATTGGGCTGCTGACAGTTGTTCTTGTGGCGGCTCAGCTGCTGGTATTCCTGCACCGCGGCCGCACTCTAGGCCGACTGGCTTTCAGCCTGCGCACCGTTGACGACCTGACGGGCAATCCGGTGGGCGTTCGTAAGATCATCGCGGGTTTCGCGAGTTCTCATTGGATGCGACGGACGGTGACCGCCGACCTACGACGCGGGCGAGACCCGCTGACTCGGGCATTGCCACCGCTTCCGGAGTCGGCGATCGCAGAGGCTTCTCGCGTGGATTCTGCGGTCTTTGCCACGTCTGGAGCGGGCAGAGCCGGAACGGCAACATCGGATGCGGTGGTAATCGTCTTCGATACCGGGCGACGACAGGTGATCAGCACCTCGCTATTGATCGGCCGTAGCCCGGAGAGCAAAGACCAACAGCCAGTTCTCGCGTTGGCTGATCTTTCCCGGACGCTGTCGAAGACGCACGCTTTGCTGGAATGGTCAGGCTCAGTGCTCTGGGTAACAGATCTGCATTCGGCCAATGGCTCGGTGCTGATCAGCCCAGAGGGCGAGCGCCGGCCCCTCGTACCCGGCATCCGTGGCCCGGCTGCCATCGGCTGGACCGTGGAGTGCGGCAGTCGATCCTTCACCGTGCATGCGGTTCCGCAGCGGGCGGCGCCATGAGAGAGGTTTCTCTAAACGCGGTGCAACACCCGCTGCTGGACTTCGGTGGCAGCATCGCTGCCGGCGGGAACGCCGACCCGGGCGCGTACGTCGCAACGGAAAGCCGGTCGTCGGTGATCTTCCTCAACGCCGGCCGGATCAGCCTGCTCGCTCAAGCGCGAGACGAGGGCCGCCGGGTGGTGTTGGTAACCGACGAGCTGTGCTGTCTGACGCCGGCATTCGCCGAGGTATGGCGGGAGGCTGGTGCCGCCTGGGTGGTTCGCAGCCGGAATGGGTTGCGAGAGGGCTTTACTGGCCGGCGGCTGTCGGAGATCGGCGAGGTGTTCACCATGCCTGGAATCCGCGGCGTCGATGATGTTGATCTTGACTTCTTGCGACCTGCGCCGGCGACAGCGGTCCAGGTCATGGCGGTGATCTCGTTGCGGCACAAGCCGCGTACCACAACGATCTTGGGTGGTGTCGCATCAGAGCTCGCCAAGATCGGCAGCGGAGCGGCGCCGCGCGTCTGGGGAGCGCACGAGCCGGCCGGAAACTTGTGGAATCGCGAGGATCTCACCAGTTTCGCTCAGTCCCAGATGCCGGGGCCGGTGCTCCTCGTCGGGGTTGGGACAGGCTTTCGATCGACTGTGATGGTGCAGCGTACGAGCGCTGGGATCGAAGAGATCACCGAGGCACATCACAGTCTCGGTGTGCCGAGCACAGTGGCATTCGAAGATCATCGCAACCGGCTGTTGTGGTACCTCGGACAGCTCGCCCAGAACTCGATGCCGCTGGTCGGGTTGATCATGGCGCGACCGGGCCGGCAGGATCTGCTGATTCCGGCATTCCTCCAGCATCCACCGACACCCATGGCGCTTTTGATCGGACCTCCTGGCGTACGAGCACTGGACATCTGCGTTGATCAGATGAAGCGGGAGTTCGGTGCGGTGAGCGTCGGTCGGCCTCGGATTCCTGGCCTGCTGTTCTCACTGGGAAGTCTGGGCGAGCCGACCTGGCCGTTGCTCGATGCGATCTTGAGCGCCATGGGCGGTGATCAAGTAAACGAGATCTTGGGACTGCCCGCCCGGCACACCACTCATGAGGATGATCATGTCGATTAATCGCGACACGATTCTGCTCGAGACTGTCAGGACCCACCGAGCGCGACTGCTGTCCGCGTTTCTCTACGGCGAGCTGGCTGAGCGCCGGCTCGGCCAGGACAATCTCAAGCGACTGCTTGGCTCGGTGGTACTGGCGGCTGTGATCTGTACTGGCTGCGTCGGCTTCTCGCTCGTCACATCGCTCATTGCCTCGCAGGCCGCCCGGCAGGCGCAGCAACGCGCCGGTGTTGCGTCGACGCCCGGCATCAGCGATCAGCCGTACGCCGCCGATTACTTTGATCGCAGTAGCAAGCGTGGCTGGGGTGCTGCCGAGCTTGGTGGCCGCTGGACCACCAGAGGCAGCTCCTCGGACTATCTGGTCCGCCGCGGCGCCGGAATCATGAACGTGTCGCCGGCCGAGTCGCGAGCCGCCTTCCTGAACCGGGCGAGTCGAGAGACTGCCGACATCAGCGCCGCGGTGAAGATCAATCGGCTGGGTTCGACGGTGCTGCTGGTGGGCCGGAAGGTCAAGGCAGACGACTATCGCGCGGTGATCACGTTCACTAACCGCGGGCAGCTCGCGGTATCGGTTGCCGCCCGGCAGGCCGGTGAGACGGTGCCCTTGTCCAACACAGTGAGCCTGATCGGCAGGTACCACAAGCGCGAGGAGATCAAGATCAAGTTGCAGGTCTTCGGCGTGAACCCGACTATCATCCGAGCCAAGGTGTGGCGGGCCGGCGAGGTCGAGCCGACAGCCTGGTCGGTAACGGCGCAGGACGGGTTTGACCGGCTGCAGCGCAGCGGTGCCGTCGGGCTGGTGGCCTCACGTCCGAGCAGCGCAGCTGATCCGCTTCGCCTTTCTGTGCTGGATTTCGTTGCTCGCCCGGTGATCGGTTAGCTGATGCCTACGCCATTGCAGCGTTTCTCCGAACACAGCCACGAATGCCGGCGATTTCGGCCGAATCGGCCGCCCTATCTGGCGCAGCGCCCTGAGCTGTTGTGCGGAAAAACGTTAGAGCGCGGGGGATTGGCGAAGCTCGGGGGAGTGCGATGACGGACTTCACGAGGCTCACAGTGATCGGCTCGGCTCGCAAAGCTGATCTTGTCGTGCCGAACGACGAGGCGGTAAGCGGTTTCATGCCGCGGCTCATGGAGCTGCTTGAGGAGCCGACCGGCTCGGTGGTACGGCCACTGACCCTGGTACGCGCCACCGGCGAGCAGCTGGACGTTGGCCTGACGATCGCCGATCAGGAGGTCTCCGACGGCGAGCTGCTGCGCTTGGTACGGTCCGACGACGCTCCGCCGCCTCCGGAAGTGGCCGACGTAACCGACGTCCTCGGCGAGTCGCTGCGGGATCGTGCCGGACTGTGGTCCACCTTCGCCCGAGAGCTCACCGGTGCCGTTGCGATCGGTGTGCTGAGCTGCGCTGCTGCCGGCCAACTGCCCATCAGCTCTGCGGTGCTCATCGCTGCCGTCCTTGCGCTCTCAGTAACCGCCGCGATCGTCGGGCGGGTTGTCACGCGGTGGATGTGCGTGGCTCTCACATCAGCAGCGCTCGGGGTGGCTGCGGCGGCCGTTTGGCGGCTCAGCGCCGAACTTGGGCTCTTCTCATCGTTACGGATCTCGGCCGCCATTCTCGGCCTCAGCGTGCTTGGCTGGATTTGCCTCGGTCTTGGATATGGCCAGGGTCTAGGTTCTCGTCCCGCCTGGTTTGGCGGTCTGGTGGGCGTTCCGATCTCGGCGCTGGCACTGATCATGGTGGCCTTCGGCTCGGGTGCCGAGCAGGCGGCCGCTATCACCGCAGCAGTAGCGGTCGCGGTCTGCGGCCTGCTGCCCCGGCTGGCGCTTGCAGCCTCCGGCCTGACCGGTCTGGATGATCAAGTCGTGGAAGGGCATCCACGCCGTCGCGATCATGTCGCCCTTACGGTCAACGACGCCTATCGGCTGCTGAGCTGGGTGACATTCGCAGTCGCCATACCGATCGCCGTGACGAGTGCACTCCTGCTGGCCTCCGATGATCTCTGGACGGTTGGCGTCGGTCTGGTTGTGATCATCGTGACGGCGTTGCGGACGCGCGCATTCCCGCTGGCAGTGCAGCAGATGGCGCTGTGGTTCGCGGTGCTCGGCGGGGTCCTGGGCGGCCTGCTCGGTCAGCCCAGGCTTGGAGGGCTGCTGGTCGCTGGAGTCTTGATCGCCATCTCGGTGTTAGTCGTGATCATGGTGCTGGTCCGGCCTGCGGCCCATCAGCGCGCGTTCCTGCGGCGGATTGGCAATGCTGTCGAGGCGCTGGCGGTCATCGCGCTCATTCCCTTGCTGCTGGGCATGTTTGGCGTCTTCAGTGACCTACTGAAGGCGTTCTAGATCATGGCTGGAGCTCTACCGATGACCGTCTCTGGGCTGCTGGGCAGCGTCAGTGCCAGCACGCACGAGCTCACCATGAGTGATGCACTGCTGCGCTCGCCACTCGCGCTGTCACGCCGAATCGGGTTCGTCCAGCTCCGCGGCGGTAGTGGCGCCTCGTCGACTGCGGGCTATCTGGCCAGCATGCTGGCGCGCCGGCGTACCGGCATGGTGCTCGGCGTCAATGCGTCCGGAGGTGAAGCGAACATGCTCTGGTACGCAGGGCTGACGCGGCTCCCAGCCACTGGCACTGCTGATCATCAACGGCGAAAACACCCCAGTACCGCAGCGGATGCCCGAGCCGCACTACCGACATCCGGAACTGGCCTGATCGCACTCGACCTAGCTCGTGATCATCTAGCAGCGAGTGCCGGCACCTGGTTCGAGCAGGTAACACCAATCGCCCGCTTCTACGACCTGGTGATCACCGACTGGGGCGTACGGCATCGGCAGGTCGATCTGCGGCAGGTCGCCAGGGCCAGCCACGTCGTGTGTCTGGTCGCGCGTGCTGATAGGAATCCAGCCGAGGAGGCGGCCGCGCTGATACCGGCACTGGCCGAGGTCGAGGATCAACCACGAGTTGTGGTCGCGCTGGTTGACGTGGGCCGGACCGCGGAGCGTACGCCGCAGCTGCTACGCAGCCAACTCCCGGTGCCGGTGCTAAGCATCCCGTACGATCCACGGCGCGCGCAGGCCCGGCCGGTCGCCAGCCGCCAGCTACCGAGCCGAACTCGGCTTGCCTACACCCGCCTGTGCACAGCACTGATGGCTGAGGCCGTCCGGCCCGCCTACCGGCGGCTGGTGGCGCCGAGTCTCGATGAGAGCCAGCTGGCGCCTGTTCCAGAAGGTGGCCCGTCATGACCCTGCGGCTGGTCCATCGGCCTACCCGGATCACGCGCCCGATCAAGCCAGAGGCGCCGGAGACTATTGCGGCTCCGCCGACAATCACCGACGGTCACGTGAGCGGCATGCCGATCCAAAGCTTCTTGCCGGTGATCGGCGCCCTGTCATCAGTGGTCATGATCGTTGTGCTGCGCAACAACAATCCGCTGTTTCTCGTGGTCGGCGGGCTGCTCTTGGTCGTGGCATTGATCGGCGGTCTGGCGATGGCGTTGAGTCATCGCGGCTCGGCAACCCGCACCCGGCGTACGCAGCGCGAGCACTATCTGGACTTCCTGGAGAAGCTGCGAGCTCGGATGCGCGCCAAGGGCCGCGAGGTGCGCGCCGCGGCGGCACAGCTGGATCCCGAGCCGGCTGCACTCCTCGAGCTGATCCGCGACCCGGCAAGGCTCTGGGAACGGCGTCGTCACCATGCCGATTTTTGCCGGGTGCGCATTGGCATCGGCGACCGCGCCATGTTCTCGCTCAGCGTGCCGGAGGAACAGAATCCGGTGCAACCCTACGACCCGATCATGATCAACGAGGTGAACTCGGTGGCGGCTCACTATCGGGTAGTTCGTGGCATGCCTATCACGGTGAACTTGAGCGGCGCCGGTCAGGTTGCTGTCATCGGTGATCGAGAAAGCGTGCTCAGGGCTGCCCGCTCGATGATCGTGCAGCTGGCTGGGCTGCATGCGCCCGACGACGTGCGCATTGCGGCAGCATTCCCGCGGGAAGCAGCGGCTGACTGGACCGGCGTGGACCTGCTGCCGCATCTGGTCGACCCCGAACTGTACGACGGGCCGGTCCCAGCGCGCCGTGTTGCAGCATCGTCGGCTGGCCTGATCAAGGTGCTGGGGCAGGATCTGGCCGATCGAGCGCAATCCGTCGCCAGTGCCAGGCGTAGTGGGTCTCAGCTGCCTGGCGTGGACCACCCGCGGCTGGTGATCTTCCTCGATGACTACGGCCACGTGGCCTCGACGCTTCCTGTGCCGGATGTGGAGCTCACGTTGCGCGATTTGTCGGTGACCACGGTGCATCTGCTCAGTGATCGTTTGCATGAGCCCTCCGATGTCACGGTGCGGATCATGATCGATGAATCCGACGCGCAGGTCAGCGACGCTCGGCTGGAAGAAGATGATCACGCCGAAGCGATCCAGATAGCGGCTCTTGATCAAACCCCGGGCACGCTCTTTGAATCCATTGCGCGAAGACTTGCGCCATTGCGGTTGAGCATGTCCCGTGAGGATGAGGTCAGTACTGCGCGGGACATCGGAATCACCGAGCTACTTGGCATCTCCGACCCCGCCATGATCAATCCCGAAACGGCATGGCCGCCCCGATCATCGCGCGACTTCCTTCGGGTCCCGATTGGACTGGACGACTTCGGTGCACCGGTTTTGCTCGATTTGAAGGAATCCGCTGAGCTGGGTATGGGACCACACGGCATCTGCATCGGCGCCACCGGCTCTGGCAAGAGCGAGATGCTGCGAACCTTGATCACTGCTCTGGCTTTGTCGCATCCGCCCGAGGACCTCAGCATGGTGCTGGTCGACTACAAAGGCGGTGCCGCATTCGCCCCGTTCGCCGGACTGCCGCATGTCGCCGGGATCATCGACAACCTCGCCGACGATCCGCAGCTCACCGAACGCGCCCGGACCAGCATCAATGGTGAGGTGGTACGCCGCCAGGAGCTGCTCCGTGACGCCGGCTCGATTCCCTCGATCAGTCACTACCGCGAGCTGCGGGCCCAGCAGCCGGAACTGCCGGAACTGCCACATCTGTTCGTCGTCATCGACGAGTTCGGCGAATTGTTGACGGCCGAGCCGGACTTCGTTGATCTTTTGATCACCATCGGTCGGATCGGCCGCTCCATTGGGGTCCATCTGCTGCTGTCGAGCCAGCGCATCGAGTCGGGCAAACTGCGTGGTCTGGACAGTTACCTCTCCTACCGGATCGGGCTGCGCACCTTTTCCGAATCGGAGAGCTCGGTCGTGTTGGACACTCCGGACGCCTTTCACCTGCCGGCAATTCCTGGCTACGGATATCTCAAGGTCGATACCTCGGTCTACCGACGGTTCCGCTCGGGCTACGTGTCGGGGCCTGTGACGGGCGTCCCGGCACCGGTCCTGGACTCCGACGTTCGGCCGCAACCGCTGCTGCTGCCGACGTTCAATGGCCTGGCCAAGCGTGATCAAACCGATGATGTCGAAGAGGAGCTGACTCGGCCCGAGATCGGCCGGCCGCTGGTTGCCGAGTGCGTTGACCGACTCCGGGTGGCCGGTCGGCAGGTACAACCCGTCTGGCTGCCACCGCTGCCCTCGCGGCTGACGCTGTCGCGCGTACTCACCGATGAGGAGCCGCCGCATAGCGGACAAAATGCGTTGCTGGTTCCCATGGGACTGCTGGATAACCCGGCAAAACAGCGTCAGCAGCCCTGGCTGCTTGATCTGAACAAGGGCGGCGGCCACATTGGCGTGCTTGGGGCGCCGCAGTCCGGCCGCAGTACCTTCCTGCGCACTCTGGCCGCATCAATATCGCTGACCCATACCCCCCAGCAGCTCAGCATGTACGGCATGGATCTCAGCGGTGGTGGCCTACAACGGATTGAGGGCTTTCCGCATGTCGGTGGCGTCGCAACCCGCGCACACCGGGACCGCCTGATGCGACTCTTGGAAGAGCTGCTCGGGATGCTCGCTACTCGTGAGCGGGTGTTTCGGGAGCACAGCATCGACTCGGTCGCCTCACTGCGGGCCGCCCATGCGACAGGCAGGATTCCGGAGCTGGTCTCGGCTGACGTGATCTTGCTTGTCGACGGCTTTGCCCAACTGCGAACCGACTTCGAGGAGCTTGAGGACAGTCTGGTCACACTGCTGCAGCGCGGCGGTAGCTTCGGCATCCATGTCGTCTTGGCGATGACCCGGTGGAACGAGCTGCGGATGGCGCATCAACCGCTGATCGGTACCCGATTGGAGCTTCGGCTGAATGATCCGGCCGATTCATTGATCGGTCGCAAACTGTCGGCAACTATTCGGGCTGAACAACCCGGGCGGCTGTTGACCGAGGACAGCCTGTTTGCTCAGGTCGCGTTGCCAGTGTTGGACGACACCGAGGACTCCTCGATGGGCGAGGCGATCGAGGCCCTCGCGGTGCGTACCGCGGCCAGCTGGCGAGGGCCTGCCGCGGCTCCGATCCGGTTGCTGCCCACCCACTTCTCGCCGGACGAGCTGCCGGATGCTTTGGACGAGCCGGAGTTGCTGCCCTTCGGGCTGCGACAGGACACCATGGAACCGGCCTTCTTGGAACTGGGCGTACGTGATCAACATCTGATGGCGTTCGGGGACACCGGCTCGGGCAAAACCACCTTGCTTCGCGGCGTTGTTCGGAGTCTGCTCGAGCGGTATAGCCCGGATGAGCTGGTTCTTGCCGTCATGGATATCCGTGGCGACATTGTGCTGGAGATCCCTGAGGCGTACCTGGGTGGCCACGCCAGTACAGCGGCGGAGGCTCGGTCGCTCTCGGCTGCGATCGCTGCCGAGCTGCAGAAACGGACTGTTGACCCGGCTGCCAAGCTGGCCGGGCCGCGGATCGTGGTAATCGCCGACGACTACGACATTCTGGCCTCGGGTGGTACTGAGCCGCTGAAACCGCTGCTTCCGTACCTGCCGTCGGCTCGTGATCTTCGGCTGCACGTGCTGCTGACCCGGCCGGTCGCGGGCTCCTCGCGGGCGATGTATGACGTGGCGATGCAAACTCTGCGTGACACCGGCGGTAGCTCGCTGATCTTGTCTGGTGAGCGCAGTGAGGGTCAGATTCTGCCGCAGGTCTACGCCGAGCAGATGGTGCCTGGTCGCGGTCGCTTCGTACGCCGTGGTGAGCGCCCGCGCATCGTTCAGGTTGCCAACTTCGAGGCGGTCGAGCATGCCGCGTGAGCTGTATCTCGTCACGCCTACTCCAGTGAGCGTTGAGTCGCTGGTCGCCGCCGCGGCTGTGGTTGATGATCAACTAGGGGTGCGGGCGCTTTACGGTGGTGCGGCGTTGCAACTTGTTGATCATGCCGAGGTGGCCGTGCTGACCATCGAGAACTCTCGTCTGCTGCAGGATGGGATCGATGCCGCTGCTGTGACATCTGGCTTTGATCTTGGCCATGGCGAGATGTGGTGGACGGAGGCAGTCGCGCCGTGGGGCTCTGACGGCGACGCGGGCGTCCAGGTTGTGGCCGGAATCGCTCGCGTTCTCGGCGGACAGCTGCGCGTCGAGGACGGAACATGATCGGGCCCACGATCGGCCCAATGATCGGCCCAATGATCGGCACAGCGGCAACCGCGCGGCGTACCACCATGGTGCAGGTCGCGGGCACCGCCGGCGGCGTTGGCACCACGACGGTAGCGGCGCTGATCTTCGCCGCGTTGAGTCAGGATGTGCTCGGCGCGCCGCAACTTTACGATCATGCGGCCGGCGAGCTGGGGCTGCGGCTACCCGAGGGTGACGACGTACAGCTGGTGAATTCTGGTCTTGGGCTGCATGACTGCGGGGCACAGGCCGCCGCGGCGGTGGAACGGCTCGCCGATCCGCGGACCATGCTCGTCCTCGTGACGGCAGCGACACCGGCCGGCTGCGCGGCGGCTGATCGGGTGCTGGATGCGGTCGTTTCCCGTCATGGTGCTGGGCAGCTGCGCCGGGTGCTGATTGCCGCCGTCGGAGTCTTCGGTCGGCACCGGATCGGCTCCCAGCTGCGCGCGCTCGGCGACCGGGTAGGCACCCGCAGTGTGATCTTTTTGCCCCAGGACCTGTCACTGGCGGCGGGTGGGCGGATTCCGCTGATTCGGTTGACGACGCAGACCGTACGCGGCCAACGGCAGCTGGCGTCGGTCCTCCGTGAGCGGCTGCGCTCGCGTGGGTCCTGATCTGCACGGTTGCGTAGAAACGCGATTTCGAAGGAGATGGTGATCACCCGCTGGAGTTCGCACTATCCAGAAACTTGGACGCGTAGTCCGGGACGTAGCTGAACTGCTCGCGAGGCGGCCTCTTGTAGTTCGACGTCGCGGTGAGCCGCTTCGGTAGCTCCACGTCAGGTGGCGGCACCTCTGTGTAGGGAATGCTCGAGAGCAGGTGGGCAACCATGTTGAGCCGGGCATGCTTCTTGATGTCGGACTCAACGACGAACCACGGACTGATCTCGGTGTCGGTGTGGGACATCATCTCGTCCTTGGCCCGTGAGTAGTCCTCCCAGCGATGGATCGACTCGAGGTCCACCGGGCTGAGCTTCCAGCGGCGTACGGGGTCGGCATGCCGGGATCTGAAGCGGCGTAGCTGCTCCTTGTCTGACACGGAGAACCAGTATTTGCGGAGCATGATGCCGTCATCTATGAGCATCTGCTCAAAGATCGGCGTTTGCTCCAGGAAGCGGCCATATTCCTCAGGCGTGCAGAAGCCCATCACCTTCTCCACACCGGCCCGGTTGTACCAGGAGCGGTCGAAAAGCACGATCTCGCCCTTGCTCGGCAGGTGGGCGATGTAGCGCTGGTAGTACCACTGGCCGCGTTCCCGCTCGGTCGGGGTCGGCAGCGCAACAATCCTGGCGACCCGCGGGCTCAAATACTCGGTGATTCGCTTGATCGCGCCGCCCTTGCCAGCCGCATCCCGGCCCTCGAAGATCACCAGAATCCGAGCTCCGGTTTGGCGGGTCCATTCCTGAAGCTTCACCAGCTCGGTCTGCAATCGGAAGATCTCCGCCTCGTACACCTCTTTGGAGATCTTTGGCGCTTTCTTCCGCTTCTTCTTCGCCATGGGCCGACAGTAATGCGGTCCGCTGCGAGCGAACAGAAAATCCCTTTGGGGAATGTCAGTGACTGGTCATAGCGTTGTCGGGTCTGACCGGCACGAATGGCCAGTTTGGCGATGAGTTTGAGCTCGATCGTGAGTCTGACCTTGGGTATGGGCACCTTCGGTATGGGCACCTTGGGTATCGGCACCTTGGGTATGGGCACACCGTCGTGCCCTGGAAACAACACAGCCTGAACAAACAACACAGCCTGAACAAACAACACAGCCTGAACAAACAACACAGCCTGAACACGATGCAGCGGGAATACAACGTGAGGATGAAGCTGATGTCAGCCAAAACCGGCCAAGAAGCAGTCGCGCCGCAGTCGCGGCTGCCGGCTCGGGACCGTCAGGTCATTGGGATCTTGCTGGTTGCGGCATTCGTCGTGATTCTCAACGAGACGATCATGAGTGTGGCGCTGCCGCGGTTGATGGTCGATCTTGATATCTCGGCGCGTACGGTGCAGTGGCTGACGACCGCCTTCATGTTGACCATGGCAGTAGTCATTCCGACGACGGGGTTCCTGCTACAGCGGATCTCCACCCGGACGGTCTTTCTCCTGGCCATGAGCCTGTTCTCTGCCGGAACCCTGCTTGCAGCGATATCGCCTGGGTTCTGGATGTTGTTGCCTGCCCGCATCGTTCAGGCATCCGGCACGGCAGTGATGATTCCACTGCTGATGACGACGGTCCTTACACTCGTTCCGGCCGAGCGCCGTGGCGTGGTGATGGGAAACCTCAGCATCGCGATTTCGGTGGCACCGGCCATTGGTCCGACGCTCTCTGGGCTGGTGCTGCAGTTCCTGTCGTGGCGGTTCATGTTCGTTTTGGTGTTGCCGATCGCGCTGGCGACCCTGGTGTACGGCTCCCGCCGGCTGGTGAACGTCGGACAGCCTGGACACCAGCGGCTCGATATCCGTTCGGTATTGCTCTCGATTCCGGCATTTGGCGGTCTGGTGTACGGGCTGAGCCAGCTTGGCCGGGGCGCCTCAGGACCGGATGTGGCATTTGGGTTCATTGCTTTCGGCGTACTGTGCCTGGTGATCTTTGGCTTGCGGCAGCTACGACTGACGCGGCGGGGCGATAGCCCGCTGCTCGATCTACGGGCATTCCGCTATCCGATGTTCAGCCTGAATCTTGCGCTGCTCTGCCTGGCGATGCTGGCACTGTTCGGCATGGTGATCTTGTTGCCGATGTATCTGCAGACCGTGCGAGGCATCGGATCGCTAGCGACTGGCCTGATGCTGCTGCCCGGGGGTCTACTTATGGGCCTCGCAGGACCGACCGTGGGCCGGGTTGTTGACAGATACGGGCCTCGGTTGGTGACGGTTCCCGGCGCGGTGCTCCTGACCTTCACAATGTGGCAGTTCAGCAAGGCCGACACGACCACACCCATATGGATGCTCATCGGTCTACACATGGTCCTGATGCTGGGGCTGGCGTGTCTGTTCACGCCGGCGTTCACTGCGGGGCTGAACCCGCTGCCGCCGTACCTGTATTCGCACGGCAGCGCGATCTTGGGCACACTGCAGCAGGTGGCTGGTGCGGCTGGAACCGCGCTGCTGGTGGCGATCATGGCTGGCCGGACGGCCACATTGACTGCTGCCGGTCAAGCTCCGATTACCGCACTGAACGGCGGGATCCAAACCGCGTTCGGGGTTGCCGCGATTCTCAGCATTGGGACCATCGTTCTGGCGTTCTTCATCCGCAATACCAAGCCGGATGTCGACGAGCAGTCGTCAGAGTGGGCCGCAGGCCAGGAGTCGCTCTCCGGGGAGACGGCGGCCACAGGCTCCTGATGTGAGCTCGCCCTCGCGAAAGTGGTCACGTGCGACATGCATGATCAATTGAGCCTTGCCGTTCGTGACCACTCTCGTACTCAGAGAGGCCAGCTCATGCAGTACCCGGAGCCAGCCGCCCCGCCTCAGCGGACGAGCGTGATGTTGAACTCGGGCCGGCCAAGCTGACTAAAGATCCGCACCCACAGCGGTAGGTACATCTCCAAGCCGCGAGCAGCCGTCAGGTCGCCTAAGTCGAATACGTCGGTCCAGCCCAGATCGCCAGCTAGCGATGCGGCAGTCTGGCGGGCGGCTGGATCGTTGCCGGCCATGAAGACGGTCGAGTCGTCGGCAAGACCTCGCGGATTGATCATCACCTGATTGGCCATGGTGTTGAACATCTTCACTAGGCGTGCCTCCGGCAACTCCCGCTGCAACTGTTCGGCGAGTGAATCGGTATTGCTCACAAAGAGCGATGGCGGGAACCCCTGAGAGAAGTCGAGCGCGTTCGAGGCGTCGATCACGACCTTGCCGTTCAGTGCGTCACCCACCGCCTGGAGTGCCGGCAGCGAACCCCGGCCGTTGGTCGCGTTGATGAATACCTCGGCCTCCAGGTCCTCGTACGCCACAAGCGGTAGGCCGATGTCCGCCCACTCATCGCGCGCTCTGGTCTGCTCGGTGTCACGGGTACCGATGCTGACCTGATGACCTGCGGCACTGAATGCCTTACCTAGTGCCGATCCGACCGCTCCTGTTCCCAAAATGGCAATGTTCATGGAGACATCATTCCGAGTTGTCAGGCTGACAAGTCGATGGGAGAGGGAGATGGCTGACCACATTGCAGTGGTAACGGGAGCGGGTTCTGGCATCGGCGCGGCTGCAGCAACGGCGCTGGCCAAGGATGGCTGGACGGTCGTGATTGCCGGCCGTCGGCGCCCGGTACTAGAGGAGCTTGCCGCTGCCCACTCCGACCAGATTCTCGACCCTGTGCCGACAGACGTAACCGACGAAGAGTCCGTACGCCATCTCTTCGACGTCACCGCCTCCCGGCACGGTCGAGTCGATCTGCTCTTCAACAACGCTGGGATGGGCGCCCCGCCGCGCGACCTCGATGAGATCTCGCTCGAGGAGTGGCAGGCCGTTGTCAACGTCAACCTGACCGGCGCTTTCCTCTGCATTAGAGAAGCCTTTGGCGTCATGCGCCGGCAGCAACCGCGAGGCGGCAGAATTATCAACAACGGTTCCATTTCCGCATACTCGCCGCGCCCGCAATCGATTGCCTATACGGCCACCAAGCACGCGATCACTGGCCTTACCAAGTCAACCGCCCTGGACGGACGCCCGTATGACATTGCCTGCGGCCAGATCGACATCGGCAACGCCGCTACCGACCTGACCACTGCGATCGCGGAGGGCGTAGCGCAAGCCGACGGAAGCCTGCGACCCGAGCCGCGCATGCGGGTGGAAGATGTGGCGCGCGCAGTGGTGTATATGGCCAGCCTGCCGCTGGACAGCAACGTTGCGACCATGACGGTGATGGCGACCAAGATGCCCTTCATTGGTCGTGGGTAGATTCATCAGAAATAGCTCGTGATCTTCATCGAGAAAGCTGCCCCATGATCTTCATCAAGGAATTCAACGAGCTTGGCCGCGACGACATCGATCAGGCTGGAGGCAAAGGCGCCAATCTGGGCGAGCTGACGCGCGCCGGCTTCCCGGTACCGCCCGGTTTCGTCATAGTCACCGACGCTTATCGCGCGTACGTCGCCGAACATCAACTAGCGGACAAGATCGCCGCCCTCGCGGCGCCCACCGATGCTGCCGGTGGATACGAATCCGCCTCTGAACAAATCCGTGCGCTCTTCGCCGACGAGATCTCCGATGTGCTCCGTGTCGAGATTGCCGATGCGTACGCCCCCCTCGGCGAGGATGTGCCGGTTGCCGTCCGATCTTCAGCGACTGCCGAAGATCTCCCGGAAGCAAGCTTCGCTGGCCAGCAGGACACATATCTCAATGTGCGAGGTCTAGATGACCTACTGCTTGCGGTCCGCGACTGCTGGGCCTCGCTCTGGACCGCGCGGGCGCTGGCTTACCGAGCGCGTCAGGGCATGGATCCCGCCGCAGTCAGCCTGGCCGTCGTGGTACAGCACATGGTCGATGCCCAGGCCGCTGGAGTGATGTTCACTGCCAATCCCGGCAACGGACACCGTGATGAGGCCGTGATTAGCGCCGCCTGGGGCCTTGGCGAATCCGTGGTCAGCGGATCGGTCAACACCGACAACGTTGTGGTGCGGAAATCCGATGGAACGGTCCTCTCGAGCGAGACAGCCAACAAGGCCGTCATGACTGTCCGGGCCGAGCAGCGTACGCAGGAACAGCCGGTGCCCCCCGACCAGCGCCAACAGTCAGTGCTCAGTGAATCCGATGCCGCCGAGCTGGCCGCGTACGGAACCCGGATCGAGAGCCATTACGGCATACCGCAAGACATCGAATGGGCTCGAGCGGACGGACAGTTTTTCATCGTCCAGGCCCGGCCAATTACGGCCCTCCCTGAGGCCGAGGGTCCGATGCCGACCGACTGGACTGTCACCGAGCCGACCGCCATGTACGTCCGAGCCAGCATCGTCGAGCAGCTACCCGACCCGCTTTCCCCCTTGTTCGCCGACATGATCGACGGCGCCGTCACCCGCTCGCTGCAAAGCGTCTTCCGGGAGCTGCTGGGCGGTGAGGATTTGATCCGAGATGATGACGTTGGGCTTCCCACGATCAATGGTTACGCCTATTACAGATACAGCAGATCGGGAATGTACCGGCTCGCGTGGAAGACCCCAAAGGCACTTCGGGCGGTATTGAACGGCGGAACGAAGGAGCGCTGGCGTATCTACTCTCATCCGAGGTATCGCCGCATCGTCAGCGACTGGACCGCACGGGATTTGAGCCAGATGAGCACCGGACAACTGCTAGCCGGCGTACAGGAACTGGTGGAGGCCGCTGCCGAGTACTACACCGCGGTCCAGACGATCATTCCGGCGGCCGCCTCTAGCGAGGTGGTGTTCACCAGGTTTTACGACGCAGTAGTACGCGGCAAGGACGATCCGCCTGCCCAAGTGTTTGTGCTGGGCTTCGACAGCGTGCCGATCAGAGCTGAGAAGTCCCTCTACGACCTCGCCAGCTGGAGCCGTGATCATCCCGAACTTGCAGAATCGCTGCGCACGATGTCGTCGCAGCAATTCCTAGAGCAGGCGGCAGGATCAACCGATCCGATCTGGCATGAATGGCATAGCCGGTTCGAGGCACACCTGAGCACGTACGGGCACACTATTTACAACCTCGATTTCATGAATCCGGTGCCGGCTGATGATCCGATTCCGCTGCTCGAGACGCTGCGCTTCTTTGTCAGTGGGAAGGGTGTCGACCCCTACGAGCGGCAGCGCCGCTTCGCGACCCGCCGAGACAAGGCCACTGCCATGGTGCTGGCGCGCCTGGATCCAGTGCGCGCCAAGGGCTTCCGCCGGTTGCTGCACTGGGCGCAGAGCAATGCGCCGATTCGCGAAGACGCCCTTGCAGATGTCGGGCTGGCCTGGCCTCAGGTGCGCCGCATGCTGCGTGAGATCGGTCAGCGGCTTCAGCAAGCCGGCGTGATCTCCACACCAGAAGATGTGTTCTGGCTGCACCGCACCGAGATCGATGAGGAGCGCGGCAGCCTTGCTGATCAGGTGGAGCAGCGCAAGGCCCTATGGCGAGGACAGCGGCGAGCGACACCGCCGCAGCTGCTGCCGAAGGGCGGCTGGGGCGACATGTGGCGCAGGTGGTTGCCGGCAGCATCAGAAGACCAGACCAGCGACGTGATCAAGGGCATTGGTGGCAGCATGGGGACGATCACCGCGCCAGCTCGGGTGCTCGGTGGGCCGCAAGATTTTGGTCAGATGCAGCCCGGCGACGTGCTGGTGGCGAGCATTACTACGCCGGCCTGGACATCGTTGTTCGCCATGGCCTCCGGTGTCGTCACCGACATTGGAGGTCCGCTGAGCCACAGCTCGATTGTGGCCAGGGAGTACGGCATTCCGGCGGTGCTCGGTACGGCTGTGGCGACACGACGGATTCATAGTGGCCAGATGATCAAGGTCGATGGTGATGCGGGCACGGTCACACTGCTTGACGGCAAGACGTCCGAAGAGATTGAGCCGGCAGCAAAGACCTCGCCACGCGGCAAGATCATCGCAGCTGCCGTCGGTGCCGCTGCTGCTGGCATCACCACCTGGCTAGTGCGACGGGCCGCATCTCGGCGCTGAGCAGCTCTAAATGGAGGTGAATATCCCACACTGCGTGGGATGCTCACATCCGCTTAAGGAGTCCGAAGTTCGGCGCTCTGGAGTTCGTCGGCGATGCGCTTGGCGATCTCCAGTGAGGCAGTTGCCGCGGGCGAGGGCGCATTCAGGACATGGACTTGCCGAGGCGCCCGCTCGTAGTAAAAGTCGTCCACCAGTAGCCCGTCGCGGCGGAGCGCTTGGGCCCGGACTCCGGCATGGGCTGGGAGCAGACAGTTGTCGGGAAGATCGGGAACGAGCTCCCGGAGGCTGGCCAGGAACCTCTTCTTCGATAGTGATCTTGTTGCCTCGTCCAGTCCGGTACGCCAGTACCGCTTGCCCAACTTCCACAAGCCAGGCCATCTGATGCTGTCCACGAGATCGCGGGGGTTGATCTTGAGCTTGGTGTAGCCCTCGCGCGCGAGTGCGAAGATCGCATTCGGGCCAGCATGGATGGAACCGTTGATCATCCGGGTCAGATGCACACCTAGGAAGGGAAACGACGGATCTGGGACGGGGTAGATCAGCCCCTTCACCAGGTACGAGGTCTGCGGCGTCAGCTCGTAATACTCGCCACGGAACGGGATGATCCGGACTTCTGGAGTCAGTCCCGCCAAGCGGGCCAGCCGATCACTATGCAGTCCAGCGCAGTTGACGAACTGATCTCCACGAAATTCATCGATCTTCGTCGTGATCGTGACCGCATCAGGATGCGATGCAATACCGACGATCCGCTGTCCAAAGCGAATCTCACCGCCGGCCTCTTCGATACGACGCCGCAAGACGTCGCAGACTCCACGGAAATCAACGATTCCCGTTGACTCGACGCGCACCGCTGATACGGCTGAGACGTACGGCTCGTACTCCTTGGCCTTTTCGGCGTCGATCATGGTGCACGGGACGCCATTGGCTTGGCCGCGGCGGTAGAGCTCGTGGAGTGCCGGCAGCTGGGACTCCTCGGTTGCTACGACGAGCTTGCCGCAGATGTCGACAAAGACCCCGTTTTCTTCGGCGAACCGCCGCATCGAACTGGCGCCAGCGGTCCCCAGCGATGCCTTGAGGCTGCCGGGTCGGTAGTAGAGCCCCGAGTGAATAACGCCGGAGTTGTTACCGGTCTGGTGCTGCGCAATGCCAGACTCTTTCTCGAGCACAGTGACACTGTGGCCTCGTCGAGTTAGCTCATGGGCCGTTGCCAGTCCGACGATCCCTGCCCCAGCGACGATGACCTGACTCCCCATTCGCATATGTCTACCAGGGCTGGGCGGAAGGCGCTGGATTCGTGCCCAGCCAACGAAAACTCACCCCTAGAGAGTGATGTGCCGACAGACTGACGGCGCAATACTCAGCGCGAGTCCAACCCGAGACGGAGGTTGCAGTGGGCTTTTCTAGTTTCTTCTGGCTGTTGGTGGAGGCGTTTGTTTTTGCGTGCTACCTCATCGTGTTGTTCCAGGTCATCATCGATCTGTTCCGGGATGAGAACCTCAGTGGCTGGTGGAAGGCCGTGTGGATCATTTTCCTGATCATCGTGCCGTTCTTGAGCCTGTTGATCTACGTCATCGCCCGGGGCCGGGGAATGGCCGAGCGTCGGCAGGAGGTGCAAGGCGGCAGACGCAGAGGCGAAGAGGCTTACGTGCCGCCGTCGATCATGAGAATTCCCAATCCGGCCGAGGATATTGCGTCGGCCCAGAAACTGCTCGATCAGGGAGCGATCAACCAGGCGGAGTTTGACCAGCTCAAGCAGAAAGCGCTCGCGGGCTCCTCATGACCACGCCAGAAAATCGCCCGGCAATCGCCAAACGGAGAACTTCGGCGCGAGCCCATCGTGGCACCAAGCGACGCTTCTCGCGGCCCGCGTCTCGGCTTGCCGAGCGGTGGACCACCATCGATGACGTCGACGTTTTCTACCGTGAGTCACCCCACCCACCGGCCGATGCGCCGGTCATGATGCACTTGCATGGCTTCGGGCTGTCAGGCCGCTACCTGCTACCGACCGCCGAGGCGCTCTCTGACGAATTCCACACCCTGGTGCCAGACCTGCCTGGATTCGGGCGAAGCGGAAACGCCATCGAGCCGCTGACTGTCACCGAGCTTGCGCACGCGGCGGCCGCTTTCCTCGACACCCAAGGCGTTGAAAAGGTAACCCTGGTCGGAAATTCCATGGGCTGCCCGGTTATCTGCGAATTTGCCTACTCGTTTCCGGATCGATTGGAGCGGGCCATTCTGGTCTCGCCTGCAGGAGGCATTCACAACCAACCGTTGCCCCGTGCAGTGCGCCAGCTGAGCTATGACGGGCTGCGCGAGCCGGTTCGGCTGCTACGCGTCGCAGTCCCGGACTACCTGCGCTTTGGTGTTCCGAGCACGTTCCGAATGTTCCGGGCGCTGACGCAGTATCCATCTTTGGACCGACTGCTGGCCTTGGACAAGCCAACGCTGGTGGTTGCGGGAAGCCGGGATCCGTTGTTGCCGGGTCCGACGCGCATCCGAGAGGTTGCGAGTCAAGCTGAACACCACGGCATCTTTGTTGTCATCGACGGGGCGGCCCACGCGATCAATTTCTCCCATCCCGGAGAGCTGTCAAATGTGATCCGACTTTTCATGGAAGACAAGCCGATCGTCGACGACCCAAACTCTCCCGGAACCGCACGAGCCTACGAGCTCCATCGCGGCATCCACGCACCGAAACCGCGTACGGACGACGAATGACCCACTCCGCATCAGCAACTCTGACGTAGCACTAACTGCAGATGGTGCGGAGTCCACGTAACTGATGCGGAGTGGAGGCCAGTCGCAGGACGCGATCCGATGATGACCATGAGCCCGCTAACTTTGGGGCGTGATCAGCCCGTTTGCTCCAGACCTGTGGCATGCGGTGGAAGGTTTGGACTTCACCGACATCACCTATCACCGCGCCAATGACGCACCCGTCGTACGGATTGCCTTCGACCGGCCAGAGGTCCGCAATGCGTTCCGGCCACACACCGTCGACGAGCTCTTCGCCGCATTGGATCACGCTCGGAAGTCCTCAGACGTGGGTGCCGTATTGCTGACTGGCAACGGTCCGTCGCCCAAGGACGGCGGATGGGCGTTCTGCAGCGGTGGCGACCAGCGGATCCGAGGCCGCGCCGGGTATCAGTACGAGTCGGCGGAGAAACCCGATGCCGCGGCGCTCGGACGGCTCCACATCCTCGAAGTGCAACGGCTCATCCGCTTCATGCCCAAGATCGTGATCGCGCTAGTCAACGGCTGGGCGGCCGGCGGAGGACACAGCCTGCATGTGGTCTGTGACTTGAGCCTTGCCAGTGCCGAGCACGCCCGTTTCAAGCAAACCGATGCTGATGTTGGCTCATTCGATGGCGGCTTCGGGTCGGCGTACCTGGCACGGCAGGTCGGGCAAAAGCGGGCGCGAGAGATCTTTTTCCTGGGTCAGACCTACGCGGCGGAGGACGCGTACCAGATGGGCATGGTGAATCGCGTCGTACCGCACGCAGAGCTGGAGACTGTCGGCCTCGAGTGGGCGAAGATCATTTGCGGTAAGAGCCCGACGGCGCAGCGGATGCTGAAGTTCGCGTTCAATGCGATCGATGACGGACTCATCGGCCAGCAGGTGTTCGCGGGCGAGTCCACCCGGCTGGCGTACATGACCGACGAGGCAGTGGAGGGCCGCGACGCCTTCCTCCAAAAGCGTTCCCCCGATTGGAGCCGCTTTCCCTACTACTACTGACTCTTCTAACCGACTTGTCAGAAGTAAAGGAGCCGGCGAGTTAGACGACGCCGTACAAACGATCGCCGGCATCGCCTAGGCCGGGGAGGATGTACCCGACCTCGTTGAGTTTCTCATCCAGGCCGGCGAGCACCAGCGTGCACGGTACGCCGAGTTCGGCCACCAGCTCTTTGAGCCGCGCGATCCCTTCCGGAGCCGCGATCAGGCAGATACAGGTGATGTGATCGGCGCCGCGCTTGACCAGAAACTGCACAGCCGAGCCAAGGGTGCCGCCGGTCGCCAGCATTGGATCGAGTACGTAGCACTGCCGGCCAGTCACGTCCTCCGGCAACCGTTCGGCGTACGTTGTCGCGACCAGGGTCTGTTCGTTGCGCACCATGCCGACGAACCCGACCTCGGCCGTCGGGATCAGCCGGGTCATGCCCTCGAGCATTCCCAGCCCTGCCCGCAGAATCGGCACCACCATCGGCCGCGGCGGTGCCAGTCTCACGCCGGCCGCAGCCTGCAGCGGTGTCTGAACCGTGCGTGGCACGACGCGAACATCACGGGTGGCCTCGTACGCGAGCAAGGTGACGAGCTCCTCGGTGAGCCGCCGGAAGGTGGGCGAGTCGGTGGTCTGATCCCGCAGCACAGTGAGCTTGTGAGCAACAAGCGGATGGTCGACGATGCGTAGTTCCACGCTGGAACCGTAGCGAGGGAGCATTTGAGATTGGGGATTGGACTCGTGTGCAGGCGTGGTGTCTGACACGATGGAGCGGGTTTGCGATTCTGCGGAGGAGGGGAGTCATGTCGGAGTTCGACGACGAGGAGTACGAGTCGTTCGAGCTGGATGGCGCGGGCAGCAGGAGCGCTAACTCGGCAAGCGGCCGAGCAAACGCTAATGAAGAGTTCGAAGACGAGCTCGAGGATGACGATGATTTCGAGGAAGTCGAGCTCGAAGATGCGGCCGAGGACGAGATCGACTTCGTGCTCGCCGCGTATCGGGAAGACGGCCAGCCGTATGTACAGTCGCTCGGCAAAGACCTCGCCAACGACCTCGATGAGCTGATCGTCCAGCTACGTCGATTGCCTGGCGATGCCGGCGCCTTGGGATTTGTCAGCCTGGTTGAAGAGGTCTTCGTGATCACTCGGGTGCGTGGACAGCATGTCCAGGTGCTGCTGTCCGATGCGGCAGCGGCGAGCGACTGGCCGATAGCCCGGGATGTCGCGGACTATCTCGGCGAGGAGCCCCTGGACGATGAAGACGAAGAAGGCGAGCCGATTGGTGATCTTGGCATCGTCGCAGACCTTGGCCTGAGCGACTTCGATATGGGTGCCATCATCGACAACCTCGATCTCAGCAGCGTCGAGATGCTGACCGAGATTGCGGACAAGATCAAACTCAATCCGCCGTTCCGCAAGGCCGTAGAAGCAGCCGTTGGGTGAGCGAATACAGCGGGCAGAGCCAGTGGGAAGATCCGATGCGGCTCGCCCTCGATCAGGCACGGATGGCGGCGATGCACGGCGACGTGCCTGTCGGCGCTGTGGCGGTGGATCAAGCCGGTAGCGTGCTGGCCGCCGCCGGCAACGAACGCGAGATCAGACATGATCCGACTGCCCATGCAGAGATCTTGGTACTACGAGAAGCCTCCAGGCGGCTGCACTCCTGGCGGTTGACCGGGCTCACCCTGGTCGTCACCCTCGAGCCGTGCACGATGTGCGCCGGCGCTCTGGTCTTGGCACGCGCCGCGCGCCTCGTCTTCGGCGCCTTCGATCCGAAGGCCGGCGCCATCAGCTCACTTTTCGACGTGGTACGCGACCCAAGGCTCAATCATCGCGTCGACGTACGCGGCGGCATTCTCGAGGCCGAGTGCGGCGCACTCTTAAAGGACTTCTTCGCCAAGCGCTCAGCCTCCTCTCCACACAAAGCCACGAATGATCTCTAGATTCGGCAATTCGGCCGGCATGTGTGGCTTTGATACGGAGATAGGCGTTAGTGATTCGCCCCAGCAGCCACCCTTGGGTAGTCTCTCCGGCGGTGGCGTGTCTGAGCGGCCTAAAGAGCGCGCCTCGAAAGCGCGTGAGGGGCAACCCTCCGCGGGTTCAAATCCCGCCGCCACCGCCAGTCTGACCAGGCCAAACGCCAGCGCGGCCGGAACGTGGGCGCCGGCCTTTTTTGCTGTGGTCTCAAATGTGGTCTCAATTGATCTCCTTTGGTGTGTCTTTGCTGGACCACAGAAGCCCGTCGAGCCGGCTGGCAAGGTCGTTGTGGATAGGCGTGATCACGTGCGTGTAGCGGCTCGCCATCGCGGTAGTTGACCAGCCCAGAACGCTCATGATCGTGCGCTCGTGAACGCCGAGCAGCAGAAGTTCTGTAGCTGCGGTGTGACGGGCATCGTGGAGACGCCCATCGCGGACGCCAGCGGTTGCAAGTAGACGCTTCCAGGCGTCCCAGTCGGTTCGGGGATTGACGGCCCGGCCAGTCTCGTCTGTAAAGATCCAGCCCTCTTCGGACCAAAGTTGAGCGGCTCTCTGTCGTTCCACTAACTGAGCTTCTCTGTGAGCCAGCAGCAGGTTGGCGCGCGGGGCAGGGGAACGATCCGCTTTCCGGCGCGAGACATCGTTGTGTCTGTCGGCGGACGCAGGTTCTGCCGCGAAGGGCAGTGGCCGGCGTACTTGTGCCCGCAGTTTGGCTGGCAGCCGTGCTCATAGCGAGGCCGAGTGCGACTGCGCTTCACGCTGAGTAGCCCGGTCGTCCAGTCGATGTCATCCCATTTGAGACCGAGGGCCTCCCCCTGACGGTGGCCGAGGACAAGCGCGAGAACCCACCTAACTCCGTTCCGCTCGCGCGACGCCGCATCAAATAGCT
>JBJMIR010000027.1:0-2783 GCA_045806785.1 Propionibacteriaceae bacterium | reverse complement strand
ACGGCGATGCTAATCACGTGGACGGACCAGCCAGCGAACGGGTTGGACGCTTCTCAAGCGGAAGGAGATGCGTGGGATCGGCGGTTGCATGACCGGTTCGGCGTCTCCTGGCAGGTCCACCCCTGGCTGGCTGAACCCGGTCGAGCCGTCGGATACTTCGGCCATGGACTGCCCTGCCTAACGAGGGACGCCGTATTCCGGAGGCCGACCGACTTACGGTCGTCGTGATCTAAGGTTGCCGTCGCGTGGAATCAGATGCCTGCAGGGACCACGCTTCCGATAGTTCCTCACCCTCGTCAATCGAGCGCTCAGATATGCGGCGACGTCAGAGCGGTGATCACCTGCAGCAGCACGTCGAACTGCAGCCCCTTATCTGCAGCGCGTTGCTTGACAGCCTGGACCCAGTCGTTTCCAGCCTCTGCATACACATCCTTGGGTTGTCCCTCGAGTAGCGCGTTCGCTGGACCCTGGTGCAGCCAATCAGCCGCTGACTCCTGATCTATTGAGGTTTCCGACTCGGCCATGGTCATGCGTCGCTCGATCTCCTCAATCCGTACGTCGGTCCAACCGCTCTGGCTGAGTAGCTGTTCGACATGTGGAGTGTCACCTAGGGAGAACGGCCCGAAATCAAGCGGCGGCTCCTGATAGGCAATCTTCAGCCGATCCAGGGTCTGTCGGACGCTGTTGAATAAGAAATTGAACATGCTGATCTTGTCCCTCGTGGGCCAGACCACACCGACCAGCCGACCTCCTGCTCGGGCGGCCCGAGCCAGGTTCGCAAAGGCCTTTGCATTGCTGGTGAAGAACATCAGCCCCATCTGAGAGATGATCGCGTCGTAACGCTCTTCGGGCAGGGGATAGCTTTCGGCGTCACCGACGATCCACTCGATGTCGCGGTCTCGAACACGTTGTCGGGCCGCCGCAATCATGGGGGCTGCGATATCGATGGCGGTGACCCTTCCGCCGGGATGCACCGCTCGCGCTGCGGCCGCTGTGGAGGGTCCTGATCCGCATCCCACATCCAACACTCGCTCTCCCGGCTGGAGGTCAGCCCGCTCCAGGAGCAGCTCCCGGATTGGAGCTCCCGACCGTTCCAGCCCGTCCACGCGGGAGAGCCACTTCTCCGCGGCCTCGCTGGTCCACCTGGGCCCTGTTGCTGCCGATTCCTGATCGCTCATGGATGTCAAGGTACGCCGACGAGCGGTTGTCCTAGCGCTATCGGTGCCTGGCCGTCGTATGCCGTTGCACGGTTTCCCGAATTGCGCAGACTGTCGGCTGTGACCTCCGTGGCAGGGCGAGAACTACCGAGATATCGCTACACTCCAGCGGTGCGTCGCATGCAAGACGCTGCCAGCCTGGTTCTGGAAGGTCATGAACGCGAACAACAGCCATCACCGTCCGACATCGTTTGGGCACTCTCTACGGCGGCTTTCGCAGCCCGGTGTCTCCAGTCGTATCCGACTTGGGGGTCGCCGACCACATCGGCGATCAGCCAGTGAGGATGGGTGAGCTCGCCTCATCCTGTGAGGCCGAGCCCGATGGGCTCGACCGAGTCCTGCGTCTACTCACGGCTCATGGCATCTTCCAGCGCCTGCACGGCAGCTACGGCCACACGCCCTAATCACTCCTGCTGCGCGCAGCGATCATCCCATGACAATGCGTGCCTGCCTCGCTCGCCGGCCCACGCGACCGATCCTTAAGATGCCACCAGCACCCCAGCAAATCGAGCCGGTGGATTTTGGATGCGGCGGAGACGTCTGCAAGACGACCGACCTACGAACGATCCGCCGGCATGGCGTCGACCGCAAATATGCGCTGAGCTCGACGAACGACATAGGGGACCAAACCGCGAGCGTTCCGACGGTCCACTCGGGGCGATCTCACCCGTCATGGGGCTTCCCTCGGAAGTCGAACGGCGATGATCACCGCGGCAACGGTGAGGAGCAAACCGGCGAGTGCTTGTTGCAGCGGAATGAGGTCGACCTGACCACTCCAGATGAAGAGCGGAGCGCTCAGGGCGTAAAGGATGCCCGGCGCTCGCAATCTAGGTGATGTCCGAACCAGGGCAACGACCAAAAACACAGTGCCGATGAGCCAAAACAAGACCGCGAAACCGGCGGTAGCCATGAAGGCGGGACCATACGCGGTATCGGCGTTCAGTGCCTGTGCCGCCGCTGTCTCACCCCGCAAGTAGGCACGTCCGATGCCCGGCTGAACGAAAGCGGCGCTACCAAAAGCCGACGCCAGATACACCTGCGCTATGACTGTGATGATCGTCCCGATCAACGCGGCACGACGGAAACGACCGCCGGCCAATAAAACAAACACCGAGCACACGCCAAGAATCACCAGCGCCGCTCCGCCGATGCTGGCGACCAGGTGACTGACAAGGAACTCACCAGTAGTGACAAAGCGTGCGTAGCCCTCGAAGTCGGTCTGGACCGGCGGCTGCTGCCTAATCGTGCTGAAGGCCAGGAGCAGACCAAAAGCGGGCAGCAGCCAAACCCCCTTGCACGCGACCCGCGTCAGATATGTCCCGCGTTCCTGTCGTTGCAGTTGAATACTCACACCAAGCCTCCGAGGGCGTCTGCCAGATTCTCATCCTGACCGATACCGCCACGGCCGTCGCGCGGCGCTCCTAACTAACCCGGCTCGACCAGCCGCAACTCAATCGCACGACCAGTTAGAAATCCCGTACGCGGGCCCACCGGTATGCGGGCGGCGGCCGCCGGCGTGCCCGGACTGGACCGCTTATCGGGAATCCCGAGGTTGGTGGGGGCATC
>JBJMIR010000026.1:0-2572 GCA_045806785.1 Propionibacteriaceae bacterium | reverse complement strand
CATTGGGAATCTCAATGTTGTTGTCAAGCCGCCTGAGCGAGCTGGGGTGGCGTTGCTGTCCAGGTTCGGTTCTCGCGGAGCAGCGCCCAAAGGACGTCGATCCGGCGACGGGCAAGGGCGATGACGGCCTGGCTGTGAGTGCGGCCGTGGGCTCGTTTCTTGAGGTAGTAGTCGCGGTTCGGGCCGGCTCGCATCATGCTGGTCTGCGCCGATAGGTAGAACACGTGCCGCAGCGGGCGGCTATAGCGCAGCGGGCGGTGCAGGTTGCCGGTGCGCCGACCCGAGTCGTTCGGGACGGGCACGAGTCCGGCGGCTGCGGCGAGGTGGCCGGCACCGGGGAAGGCGCGCAGGTCGCCGGCACCGACGAGCAGCGAGGCGCCGAGGAACGGGCCGAAGCCGGGCATGGACTGAATGATCGCGGCCTGAGGATGCTGCTGGAACAGTTCTTCGATTTGGTCGTCCAGGCTCTTTAGCCGCTCATCGAGGCGCAGCACGTTACCCGCCAGCTCAGCGATGATGCTCCCGGTCAGGTCTTGTCCGGGCAGCACGACCGACTGGGCCTTGGCCGCGGCGATCGCGCGGGCGGCGACGTCGGCGAACCCCCGCACATGTCGGGTTCGCAGCCAGGCTGCCAGGCGTGTTTGACCGATGCGACGGATCCGATCGGGGCTGGCGTATCCGGTAAGCAGCACCAGCGCCCCCTTGTGGGATGAATAGTCGAACGCCCGCTCCAGGCTGGGGAACACGCTGGTCATCAGGTCCCGCAGACGGTTGATCATCCGCACTCGGTCGGCGATCAGATCCGCCCGATGCCCGGTAAGCACCGCGAGATTGCGGACCAGGTCGGTGTCTGTGTCGATGATCGCCAGGTCCCGGCGCAGCCGCGCGGTCTCGGCGATGACTCGGGCGTCCTTGGCGTCGGTCTTGCCCTCGCCGACATATGCAGCGCTCATCGCCGCGACTACACGTCCCGACGCGTAATGCACCGGCTGGCAGGCATGCGCCAGCAATGCGAGCAGCAGCGCAGACGGCGCCCCAATGATGTCGACCGCCCAGGTCAGCCGCTGCGCCAACGCTGAGGCGGCGGCGATGAAGTTGAGGATTCCGGCCTCGTCGTTGGCGACCTTGACTGACAGCAGCGTTTTACCGTCGGCGTCGACCGCGCAGACCCAGTGGTGCGTCTTGCCGACGTCGATTCCTACCCATGCATTGTCCCTTACTGCCCCCACGCGCGCTTCTCCGTTCGTTGGTCGAAAGTAGTGATCACAGCCCGTGGAACACCCCGCCGACGCATCCGTAACCAGCGACCGAGCGCAGATCTCAATTAGCAGCCAGGGCGCCCCGGAGAGTCGGGCGGACATTCCCAATTAGCGACTTGACGCAAGGCGATCTCAGCCACACCCGGCCCTCCCGGGCAGCGCACAGTCTTACGGAAGGAGATTTGATCATCGGCAAGGATCAGCGCTCGGCAATCGGCACGCTCGTCGAGCGGCGAACCCGGATGGTCCGTTTGCTGCATCTTCTGCAGCGCGACGGCGAGGCCTTGCACGATGCCTTGAAGGCCCGGATGGCGGACCTGCCGGCGGCGTTGCTGCGGTCGATCACCTGGGACCAGGGGACCGAAATGGCCCGTCACCTCACGATCGCCCAATCGCTGGGTGCGCCGGTCTACTTCTGCGACTCCCGCTCACCCTGGCAGCGCGGCTCGAACGAAAACACTAATGGGCTACTGCGGGATTATTTCCCCAAGGGCACCGACCTGAGCACTCACTCGCCGCAGCACCTCCTGGCCGTCGAGAACGAACTCAACAGCCGGCCCAGGCTCGTCCTCAACGACCGCGCGCCTGCCGAGCTTTTCAGGATGCTGCTAGCTAGCCTCAATGAACCGTCCTTGTTGCGACGTTGATTAGAACCCGCATTGCCGTCAGGGGGCCAATTTTCAGTTGCCGTTGACAATGGTTGCTGCCACATCAGATTGGGAGACACCGGAGCCGCGGTCCGGCTTATCTCAAGTCGGCCGGCCGGGTGCGATACAGCCGCTCCGATCGAAGCCGACGAACAGGCCGGATTCATGTCGCGGAGACAGCCGGAACTACGTCGTTGGCGGGCCGAGTGACGTACGGAAGCGGTGGAGCGCCTCATTCAATCTCTCAGTTCCTGACCCGGCTCCTCCTGTCCCTTCTTCACAGAACTCGTGCCAGGTCGCGTTTGTCACCCTTGAGGTCACGGCCAAGGGTAGGCGCGAGCGGTCATCCTCACATCGGAGTGCCCTAGCTGGTCGGCGATCAACCATTCGCTTAATTTGGTTATGGGTCTGACCACCATTTTGACCACCATTTGGGTTTGTCCACCGAAATACACCGAAGTGTAAATTCCTTATTCATAAGGAAAAATGGACTTCGGAGGACGTTCTTGGATGCGCTGCCGATGTCTGGGGGTCAAGGGGTCGCGAGTTCAAATCTCGCCAGCCCGACCAATCGATTTACCCCATTCGACCTAGTCGGAGCTGCATTCAACCGACAGTCTTGCCGCCGTCGATAAGGCCGAGTGACGGCCGCTCCGGACCAGCTAC
>JBJMIR010000025.1:0-46788 GCA_045806785.1 Propionibacteriaceae bacterium | reverse complement strand
ACAACGGCGGACCGCCCGGCCAAACCCGAATCGGCAACCTCGGACCCAACACACGACGGCACCACAACCTGAAAACCCATGGCGGCTGGCAGGTCCGACAACCCCAGCCCGGCACCTGGGTGTGGCGATCACCCCACAAACGCATCTACCTCATCAACAACAGCGGCACCCACCCACTCGGCGACTCCCCATACGCACAGGCAATCTGGCGTGCAGCCTCAAGTCCGCCACAGACCGGCAAGCTGACTTTGGTCTCTACGATCCAGCAACGGTGATGATCACCGATGTACGCGCCGCCTTCATGACCCGGCCAGCGTAATCACCAGATCCGCTCGGGGCATGCTCTTCTCAATGAGCTCCGCATTGTCCTGGTCGGTAGTCCGGGCCCAAGTGTCGGCCTCATCAAGACTCATTCCATGCTGCTGATGCCGGCCCGTCAGCCGCTGCAAACGAGTCGAGTTGTCCACCTGCAGATACCAGCACTCGTCCAGCAGCGGCCCAACGCCGGCCCACCCACCAAGATCGGTCAGCAGATAGTTGCCTTCAGTCACAACCAGCGGCACTTCACGGCGAATCGGGAGCGCGGAACCAATGGACTCATCGACATCGCGGTCGAAGTCAGGGGCATGCACAATCTCCTCTTCTTGATTTCGCAGCCGGCGTAGCAGGTGAACGTAACCATCCGCATCGAAGGTGTCCCAGGCACCCTTACGGCCGCGGCGTCCCCAGCTGATCAAAGTGTGATTGCTGAGGTGGAAGCCGTCCATGGGGATGAATACGGCCAGGTCGGGCCCCAGCTCGTCGACGATCTCCTTGGCGACCTTGGTCTTCCCCGCACCAGGTGCTCCTGTGATTCCGAGGAGGTGGCGTTGGCCGGGCACGGCCAAGGCGCGCGCGCGCTCGACAAGCTCTTCGAGGCTGAGCGTGACCTCTCGAGGGCCACCTGGTGAATAGGCATCAAGATCACGGCGGCGAGGCGGCTCGGCTCCAGCCCGAGTACAGGTGACGGCCGCGACGAGGCAGGCGGCCTCCAGCATCTGCTCAAGGTCCTTGGCATCCAGTGACCGCAACGCATCTCGGTTCAAGAGGCCGCGCTCATGAAGGTGTGCCAGGACACCGGACATAAAGGCATCGCCGGCACCGACCGTATCCACCACCGCAACCCTTGGAGCCGGGGAGCTTACCGAGGCCAATGTCGAGCTGGCGGTTGCCCCACGCTCGCCGTGCGTGACCAGGACCAGGGGGATACCCGCGGCCTGCCAGGCCGCCACCACATCGTCCTGAGAAAGACGTGGATACAACCAGGCAAGATCGTCGTCGCTCATCTTCAGGATGTCGATCAAGCGCATCCAGCCCTGGAAACGGTCCAGGTACGCCACGCGGCTTGGAATCAGCCCTGGACGCACGTTGGGGTCCAGGCTGACGACCCGGTGCCCCGCCTCACGGCGTAGCAGCCATTCAAGCGTGGAAGCCACCGGCTCCAGTACCAGAGCGATCGAACCCAAGTGAAGAGCCGCTCCGGGAGCCAGCGGCATCAGGTGCTCGGGCAACAGCCCTCGATCTGCCGCGTTCTGGCCATGAAACGAGTACATCGCCTGGCCGTCGCGCAGATGAACTGCAGCGAGCGTCGTGAGATCGTCGGTGTCCACGAAGTACGTGGGCCGCACGCCAGACTCGGCAAGCTGCGCTCGAAGCATTTGGCCAAAGGCATCGTCGGACAACCTGGCGAGGAATGCAGTCGGCACGCCCAAACGCCCCAGACCGACCGCAACGTTGAGGCAGGATCCGCCCGGATGAGGTTCGTAGGCGAGGTGACCGCGAACCGTGCTTGTCGGTGTCAGGTCAATAAGAGCATCGCCTGCAACGACAACGGCGACATCTGATTCTGCAGTCATGCCGAGGTCTCGCGGATCACTTCTTCGAACACCCGCGCAGCCTCGGCGGTGGTGGCATCAGTGAAGAACTGCTCGGCGACCGCCGGCGCCATGGTGAAGCAGTCGACGCCGTGGCGTGCCAGGACAACCATGTCGGGAACGCTTCGAACACTGGCCAGCAACACCTTGGTGGTACTTCCGGTAGCGACCAGGACCTCGTGCATGGCGAGGACTTCAGCAATCCCGTTTCGGCCGGCATCAGTCATCCGTCCCAAGTAGGGAGCAATGTAGGTAGCGCCGGCCGCAGCGGCGACGATTGCCTGCCCAGCGTCGTAGATCGCAGTAAGCAGAGTCGGTATACCGCGGCCTGCCAGCGCTGCGCAGGCTGTCGCCCCAGCCCGAGTGGCGACGAACTTGACCACCACTTCCCGACCAAGATCACGCAGCTGCTGACCGCGTTCGATCAGTGTGGCGGCATCTTCTCCCCAAGCCTGAAAGAAGACCTCCTGGGCCCCAGCCTCGACTGCCCAGCGATAGATGTCTCTGAGATCGGCGACGCCCATGGCGGCACGCTGCAAGATCGTCGGATTCGTGGTGACACCGTGAAACAGGCCGGTCCTCAGCAATGATTCGGCCGGAGCGCGTTCGGCCGTGTCAACGTAGAGCTTCACTGACTTTCTCCAAGATAGGGATGCTGTGCAGAGTTGATCATGAGAACACAACCCAATTCTGTACCCCGCCGTCGGCCACGAGCCGTACCGCAATTGCCCGACCAATTCCGCGCGCCGCTCCAATTAGCAAGGCTGAGCGGCCCATTTCCATCACCCAATCTTGTCAAAAGGACGCCTCGTCGAGAACTAGTTGCAGCGCCCTCCAGCCCTAGGCTGAAAACGTGAGCGCGCGCACTGACCCGGAGGCCGCGGCCGAGCGCTCGGAGCCGAGGCCTCGCGCACTCATCTGGGCTGCCCGCAGCTGGCGGGTAATCAAGGAAACTGCAGCAATCTGCCTGCGCTATCGGGTCACGGGGCTGGCAGCCGAGGCGGCATTCTTCGCCGTTCTCTCACTGCCGCCGCTGATCTTTGGACTTGTCGGTGCCGTTGGCTTTGTGACCAGCACCTTGGACATCCGTACCATCGCTAACTTTCGCGATCAGCTGATTGAGCTGTCCTCACGCGCCCTGACTCATGACGTTGTGCAGAGCGTGATCGTGCCCACGCTCGACGACGTCCTCTCTCGGGGCAGCGCGGCGGTGATCTCGGTTGGATTTCTCATCGCCCTCTGGGCTGGTTCACGTGCCCTCAACGTCTTTGTCGAAACGATCACGATCATGTACGGCATGGCCGGCAAGCGCGGCATTGTGCGAACCCGAGCACTCTCCTTTGCCCTCTATTTGGTCTTCTTGCTCTCCGGGATCGTGTTGCTTCCGCTGATCTTGGCCGGCCCGACCCTGGTGAGCCGGGCGCTACCGCCGAGTCTGGAGATCATCGGGGCCCTCTACTGGCCTGTCGTGCTGCTGGGCTCGGTGTGCATGTTGGCAACGCTGTATCACCTGTCGGTTCCGGTTCGTAGCCGGTGGCGGGCCGATTTACCAGGCGCCGCCGTCACGATGGTTATCTGGCTCGCCGGAAGTGTGTTGTTGCGCATCGTGCTCACGCAGTCTGTTGGCAGCACCACGATTTACGGACCGCTGGCCGCTCCGATTGCGTTTCTGATCTGGCTCTATGTGATTTCTATCGCCGTGCTGATCGGCGCAGCCTGCAACTCAAGCCTTGACGAGTTCTTCCCACGGCTCTCCGGAATTGACCATGAGGCTCCGGCGACCGACCAGGCTGGCCGGACCGAACAGGTTGGCCCGACCGAGCAGGCTGGCCCGACTGACCAACCGATCCGGATGGAAACTCAAGCCAAGAACAACCCGCTTCGTCGTACCCTCGCTGGCGTACGCGCCCGCCGCCGCCTGAAATCTCAATAATCGGACAAATGTCTCGCAGTTTGAGAAAGAGATTTGATTCGATGACGCCGACTAGCGGAGTGTTGGTCCGTGCGCATCGTCCCGGAAGCTCAGACACTCGATCTGACCGCGCGGCGCTTCGTCGATCTTGGCCGGACGAAGTCGATGATGTGTCACTGCTGCGCCGCCTGACCTAACTGGCCCGCAGCATCCGCCTGGCAACAATCGCCTGCCCCTGCCAGACCGGCTCGTGCTGCTCCATCAGAACGAGGACCCATGACCACCGAGACTGCCCCTAACCCGAACGGCCGCACCCGCACGGCCGCCGCGCCGCGGCCCAAGGCAACCAGTCCCAGCCGTAAACAAGGCGAGCGCCGCAAAAAGGGTGAAGGCCAGTGGGCGCTTGGTTACCGTGAGCCTCTCAACCCCAACGAGCAGTCGAAGAAGGACGATAACCCTCTCAACGTCCGAGAGCGTATCGAGAACATCTACGCCAAGGGCGGCTTCTCATCCATTGATCCCAACGATCTTCGAGGTCGGTTCCGGTGGTATGGCCTCTATACGCAGCGGCGACCCGGCATCGATGGCGGGAAGACGGCGACGCTGGAGCCGTGGGAGCTGGACGACGAATACTTCATGCTGCGCATTCGAATCGACGGCGGTGCGCTAACCACTGAGCAACTTCGGGTGATCGGCCAGATCTCGGTTGAGTTCGCGCGTGACACCGCCGATATCACCGACCGCCAGAACGTGCAACTGCACTGGGTCCGCATCGAGGACGTGCCCGAAATCTGGCGGCGCCTGGAGGCAGTCGGACTGCAGACCACTGAGGCCTGCGGTGACTGCCCGCGCGTGATTCTCGGCTCGCCGGTGGCCGGCATCGCCGCCGAGGAGATCATCGACCCCACACCCGCGATCCGCGACATCGTGGACCGCTACATCGGTGATCCCGAGTACGCCAACCTGCCGCGGAAGTTCAAGACTGCCCTCACCGGCCACCCGGTGCACGATGTGGCACCCGAGGTGAACGACGTTGCCTTTGTCGGCGTAGAGCACCCTGAGCATGGCCCGGGCTTCGATCTGTGGGTGGGTGGCGGCCTTTCGACCAATCCCATGCTTGCGGTACGCCTTGGCACCTGGGTGCCGGGCGAGGAGGTGGCGGAGGTCTGGGCCGGTGTCGTCGCGGTCTTCCGCGATTACGGCTATCGGCGGCTACGGAGTCGGGCTCGCATCAAGTTCTTGATCGCCGACTGGGGTGCAGAGAAGTTCCGGGAGGTACTGGAGACTGAGTACTTGAAGCGCCGCCTCATCGATGGGCCGGCTCCGGCGGTACCGACCGAGCCTGGCGATCATGTGGGCGTCCACCGCCAGAAGGACGGTAAGTACTTTGTCGGGCTCTCACCGGTGGCGGGCCGAACCAGTGGGAGCGATCTGCTGCGGCTGGCAGAGCTCGCGGAGGCTCATGGTTCTCATCGGATCCGTACCACGCCAATGCAGAAGCTTCTGGTGCTCGATCTCGAGGAGTCCAAGATCGGCTCACTGATCGCCGCTGTCGAGCAGTGCCGCCTGTCGGCAAGCCGGGATGCCTGGCGTCGTTCGGTGATGGCCTGTACCGGCATCGAATTCTGCAAGCTCGCCATTGTCGAGACCAAGGCTCAGGCGGCCCGGGTGGTTGATGAGCTTGAGCGTCGACTAGGCGCACTGGACTCACCGATCACGGTGCACCTCAACGGCTGCCCGAACTCGTGTGCCCGAATCCAGGTCGCCGACATAGGTCTCAAAGGCCAGATTGTGGTCGGACCGGACGGAAATCAGGTCGAGGGCTACCAGGTGCACTTGGGCGGTGGCCTGGGTCTCGACGCTGGGTTCGGTCGCAAGCTGCGAGGACACAAGGTGACAGCCACCGAATTGCCGGATTACGTGGAGCGGCTGGCTCGTCACTATGTCGCCGAGCGCCATGAGGGTGAGCGGTTTGCCCAGTGGGTCGCGCGAGCCGATGAGCTGGTGTTGTCATGACGGCCGAGACTTCTCACGCCAACCGGCAGACGGTGCTGTACTGCCCGTACTGCGCTGAAGAAACCCTGTTTCCCCTGGAAACGGGTGGCTGGGAGTGCCGCAGCTGCTGGCGAGCGTTCTCGGTGACCTTTCTCGGCCTGGTTCCGCGAGGTCAGTCCGCATGAGCACTACCCTGGACCTGGCCGATGTTGCCGCTCAGGCCAATCGTGATCTTGAAGGCGCCTCAGCGTTGGAGATCTTGACCTGGGCCTACGCCGAATTTGGCTCGAAGCTTGTACTGGCCTCCTCGATGGCGGACACGGTCATGATCCACCTCGCCGAGCAAGTGGCTCCCGGCATCGATGTGATCTTCCTCGACACCGGCTACCACTTCGTGGAAACGATCGGTACCCGGGACGCGGTCAAGCTGGTCCACAACGTCAACGTGATCAGCGTGACCCCTGAGCAGACCGTTGCCGAACAGGACGCGACGTGGGGCAAGGATCTTTTTGCACGCAGTCCTGATCAGTGCTGCAACCTACGCAAGGTCATCCCTCTCGGCAAAGCGCTGCAACCGTACGCGGCATGGGCTACCGGTGTGCGCCGCGCCGACTCACCGGCACGGGCGAACACCCCGCTGGTCTCCTGGGATGCCACCCGGAAGTTGATCAGAATCGCTCCCATTGCTGCCTGGACTGATGAGGATGTAGCCCGCTATATCGAGATCAACTCCCTGATGATCAACCCTTTGCTGGAAGACGGATACACCTCCATCGGTTGCGAGCCCTGCACGACGAGAGCATCCAAGAACGATCCACGGGCTGGCCGCTGGGCTGGATTTGCCAAGACTGAATGCGGGATCAACCTGTGAGCGCCCGGACTGCCACCGCTGAGAGGGTCAGCCCGGAGCGTCAGCTCGAGGGGGCACCCCAGCATCCGGCCAGGAGAGGCGCCACGCTGTGGTTCACCGGTCTTCCCTCGGCCGGGAAATCAACCATTGCCCATGCCCTGGGCTGCGAGCTATCTGCCGCGGGCGAGCGGGTACAGGTCTTGGACGGCGATGAAGTGCGACCGCATCTATCGGCTGGCCTGGGTTTCAGCCGTGAGGACCGCGACACCAATGTCACTCGGATCGGTTGGGTGGCTCGACTGCTGGCATCGCACGGCGTGATTGTGCTGGTTCCGGTGATCGCTCCGTACGCCGCGGCCCGCGACGCCGTCCGAGATGATCATGGCCGTCGCGCGGTACCGTTCGCTGAGGTGCACGTCGCCACCCCGCTCGAGGTCGCCGAGGCTCGCGACGTCAAGGGTCTCTACGCCCGAGCTCGCCGCGGCGAGCTTCACGGCCTCACCGGCGTCGACGACCCGTACGAGGTGCCGACGCAGGCCGAACTCGTCGTCGATACCGCACGTGTTGATCTTGAAACAGCGGTCCAGATGTCCAAGGCCCTGCTCTCAGCGATCGTAGAGAGGGATTTCAGGTGACAACTGATCAACTACGACCGCTGACCGAGCTGCAGGCACTCGAGTCGGAGTCCATCCACATCATCCGTGAGGTGGCGGCCACCTTCAGTTCGCCGATCATGCTCTTCTCCGGCGGTAAGGACTCGGTCGTCATGCTGCATCTGGCGGCGAAGGCGTTCTGGCCGGCGCCGATTCCCTTCGGCGTGCTGCACGTGGACACCGGACACAACTTTCCGGAAGTACTGCACTTTCGCGATGAGGCGGTCGAGTTCTATGGCGCCTCCCTCAAGATCGCGGCTGTACAGGACTACATCGACGACGGTCGGCTCCGGGAACGACCTGACGGCACTCGTAACCCGCTGCAGACCCTGCCATTGCTGGATGCAATCAACGACGGTCGTCATGATGCCGTCTTTGGCGGCGGCCGGCGTGACGAAGAGCGAGCCCGCGCCAAGGAGCGGGTTTTCAGTATGCGTGACGAGTTCGGTCAGTGGGATCCACGCAACCAACGGCCCGAGCTGTGGTCGCTCTACAACGGACGCCACTTGCCCGGCGAGCACGTACGCGTTTTCCCACTCTCCAACTGGACAGAGCTGGACATCTGGGACTACATCGCCGCAGAGAAGATCAACGTGCCGACGATCTACTACGCCCATGAACGCCCGGTGACGTGTCGGGATGGCATGTGGATCGCCATCACCGAGGTGACGCCGGCACGTCCAGGCGAGGTGGTTGAGCTGCGCTCGGTTCGCTACCGAACCGTCGGCGACATGTCCTGCACGGCCGCCGTACTCTCCGAGGCCAGCACGGTACACGACGTGATCACCGAAGTGGGCCTCAGCCGGCTCACCGAGCGCGGCGCGACGCGCGCCGACGACCGGCTATCAGAAGCTGCCATGGAGGATCGCAAGCGGGAGGGCTACTTCTGATGACGCAGGCTTCCGCACTCCTTTCCCCGACCGGGAATCTGACCGGTGCCAATTTGAATGGGGGCCGTACGCTGCTGCGGCTTGCCACGGCAGGCTCCGTCGACGACGGCAAGTCGACGCTGGTCGGTCGGTTGCTCTTCGACACCAACTCCGTGCTGGCCGACACTCTTGATCATGTGGAGCAGGTCAGCAAGCGCAAGGGCCTGGATCGTGCTGATCTTGCCTTGCTCACCGACGGCCTGCGCGCCGAACGCGAGCAGGGCATCACCATCGATGTTGCCTACCGCTACTTCGCCACTCCGGCGCGGAAGTTCATCCTCGCCGACTGCCCGGGGCACGTGCAGTACACCCGCAACACGGTGACCGGCTCCTCCACCACCGATGTCATCGTGCTGCTCGTCGACGCGCGCAATGGCGTCGTGGAACAGACTCGCCGGCACCTTGCCGTAGCGTCCCTGCTTCGCGTGCCGCACGTCGTCCTGGTGGTCAACAAGATCGACTTGGTGAATTACTCCGAGGACGTCTTCACCGACATCGCCACTGATTTTGCGCTGTTGGCGCGCAGCCTCGGCGTGCTGGACACCCACTGCATCCCGGTCTCGGCAACCGAGGGCGACAACGTCGTAACCAAATCCCACCGCACGCCGTGGTACGACGGGCCGACGGTGCTCGGCTATCTGGAGAACGTCGACGACACTCGACTCGCGGTGGGCTCCGACCTGCGGTTCCCGGTGCAGCATGTGATACGTCCGCAGTCGGCCGTACCCGCTCCGTGGGCATCCCGGGCACCTCAGGTGAACGGCGACTACCGCGGCTACGCAGGCAAGATCGAATCCGGCCGGGTCCGTACTGGCGAGGAGATCGTCGTCCTGCCACGCGGCTCGCATGCCGTCGTCGAGGCGATCGACACCCCAGATGGTCCGCTCGACATGGCGGTGGCCGGTCAGTCGGTAGTGATCCGGCTGAACAGCGACGTCGACATCTCTCGTGGCGACATCCTGGCGGCGACCGATGCACCGCCGCCACCGATTCGCGATCTCACCGCGACGGTCTGTTGGCTGGCTGAACGCAATCTGACAGTCGGCGCGCGGGTACTGGTCCAACACGGCACTTCGATCACCAAGGCCATCGTGAAGTCCATCGAGGGCGTACTCGACCTTGACTTCGAGGCCGGGACGGTGCCCTGTTGGCGACCAGCCGCCACCCTCACCCTCAACGACATCGGCCGGGTGCGGCTGACGCTAGCCTCCCCGCTGCCGATCGACTCGTACCGCGAGCATCGTGCCACCGGCGCATTCATCATCGTCGATGATGCCGACGGCTGGACCCTCGGAGCCGGTCTCGCCGGCTCAACCCCAATCACCGCCCGGACCACGGAGGTCCAACGGTCCGACCCGCATAACCCAGCACACCAAGGAAAGGGGCCATCATGACCGCTCCTTCACTGATCCTTCTCGGCCACGGAAGCCACGACCCTCAAGTGGCTCAAGTGAGTCATCAGATTCGAGAGGGTCTACTGGCGATCCGCCCTGAGCTCGACATCCACGCCGCGTTCCTTGACCACTGCGCGCCGAGCGGCATGCAGGTCGTCACCAAGCTCGTCAGCCGCGGAGTGGATGAAATCGTCTTCGTGCCACTGTTGCTGTCGGATGCGTTCAACGTGCAGGCCGACGTACCGGCACTGCTTGCCCAGGTCCGGGCCAGCTTCCCAGAGCTGCGCGTCATCGCCTCCCGCCCGATCGGGCCGGAGGCGCAACTGCTGTCGATCATCGATCGGCGCCTTCGTGACGCACTGCGGGCTCGGCACGTCGCCGAGCTGGACGGACTGGTCTTCGCGGCCGCCGGCAGCGCCGATATCCGCAGCAATGCACTCGTCGCGCGGCGCGCCAGGCAGTGGGCGACGCATCACCGGCTGCCCTGCGTAACGGCCTTCGCAACCGGCTCCGGTCCATCAGCAGCGGAAGCCATTCGCACCCTGCGCGGCCAGGGCCGGCGACACATTGCCGTCGGTAGCTGGTTCCTCGCGCCGGGCCTGCTCTACACCCGGCAGGCCGAGCTGGCGCTGGAGGCCGGTGCAGTCGCGGTTTCAGCTCCCATGGGCGGCGAGCCCGAAATCGCCGAGGTGGCCCTGATCCGGTACGTGATTGCCGCGATGGATCTGGTTGATCTTCATGACGCCGAGGCAACTGACGAGGCGACAACGCCGGTACGCCATCTCTCCGTAGTCGGCGCATAACGGCTTAGCTAGCGGCGACCCGCGCCTTCTCCTGCTCCACGTCGTAGTCAGCGGCCGGCCACTGCAGGTCGAGTGCTTCCAGGTGCTCGGCAAGCAGTTGGGCGACAGCCCAATTCCGATACCACTTATGGTCAGCCGGAATCACGTACCACGGCGCCCACTCGGTGTTACACCGCTCCAGCACCGCCTGGTACGCCTCCATGTATGCCGGCCACTTGGCTCGCTCGTCTACGTCTCCCGGGTTGTACTTCCAGTGCTTGGTTGGATCATCGAGCCGAGCCAGGAGCCGATCTTTCTGCTCCGCCGACGAAATATTGAGGAAGCACTTGATCATTACCGTGCCCTGCCGGACCAGCTCCTTTTCCCAGGCATTGATTTCGTCATAGCGCTTACTCCAGGCAGATTGCTCGACCAGGTTGTGAACTCGTACCACCAGCACGTCCTCATAGTGTGACCGGTCGAAGATGCCGATCATGCCCGGCGGTGGCAGCTCTCGCTCAATACGCCAAAGGTAGGGGTGGGCGCGTTCCTCCTCCGTGGGAGCCTTGAAAGCCTTGATCTTCACCCCTTGCGGGTCCACCATGCCGATCGCATGCCGAATGGTGCCACCCTTCCCGGAGGTATCCATTCCTTGCAGCACGATCAAGATCTTCTGGCTGGTAGTCTCCTTGGCCCGGCCCGCGGCGAACAGGCGTTCCTGAAGATCGCCGAGCTTGGGCGCCAAAGCCTCACTGCTAGCAGTCGCGTCCTCCTTGTCCCCACGGAAGCCGAGTGTTGCGGCGGGATCCAGCCCGGCCATATCTACTCGGCCGGGCGGTAACCGGAGCAGCGCCCTGAGTGACTCAGTCATCAACTGCGGCACCTCGTCAGCCTTGCTCTTCTTCGCCATGGGCTGATTGTGCCCCACGCATCCTTGTAGGTGTCTGCCCTCGTGGACCTGACGTGGCACGATGGTGCGGTGCAGCTGATCTTCGGCCCACACGGTGGCGCACCACGAACCATCGACGAATCCGAGCTGATCGAGCTCTACCGCCTGCCTGCGCCAGAGGGCCATGGCTGGCTCCGCACTAACTTCGTCATGTCGCTGGATGGTTCGGTGCAGGGTCCCGACGGCCGGTCCGGGACAATCAATACCCCGAGCGATCACCAGGTCTTCGCTTTGCAGCGCGCGCTAGCCGATGCCATCCTTGTTGGTGCCAATACGGTGCGCTTCGAGGGTTACCGAGCCGTTGATCTCCAACCGTGGCAGCTGCAGATCAGGGAGCAGGAAGGTCTGGCTCCGTATCCAACCTTGGTGATCATTTCAGCGAGCGCTGATGTTGATCCCACAGTCGCCACGCCGGCCGAGGGCGACGGCGGGGCTGTGATGATCATCACGACGGCGGGTAAGGCGCCAGATGATCTTGAGCCACTGCGAGCAGCGGGCATTACCGTGCTGGAGGCCGAAGGAACCATGCTGGATCTGGGTTTGATTGTTGATCAGCTGGCCGGCACTGGATTGCCGCGGCTGCTCTGCGAGGGTGGTCCCCGGCTGCACAACGATCTGCTTGCCGCCGGTGTGGTCGACGAGGTCGCATTAACACTCGCTCCTGTTGTGGTCGGCGGCCAGGGCCTGCGTTCCACTAGCGGCGCCGCCTTACCCGTACCGAGCTCGTTTCAGCTGCATCACGCCCTGTACGCCGATGACGGGACGTTGTTCACGAATTACCGAATAGTCAGAGCTGGCGCGTCGGCAAGATAACGGTGGACCGAACCTACGCATACCGAACCTTCGCCCACGGCACCGGCAACGCGTTTGACCGACCCGTACCGGACGTCGCCGACAGCGAATACGCCGGGTTGACTTGTCTCGAAAGGTAGTGGTCCCCGCAGCCCGCGCCATGCCGACCGGGAAATGTCACTGCCGGTAAGGATGAACCCATGCTGATCAAGCTCCACGGTGTCGCGGAGCCAGTCGGTGTGCGATTGCGCGCCAATCAGCACAAACAGCGCAGTCGCCGCTACCTCCTCGCGGCGGCCGTCGTGCTCGATCGTCAAAGACTCAAGATGGCTCCTGCCATGGACCCCGACGACCTGTGAACGAAGTCGCACGTCGATGTTTTCAGTCGCCTTCAACTGCCGAACGAGGTAATCGGACATGCTGGCGGCCAATGACCGGCCTCTAACGACTAGCGTTACCCGAGCCGCAAACCTAGCCAAGTGCAGTGCGGCCTGACCAGCCGAGTTGGCTCCGCCGATGACGTACACCTCCTGCCCGGTCATTGCCGGTGCTTCTACCGCTGCTGCGCCGTAGAAGACGCCGGTGCCGACGAAGCGTTCCACCTCTTCGACATCGAGCCGTCGATACGCCACACCGGTTGCAATGATCAGTGATCGGGCGCAGGATTCGCTTCCATCGTCGAGAGAAATGACGTAATGATCATCGCGAGTCGACAACCTGGTGGCCCGACGTGTAAACACGAATTCGGCGCCAAACAGCACCGCCTGGTGCCAGGCGCGACGTGCCAGGTCGCTGCCGCTCAGGCCGCGGGGAAACCCGAGATAGTTGCGGATCAGTGAGCTGGTGCCGGCCTGGCCACCGAGAGCCAGCTGCTCCATCACCACGGTGCGCAGCCCTTCTGAGGTTCCATACACTGCAGCCGCTAGTCCAGCGGGCCCGGCACCCAGAATCGCCAGATCGTAGATCTCATCGGGTGGTTGTACCTGAATGCCGTGGGCGTCGGCAATCTCAGGAAAGCTCGGGTCGTGAAGCACCGTACCGTCGTTCCGGATCAGAGCCGGGAGCCGTCTTGGGTCAACTGAATAGTCCCGGAGCAGCTGTTGTCCCTCGGAGGAATCGACGGGTGAGAAGGCGAACGGCACTCCGTTCCGACTCAGCAGCTCCCGCACTTGATGGCTGCGCGGTGCCCATTGCTCACCAACGACTCGATAGACGACGTGATGCGGTCGGTTTGCGATGGTCCATGCGCTTAGCGCTTCTTGGACTTCCGGATACAGCCATTCCTCCGGAGTGACCCATCCCTTCACAATCCAGAAGTCGATTCGGCCAAGTGCTGTCGCTTGCTGTAGGACCGGCAACACGGTGAACGGTATTCGCGTGTAGTGCTCATCCATTGACAGCAGCAGCACCCGGCTTGCGCCTCGATGCAACTGGTGGGCTTGTTCCAAGAAGGTCACGCCGTCCATGCCAGGTAACCGCAGATCGGCGGCGATCAACGCAACGTCCTCGCGGCTACTGGCCAGCCGCTCCAGCGTCTTTAGCCCGGTGACCGGCGAGTCGGCGGTCAGCACGCGGTAGTCCGGTTGGAAGCGGCGAGCCAAAGCCGCCTCGGTCGCCATCCTGGCGTGCCGGTCGGAGTCCACCACAAGTAGTACCGGTGGAGCGGATTCGTGCACGTCGCTCAAAGTACGCCCTCCGCGTGCGAAATCGACCGGACTCTACACTGAGATCCCACTATCGAGATGCCGAGTGCAAGGGCGGATGACGTGGCTAGCGTGAACGATCCAATGAAAGCCTGGCTGGACATGATCGAGCAGTTTCAGACGGCTGGACCGGGTTCGAATGCGTCGGAGTTCTGGCGGTCGATGTTCACTCCCATGCAGCAACAACTCGATCTGATGCAGAAAGCCTTAGAAGCTCAAGAAGAGTTCCATCGTCAGCTGGCCGAACAAGCACTTGCTCCTATGCGGCAGGTGTTGGAGGGCCTCATGCAAGCCGCGAAGACCACTCGCGCCGCTGGTGAGGCTCTTAAGGAGGCCGGGAACTTGCTCACACAACAAGCGACGGCGATGGATCAGGCGCTGAGCTTCACCAGCCCAATGCTCGAAGTCACGGCTCCTCGTAAACGACGAGCGAAGGCCAAGTAGCGGTCGCTGCACAGCCGATTGGTGCTAACCGGCACTTACGTAAGACCCTCTTTTTCCTTTGTTTCGTTGGTCATTCGGCTCGGCTGGACGCGAGACGGCTCACCCGGCATTTTCGGAGTACCAACCGTGTAAACGGGTATGCGACAAGGAGGATAAGCGGCGATTTCGGGAGCGTTGTGATCCCAGTTATCAGGTGAGTTTTCACCCGATAACAAGATCATCAAGTGCCCCCAGCGGTGTCGTGAGCACCACCGAGGGCTGGAACCCGACTGTGAAGGAGTCGAGCCCGTGTCCAATCAAACCATCACCCCTTTGGCGTCCAACCAGATCAACCACGACCAACTGAAGGTCGAACTCGTCGAACCCGACACAATGCCCGCCATAGTGCCCATCGTCTGGCCCGCCACAAGCGACCGTGGTCGGGCCTAGGCGGTTCCCCCCTGTCGCAGCCGCGATCGCGCACTCTTTGCGAGAGCACACATCGTGTTGGCCGCAATCCGAGCGGAGCGGCGACTCTAATCGCGCGGCCGACAGGGCATCCAGGACTTTGTGCCGCCTCCCCCACCTGCCAAGCTACGGGGCACAGCCTTGTAAGGCGCGCTACGGTGGAAGCATCTAACTGCCGATCGAGCGTAGCTGGCTTCGAATAGCGGTTCTCAGCTCTTAGAGAACGGAAGCCTGCGATGAACAACATCAACGAGCTACATGAGGCACTAGCTAGAGTTGTGTTCGCCGATCGCGAACCCTCTGAAGTCCTGAGCGAGATCACTGGGATCGCTCGCCGGGCGATGCCCCCCGTGAAGGCAGCCTCTATCACATTGATCCGGGGAGACAAGCCGTTCACGGCCGCCTACGACGGGCAGATGGCGCTGGATGCTGATGAGATGCAGTACGAGCGTGGCTATGGGCCCTGTATGGACGCCGGCAGGGCCGGCCAAATGTTCCTCGTCGACGACATGCGGATCGAGCAACGCTGGCCGGATTATGCTCGAAACGTGGCCGCCCACGGCGTGCTCAGCTCACTCTCGGTGCCGCTACCGTTCCAAAGTGCAACCATTGGCGCGCTCAACATCTACGCCAGCCAGCCCAAGGTTTTCGACGACGGTGATATTGAGTTGGCCCAAGAGGTTGCTGCCTGGATCGCGGTCGCAGTCGGCAACGCCCAAGCAGCAGCCCGGACCAGCGATGATCTCACTCAGCTCCGCACCATGATGTTGTCTCGCGCCCTTATCGAACAGGCGAAAGGCATCTTGATGGAGCGGCACAAGATCACCGAGGACGAGGCATTCACCATCCTCACCCACGCCTCCCAACGGAGCAACACAAAGCTGCGCGACGTGGCAGCTGAACTGGTCCGGACCGGCGCTCTGCCCAGTCCCGTTGACTCGCTGCTCGTGGAACTGTTGCGTGTTGATGGTTAAGACTGCCGGCGCTTATGAATTTGTTAGCCATCACCGCTCACCCTTGCGTGACCGCACCCCCCGCTCATAACCGATCCGTGTCCAACGCTCCAATTCTCCGTAGTCCAGCGGCTTACCGTCATGGCCGCCGGCCATGATCAACATTCCGGCGGCGACCAACTCATAACCCACATGGGTAGCAGGTGATCCATACCACCAACCCACTTCGATGCCGGCAGCCTCAGCGAGGACGTCGTCTCGGCCGCCCGCGATCTCGCGAAGTTCAGCGATGGACTCGGCCAGGTTGCGCTGCTCGGCGGCGTATCTCATAGCCGTGCCGTGGAGGTCGCTGTAGAGCAACCGGTCCTTCGGAGCCTCGGCACCGCGTATCGAATGCAAGTTCGATTACGCTAGCCGTTCAGCGGAGGTCGTCGAGCGCCGAGAGACTCAGCCGACGCCGCCGACCGCTCACCACCAACCTGCATCCTGCGAACGCCCCCTTTCTCGGGGGCGTTACAGCGCAGACATACCTTGTAGTGCGCGTGGGTCTCTGGGTTTTCCCGATCGTCCCAATCGTGCAAGCGGAGGCGGCACTTCCACGGTTTGGCCACGCGTAAATTGTGGTCGCCGCTCAACGGGTTTGGGAAGCACCGCTTCAGGAGCGAACACCGGGTCAACGCGTGTCAACAGCGACAGATTGTCGATCTTCCCCTAATTTGGGCCTCTGACATTCGCCGCAGTCGTCACTCATGGAGATCAGATGGCCAAAGTTCTCACCGCAGGGGGAAGAGGAACCTCCCTCCCCGTTGTACCCGTTTATTTTTCGAGAGATTATGTCCGGCGCGGCTTCCTTTGTAAGGATAAGAAATACCCGCAGGGAACCCGTGGGGTCATTATACGTACCCATAAACTTCTCTGGAAAGAAACGCACGTGGACCTCCGCTTACCGGACGGTGACTACTTACTTGAAGTGCCCATCGATTACATCAGCTACGAATGACATTTACGGGCGGGAAGAATCGCATCGATGCTTTACCCGCCAACCGCCAAAACCAGCGGCGACGCCAAAACGAATATCAAGTTGCAGCACCACCCCACGGGCAGAGCCCTGGGTTTTAGATACCGCAATTTCGGTATCTAGGTTTGTTCCGTTGCTGAGCGGCACATGCCCCTCAGAAGCCACAGGCACCGCCGAACTGAGCGCCTTAGGCACAGTCTCCGTGGTGGGTACGGCCGTACCACCGGCTTCACAGGCGCAGAAGGGCCCAGAAGACTAACGAACAAAAGGATGCGGCGGCGGCCTATAACCAAACCCCGGATGCTTCATCAACGCGTTGAGCGCATCCTGCCGACGTGAGTCACGGGCGATGGAGAAATTTCACACCCAGAAAATAAATGGGTGCCACGATCAACCGTCACAATCGCACCCGAACCAGGTTTACTGACCAGCTCTGTGTAAACCTTCCCCGCCTCAGAGCCGGCAGGAAAATGAAAATGCAGCTCACGGGGCAGGCGCAGGACGATTTGCGCGCGCGAAAGGGAACGTGCCGGTGCTGTGCGCTATCGGCGAAGGTCGGTAGAATGGTGTTGACCTTCGCAATGGTCTTTTCGGAGCCGCTCTCATCGGGGCGGCTTCGGTCATTTCTGGGCATTGGCCGCGTCACCGCCGTTCGCGGCGAGTTCAGCCTCAGCGGCTTCAGCCTCTGCACTAAGTGTTTTGATTTTCTTACGCGCTTGGGCGGATCTCAGCGCCAACTTCAGGAAGTGGGCTTTGCGTAAATGTTCGGCGCGTACTGGGTCGCCGCCAGCTTCGTCGAGGAAACGCTTATTGAGTGCGTCTCGCGCTGGTTTGGTGCGGGCGGATCGGTCTTCGGTGTTCGCCCAGCTTTGTTCTGCGCCGATGCGGCCAACAAGTTGGCGAACGTTTGGGTCGTGGGACGCCAATGGAAACCCTCCTCAGGGTTTCCACATGGAGCCCAATCACGTGATTATGTTCAGCGATCCGCACGGGCATATGAGCGATGTGCCAGTAACAATATCAGAACGTTAGCTGGGGTAGAGCTTGACCGTGGGTCGCCTTACCTAGCGGGGTGAGGAATAGGCCAGGCACTACCTGGACTGCAGAAGCATCGAAAGGAACCTGAATGGTCTTCACCTGGTCGCCCTCCACAAAGGGGTTATCGGCAAGTGCCCCCATTCGGATGACCAGGTAAGCCAACTCAGCCGGCTGCGATGTCAACCTGAAATGGCTGCGACAGCGGCCGCATTCAACAATTTCAGCGAAACCGCCATTATCCATTTGCAACGCCTTAGGCGCCCTCCTGACTGTGACGCCGGTGGCGGCATGCCTGCCCTTCATTGACGGCAAGTAGAGGTGTCGACTCTCTTCATATAGGGTTAAACCGCACCAATAAACGGGCTTCTGTCCGCTGCGCAGTCACAGCGCATCGCCCACAGCAGACGGACCTGCGGGTCATGCTGCAGGATCAGATCTAGAACGGTCACACTCGGTCGCCTCTCTTGAGTTTTTGCGCCGCCGATTTGGCGCGGGCATCGGAGAGCGACGCGCCGTAACGTTCCAACATCACATCCGACGACCAGCCGGCGAGCCGCTTAAGATCACGCTCTTGCCCGCCAGCCATCAGAAAGTCGTGGGCGAAGGTGTGCCGGAACTGATGCGGATGCAGACCAGTGATACCGGCCATCTCACCGCGGATTCTGACGCGGTCCCTAGCCCCATCGGCCGAGAGCGCACCGCGTTGGGTGAGGAATAGTGCATCCAGGTGCGCCCAGCGGTGACGGCCACGGATCCGCATATACCGGTCGAGCGCTCGGGCGGTGCGGGCGCCGAAGTAGATCGGGCGCACCTTGTTGCCCTTGCCCTTCACAATCGCCATGCCGTGATCAAGATCGAGATGGTCGACGGTCAGCTGGCAGGCCTCGGACACCCGTACGCCGCAGTCCAGCAGCAGCCCTGATCAGCGCTTCGTCCCTGCGGGCGTTGAAGTCCTTGCCTTGGCATGCCTTGAGTAGCGCGGTCAGCTGTTCGTCGCTGAGGACTGGCACTGGTTTCATCTTTAGTGAAGGCGGTGACAGTGTCTTCATTGGATGGCTAGGCAACTCGCCTTCGTTGATTAGCCAGACGCAGAATCGATACAGCCCGCGGTAGCGCATCTTGACCGTGCCTGGCTCATGGGTTTCGGCCAGCACCGCCAGCCATTCCCTGATGGCGGGTCGGGTGAGTTCGTCGAGGGTGGCTGTGCGGCCTTGCGATTCGAGCCAGCGGGAGAAGAACGTGACGGCCTGCCCGTACAGCCGCAGCGTGGCTTTGGAGCGGTGTTCGGCGCTCAGTTCGCGGAGAAACGAGCGTTGCAGATCTTGCAGGTGAGCGGCCACAGAGTGTGATAGTTATCAGGAGAGTAAGCGTTGTACTACTCAGCAACACTTACGTAAGACCCTCTTTTTCCTTTGTTTCGTTGGTCATTCGGCTCGGCTGGACGCGAGACGGCTCGCCCGGCATTTTGGGATAGTCGGGTGGGTAGGGCATCTCGGCGCCGCCGTACTTGCCAGTGCCCAACTCTCCCTCATCTCGGGCGTACATCTCCAATGCGGCGTCAATGCTGCGCGGCTTGAGTTCATAGAAGGGCCGCCAGACATCACCGATCTCGGCGAATCGGGCTGGCATCGTGGTGACGGTGAAGTCTTCGGGACTGACATCGCTCAGCTCCTCCCAGGTCAACGGAGCTGACACCACGGCAGTCGGCGTGGGTCGGATGGAGTAGGCCGACGCAATGGTTCGGTCTCGAGCCATCTGGTTGAAATCTACGAAGATGCGGGCGCCGCGCTCTTCCTTCCACCAGCTGACCGTGACATGGTCGGGCATCCGGCGCGACAGCTCACGGCCAAGCGCAATGACGGCATGCCGGGCTTCGATGAAGCCGTACGCCGGCTCGATGGGCACGAACACATGGACTCCGCGACCACCGCTGGTCTTCGGGAAACCCACAAGATCAGCATCGTCCAGCACCGATCGGAGCTCGTGTGCCGCCCGCGCCGCATCGGCGAAATCCGTCCCCGGCTGCGGATCAAGATCAATACGCAGCTGGTCGACCTTCTCGGTGTTCATCTTGGTCACCGGCCACGGGTGGTAGCGCAGCGTGCCGAGATTTGCCATCCAGGCGATGGTGGCCAGTTCTGTTGCGCAGACCTCATCCGCCGTGCGGCCGGACGGAAAGCTGATCCTCACCGTCTCGACCCAGTCGGGCATGCCCTTGGATGGCGCCCGCTTCTGGTAGAACGCCTCGCCGTGGTGGTCGCCGCGGGTGCTGAGCTTCACATCAGGGCGGTAGCCGCCCGGCCAGCGCTCCATGGTGACTGGCCGATCCTTCAGCGCCGCAAAGATGCCGTCGCCTACCGCGATCACGTACGACACGATGTCGAGCTTGGTCAACCCGACCTCGGGAAAGTAGATCTTGTCAGGGCTGGTCACCCTTACCGTGCGGTTACCGACCTCGAGTTCAACCGCTGGCACCGGCATGGCGTCAGCATAGGTGAGTACTGTCGGGGCATGACCGACACGCAGAACAATCCAGCCGCTCAGGTAGGCAAAGTCATCAAGTCTGAGGCGGAGTGGCGCGCTCAGCTCACACCGTTTGAGTACCACGTGCTGCGCGAGGCGGGCACCGAACGTCCCTTCACCGGGGAGTACACCGATACCAAGACCGAAGGGGTCTACCGCTGCCGGGCGTGCGGCACCGAGTTGTTCCGCAGCGATCAGAAGTTCGAGTCACACTGCGGCTGGCCCTCCTTCTTTGCGCCTCTGGCCGAAGATCGGGTGCGCTACATCGAAGACAAATCACTGTTCACGAAGCGAGTCGAGGTTCGCTGCGCCACCTGCGACTCCCACCTAGGACACGTGTTCGCCGGCGAGGGTTACAGCACCCCGACCGACCTGCGGTACTGCATCAACTCGGTATCGCTGACGCTAGAGCCCGCCCGCTCCTAGACTGGTTCGGTTACCAGAGTTCCAGAATGCTGCTCAGCTCACGCCGCCGGCCGGTGTAGAAAGGCACCTCCTCGCGCGTGTGCCGGCGAGCCGCCGCCGCGCGTAGAGCTCGCATCAAATCCACAATTCGGTGCAGCTCGTCGGCTTCGAAGGCCAGCATCCATTCGTAGTCACCCAACGCAAAGGACGACACTGTGTTGGCGCGTACGTCCGGATAGGGCCTGGCCAGCATGCCGTGCTCGGTCAGCATGGCCCGCCGTTCCTCATCGGGGAGCAGATACCACTCGTAGGAGCGCACGAAGGGATAGACGCACAGGTACGCCTTGGGCTCCTCGTCCTGCATGAACGCCGGCACATGGCCCTTGTTGAACTCGGCCGGGCGATGCAGTGCCATCTGGGACCAGACCGGCATCAGACGTCCGCCGAGATCGGAGCGGCGGAGCGCGTGATAGGCATCCTGCAATGTGTCGGAACTCAGAGCGTGCCACCAGACCATGAGATCGGCATCGGCGCGGAGGCCGGCGACGTCATACCAGCCTCGAATCACCAGGTCACCGTCCTGGGTGACGTCCGCGATGTCCTGGATGGCGGCATCCGCCATCTTCGAAGGCGGGTTGTCCAACTGGCCGGACTTTTGGAACACCGACCACATGGTGTAGCGAATCGTCGAGTTGATCTCGCGCGCCTTCATCTCCCGCTCTCCTCGAGTCGATCGGTGTCACCAAAATCGACCCTAACCGCATCGGCAGCGCGCTGCGCCGAGGCCAGACATGCCGGTATGCCAATGCCGTCCAAGGCCGCGCCGGCTATCGCAAGCCCGGGGATGTCATCCACCTCCGCACGCAATTGTGCAACCAGGTCGCGATGACCAACCGGATACTGCGGAAGTCCCCCGCCCCACCGACTTACGGCGCCGTCCACCAGCTCCGCCGCCTGCCACCCCGGGATCGTCTTCGCCTCGGCAAATGTGCGCTCAATCAAGGCCCTGTCGTCGACCTGCAAGGATGCCGCTTCACCATGGCGCCCGACACTTACTCGCACAATCGCCGCATCGTTATGCCACGCCTGCTGCGCCTGCGAGCCGACCCAGGACCACTTCGCCGAGGAATATGTCACCGCATTGACAGTGGGCAGTTCGCCACGTGCCACCAGTACGCCCGATGCATCGGTGCGGATGCCACGCACCACAAGCGTGACCACAGCGACCGACGCGTACGGCAACCGAGCGAACTCAGGTGCCGAAGACACCAGTCCGGAGAGCAGCCGCCCGGTTGCCGTTGCCGGAGCAGCCAGCACGACACCATCGGCCAAGATCATCTCGGGGGCACCGGCTGCACCAACGATCAAGCGGAAGCCCCGATCCATCCGATCCAGAGTCCGAACAGTCGTCCCCAATCGCATGATGACCCGCTGCCGAACAAGATCGTCGACGAGTGCTTCGATCAAGGTCGAGACACCCCCGATCAACCCGGCGAAGACCGGACCATGACGAGCCTGCTTGACGATCTGCTGAGCATGCTGCAGCAGCGAACCACCACGTTTCGCCCTCTCGAACAGCTCGGGTGTTACGGTCTGGAACGACAATGCCCGTGCCGATCCGGCGTAGACACCGCCCAACAGCGGCTCAAGCAAGCGATCGGTGACTTCGGCGCCGAGGCGCTCGTCCACAAAACGGCCGATCGCAACGTCATGATCAAAAGCTGGCGCCGGGCGTTCTGGTTCTGCCTCGGCCCATAGCAGGCCTTTATCGGACAGCAGGCCGGTCAATTGGCTGATGTCAGTCGGCACCCCGAGCAGCGAGGACGGCAGAGTGTGGAGCCGCCCGCCAACCAGGAGTTCAGGCCGAGCCGCTGTCGGATGCACAACCCGCTCACCCAGTCCCACCTCACCGACAAGATCAATGCCCTCCGGCCGCCGCGCCAAGATCGATTCCGCACCGGCATCCAGCCGTACGCCGTTGAGCACGAGAGGGGCCAGCTTGCCGCCCCACCGGTCCGCCGCCTCCAGGACAGTGACGTCAAAGCCATCGGCCGCAAGCAGCCGAGCAGCGCCTAGTCCGGCGATTCCGCCGCCAACAACGACGACGCTCGTCATGTGTGGCGGGAGCGGCTTGCCGCAGCCGGGCCGTCGGCCGCAGCAGCCGCCGCTTGCTCGCGCGCTGTACGGCGCAGCTGCGGACCCTCGGTCTGGACCAGCTCCACGATCATGGCGAGGACTCCAGGGTCGGCCTCCGGCGGCACGCCGTGCCCAAGATTGAAGATATGACCAGGTGCCATAGCGCCCGAGGAGATGACGTCGCGGACCCGGTCGGACAACACCGGCCAAGGAGCCGACAGCAGCGCGGGATCGAGGTTGCCCTGCAACGCGTAATGATGGCCCACTCGGCGGCTGGCCTCCGCAAGCGATAGCCGCCAGTCGACGCCGATCACTTCCGCACCTGCAGCACCCATCAAGCCCAGCAGCTCAGACGTGCCCACACCGAAATGGATCCGCGGTACGCCTGTCTCGGCTAAGGCAGCCAGCACTCGCGCCGAGTACGGCTGCGCATACCGCCGGTAGTCCTCAGCGCTCAGACTCCCCGCCCAAGAGTCGAAGAGCTGTACGACCTTGGCACCAGCAGCCACCTGCAATCTCAGAAAGGCCGCTGACAGATCGGCCAGCCGGGTACACAGCTCGTGCCACAAGGCGGGTTCACTGATCATCAGGGCCTTCGTTGCGGCGTAGTCGCGACTTGGTCCGCCCTCAACCAGATAGCTGGCGAGGGTGAACGGTGCCCCTGCAAAGCCGATCAACGGAACATTGCCGAGCTGGCTGGTGATCAGCGCAATCGCATCGCTGACATACCACAAGTGGACCGGATCCAGCGGCTGCAGCTGATCCAGATCGCCCCCCGTCCGAACAGGCCGAGCAATCACCGGTCCGCGACCGCTGACGATGTCCAGATCTACACCGGCTGCTTTCAGCGGCAGCATGATGTCGGAGTACAGAACGGCAGCATCGACGCCATAGCGACGCACGGGCTGCAGGGTGATCTGGGCTACCAGGTCAGGCCGCATGCAGCTTTCCAGCATGCCAATGCCTTCTCGGCTGGCCCGGTACTCCGGCAGCGATCGGCCAGCCTGTCTCATGAACCAGACCGGTATGCGATCATTCGGATGAATCTTGTGGCAGGCAGCTACGAGCAGAGGCACATCTGAAGCCAGAGCGGGCACTGGTGAATCTTTTCATGGCGTTTTGATTGCGCCGCTCGCTCCGGCGCGGATCGCGCAATCCGTCCTGAAAATCGGCGCGTCGAAATGAGCCGCCCTAGGCGGTGAGAATACGCTCGTCGGATGGCAGCGAATAGCGACGCGGCTGGCGGAAATGTCGAGGGCACCCCCGACGCGTTTCGTCGCGCGGTTGACGACCTTACGTCTGCGCCTTGGCGCTCGGAGCTCCACGTTGAGGAACTCCCCGCGCCACAGCGGATTGCTCCCTATTCCGCCGCGATCACCGCTGACGTGGTGGTCAACGGTGAGGAGCTGGGCAGTGGTCGCTTCGTGCTGCTCCACGACCCGGCCGGCAACACCGCATGGCATGGCACTTTTCGATGTGTGACCTTCGCCCGTGCCGACATCGATCCGGAGATGGTGACAGATCCGCTGCTGCCGAGCGTCGGCTGGTCCTGGCTGATCGATGCACTCGAAAGCCACGATGCTGAATACGATGCGCCGAGCGGCACCGTGACCTCGGTGTCCAGCGACTCCTTCGGAGGAATGGCTGCGGAGCCTTCGCGAGCCGAGATCGAGATACGCGCCTCCTGGACGCCGTTGCTCGTCGAGGGAGTCGGATTAAGTCCTCATCTGGCTGGCTGGGCTGAACTACTCTGTACGCTAGCGGGTCTGCCACCGCTGCCCGCCGGGGTGGTGATGATGCCTTCTCGGCGCAAACCGCCGAGCCGAAACTCCCGGAGACATTGACTGAAATACCGGTGACCGAAGTACCGCTTACCGCACCTGATCTTGATCAGGAAACGGAGTTGCTTACCACGCCCATCGAGGGCGTGCCGTCCATAGTCACAACTCCGGAGGCCTTGCACCAAGCAATCAGCGCACTCCGCGCCGGAACTGGGCCGGTAGCGGTTGATGCGGAGCGAGCTCACGGCTTCCGCTACAGCCAACGGGCCTATCTCATCCAGCTGCGCAGAGCTGGTTCAGGTACTCATCTAGTTGATCCGATCGCGTTCGGCCAGCCGGCCGAGCTCTCAGCGCTGGGCGCTGCAGTGTCGAACGCAGAGTGGGTCATTCATGCCGCTAGTCAAGACCTGCGCTGCCTGTACGAAGTCGGCCTGGTTCCCACAACATTGTTCGACACCGAGCTGGCAGCACGACTGCTTGGCTACCCGCGGGTCGCCCTCGGCACCATGATCGAGGAGCTTCTCGGAGTGCGGCTGCTCAAGGAGCACTCCGCTTCGGACTGGTCACACCGGCCACTGCCCCATGAGTGGTTGATCTACGCCGCGCTGGACGTCGAGCTCTTGATCGAACTGCGTGGTCAGCTAGCGGCGCGGCTGGTCGAGACCGGCAAGTGGTCGTGGGCAGAGCAAGAATTTGCGGCACTGGTGGCCGGCGCCGGCGCCAGTCCGGAACCTCGACGTGATCCCTGGCGCCGTACCTCAGGCATCCATCATGTGCACACCCGGCGCGGGTTGGCCTACGTCGCCGAGCTCTGGTACGCCCGCGATGCCATCGCCCAGCGGCTCGATAAGGCCCCGAGCAGGATCCTGCCCGACACCGCCATCACCGAGCTGGCCGCCCAGAAGCATCCAGATCGGGCCATCCTGCGGAAGATTCCAGCTTTCTCGCGCCGCCAGGCCAGGCGCGCGGAGGCCACTTGGCTTGAGGCGCTCGATGCCGTTGCCAGGATGCCAGAAACCGCGCTTCCGCCGATGCACGTTCCCAACGATGGACCCCCGCAGTCGCGTATGTGGCCTGCCAAGAATCCCGGTGCGGCCGCCCGGTTGGCAGCGGTGCGCGAGACACTGTTGACCATTGCCGAACGCCACGAGCTCCCTATGGAAAATCTCATTACGCCAGATCATTTACGTCGCTTGGCATGGCGACCACCAGCACCGGTAACCGAGGAGTCCATCGATGAGGCCTTGTCCAGTCTCGGAGCGCGGCCCTGGCAGCGGGAGCTGACTGTGGCAGCCATCACCAAGGCCCTCGTTGTTACTGGTAAGTAATATTCGCTCTATGTCGCGTGAACTGAGAGAGGTTGCTTTCGTCGACGGCGTGCGTACGCCGTTCGGCAAGGCCGGCTCTATGTACGACGAGACCAGAGCCGACGACCTGGTTGTCAGTTGCATCCGAGAGCTGCTGCGACGCCATCCAGAGCTGCCACCAGACCGCATCGACGATGTCGCGATCGCCGCGACGACGCAGACCGGCGATCAGGGCTTGACGCTTGGGCGTACCGCCGCGCTGCTCGCTGGACTTCCGCGTACCGTACCGGGCTACGCGATCGACCGAATGTGCGCCGGAGCGATGACTGCTGTCACCACGACAGCCTCTGGGATCGCCTTTGGAGCCTACGACGTGGCGATTGCCGGCGGTGTCGAGCACATGGGCCACCATCCCATGGGACAAGGCATCGACCCGAACCCCAGGATTGTCGCGGAGAAGCTGGTCGACCAGTCGGCGTTGATCATGGGATCGACGGCCGAAAACCTTCATGATCGTTTTCCCGCCATTACCAAGGAGCGAGCCGACGCATTCGCAGCGCTTAGTCAACTACGAGTACAACTCGCTTATCAGCAAGGCGTGATCCAGGAGTCGCTGGTCGCGATTGCGACGCCGAGCTCGGAGCTTGGTTGGGGCCTGGCTGTGGCGGACGAGCAGCCCCGACCCGGGACCACCGTCGAAGCGCTGGCCACTCTAAGGACGCCGTTTCGGCCGCATGGCCGTGTGACGGCCGGCAATGCAGCCGGACTCAATGACGGAGCCACAGCGTGTCTGCTGGCAGCCGAGAGCGTCGCTTTGGAGCTCGGTTTGCCGGTCGCCATGCGGCTCGTCTCATACGCGTTCGCTGGCGTAGATCCTGAGCTGATGGGAGTCGGGCCAATTCCGGCAACGGAGAAAGCGCTCGACAAAGCGGGACTGACGATCAATGAGATAGACGCCGTCGAGATCAACGAGGCGTTCGCCGTCCAAGTGCTGGCCTTCTGTGATCATTTCGGCCTGCCAGCGGATGATCCGCGGCTCAACCCGTACGGTGGAGCGATCGCACTCGGTCACCCGCTCGCCAGCTCCGGCGTGCGACTGATGATCCACCTGGCGCGGGCCTTCCGAGAGCACCCCGACGTCCGCTATGGCCTGACCACGCTCTGCATCGGTCTCGGCATGGGCGGCGCGGTGGTCTGGGAGAACCCCCATTTCTCCTCCGAATCGGTCACAGAACGGTGACGGCTGAAGAGCTTGATGAGCTCATCGCCAGGGCTTACGCCGCCAGCGAGGGCGAGGTCGTTACCCGGGCGCTCAGCCGGGATATCACCCTGCCGCATGCATCGGGTACCGCAGTGCTGATCACGCTGGATAACGGGCGTGATCACACTCGACCCAATACCCTTGGCCCGCGCGGTCTGGGCGAGTTGAACCGGGCACTGGACGCCGCGCTGACCCGAGATGACATCGTGGCCATTGCGATCACCGGCAAGCCATTTCTCGTGGCGGCGGGTGCCGATCTTTCAGAATTCGCCAAGATCACCAATCGAGATCAAGCCTTGGCCATTGCCCGCATCGGACATGCCGTCTTCGACAAGCTGCACACCTCTCGAGTGCCGACATTTGCCTTTATCAATGGCGTGGCGTTGGGTGGTGGACTCGAGCTAACACTGCACTGCCATTACCGCACCGTTTCCGCCGCGGCCTCCAAAATCGCCTTACCGGAGTGCTTTCTAGGTCTGTTCCCGGGTTGGGGCGGAGCCTTCATCGTGCCCAACTTGATCGGTGCTGATCGCGCTGTTCAGCTGATCATCGAGAACCCGCTCAACCAGAACACGATGCTCAATGGCCGCCAGGTCTACGAACTGGGACTGGCCGACGCGATCTTCGACGGCGCCGACTTCCTGGCTCAGTCGCTGAACTGGGCCGGTCAGATCATCGGCGGCTCACAAACGGTAACGAGGCCCGACGTCGACCGAGGCAAAGCTTGGGACGAGGCTGTGGCCCGCGGTCGGGAATTCGCGGACAGTAAGGTCTCTGGCGCCGCGCCCGCGCCCTATCGGGCGCTTGAGCTCATGATGGCAGCCAAGAGCGCAGAGCGGAGTAAGGCATTCACCGCCGAGGACGAGGCACTGGCCGACTTGATCATGAGTCCTGAGGCGCGCGCCAGCTTGTATGCCTTCGATCTCGTACAGAGGCGGGCTCGAAAGCCGGCAGCTGCGCCGGATGCCACGCTAGCCAGACCGGTGACCAAGGTCGGCATTGTGGGTGCCGGCCTGATGGCGACACAGCTTGCCTTGCTGTTCCTGCGCCGGCTCCAGGTACCAGTGGTAATCACCGATGTCGATCAAGAGCGCGTCGACAAGGGAATCCGATATCTGGGGACTGAGATCGACAAGCTGCTCAGCAGGGGCCGGATCTCCCCCGATGAGGCCAACCGGTTACGGGCGCTCACCTCAGGCACCACCGAGCTGGTCGATTACGCCGACTGTGACTTCGTGATCGAGGCCGTCTTCGAGGAGATGTCGATCAAGAAGCAGGTCTTGGTGGATCTTGAAAAGCACGTCTCAGACAGCTGCGTGCTCGCCACGAACACCTCCTCGCTGTCCGTCGCGCAGATGGCAGCAGATCTCGATCATCCGGAGCGGGTGGTCGGCTTCCACTTCTTCAATCCCGTCGCAGTGCTACCACTGGTCGAGATCGTCCGCAGTCCGGCTACGGAGGAAGAGACTCTCGCTACTGCATTCCAGGTCTCAAAGTCGCTGAAGAAGAATGGCGTGCTGGTCAAGGATGCGGCCGGATTCGTCGTGAACCGGCTCTTGCTGAGGCTGATGGCAGAGATCTTCGCTGCAGTGGATGAGGGCACGCCGGTCGAGATCGCTGATGCCGCGCTGCGGCCACTGGGCTTGCCGATGTCGCCGTACGTCTTGCTGCAGCTGGTCGGCCCGGCGGTCGCGTTACATGTGGTGGAGAACCTGCATGCCGCCTTCGGTGACCGGTTCCTCCTCTCGCGCAATCTGCAGGCACTCGTGACGGCCGGAAAGCCCGGAATCTATGACTGGACGCCTGAGGGCACGCCGTACGTCAGTGACGAGACGGCGCAGCTGCTGGTGGTCGGCGATCAGCAGAGCACCGCAGAACAGGTACGCGAGCGGGCGTTGACCGTACTGACAGCCGAGATCGGGCTCATGCTGTCAGAGGAGATCGTTGCCGCGCCCATGGACATTGATCTGTGCCTGATTCTGGGTGCCGGCTGGCCGTTCCACCTCGGCGGCATAACGCCGTATCTGGACCGGCAGGGCATTTCTGAACGTGTGCTGGGCCGCCGCTTCCTCCCACCAGGTGTTGCCTCGGTGGACACCGGCTAATGATCAAGCGCCTCCGCCGTTCGCCCGACTAATTCGTCGGACCGGGCGATGGCCTCCACGGCGTACCTGGCAATGTGCTGCGGGGTCAGCCCGATCTCGTCCAGCAGCTCGGCACGGCTGCCGTGCGGCAAGAACTCTTGCGGAATCCCGAACTCTCGGAAGGGCGTGTGCACTCCGGCCGAGCGCAGCTCCTGGGCGAGCCGGGCTCCGTACCCGCCCACCACGCCGTTGTCCTCGATCGTGATCACCAGATCATGACCGGCAGCAAGCGTGCTCAGCGCCGCATTGATCGGCAGCGCCCAGACGGGGTCGACGACCGTTACACCGATCCCTTGGTCCGATAGCCGCTGTCCGACGGCGACAGCCGTCTCAGCGAGCGGCCCGATACCGATGACAAGCACGCGCGGCTGCTCGGTTCTGAGCAAGAGGTCTGCCCCGTCCAGGGGCGCAACGGTCGGAAGATCCGCCGGCACCTGATCTTTGGGGAACCGGATCACACTAGGCGCATCCTCGATGGCCAGCGACTCCGCCAGCGCCTCCCGCAGGCGTGTGGCGTCGCGCGGTGCCGCCAGGTGCAGGCCAGGCACCACCTGCAAGACCGACATGTCCCACATGCCGTGATGGCTGGCTCCATCGGGTCCGGTGATCCCAGCCCGATCGAGCACGAACGTTACGCCACACTTGTGCAGCGCGACATCCATCAGCACTTGATCGAAGGCGCGGTTGAGGAAGGTGGAGTACACCGCGACCACCGGGTGTAGCCCACCCATCGCGAGACCGGCCGCCGATGTCACCGCGTGCTGCTCGGCGATACCGACATCGAAGCAGCGCTCTGGAAAGGCGTTCGCAAAGCGATGTAGTCCCGTGGGATACACCATGGCGGCCGTAATAGCCACCACACGGTCATCGACGCTGCCCAGTCGAAGAAGCTCCTCGGAGAATGCCTCGGTCCAGTTCTGTCCTGAGGCGCCAGCAAGTGCCTCGCCGGTTTTGGCGTTGATCTTGCCGACCGCGTGGAAGCGGTCCTCTTCATGGTCCTCGGCGGCCTTGAAGCCGTTGCCCTTGCGTGTGATGCAGTGCACCAGCACCGGGCCGCCGAACTGCTTGGCCTGGCGCAGAGCACGCTCGACCGCTGCAATGTCGTGGCCGTCGACTGGGCCGACGTACTTCAAGCCCAGGTCAGAGAACAATCCCTGTGGTGCCAGTACATCCTTCAACCCAATCTTGATGCCGTGCAAGATGTCGTATGCGGTGTTGCCGACCAGCGGAGCGCGGCTGACATTGCGCTTCACCAGTTCCAAGATCTGCTCGTAGCGCGGATTCGTCCGCAGTCCCGCCAGGTGTCGCGCAACGCCGCCCACAGTCGGTGTGTAGGACCGGCCGTTGTCGTTGATAACGACGACCAGCGGCAGATCGTCGGAGGCCGCGATGTTGTTCAACGCCTCCCACGCCATCCCTCCGGTGAGCGAGCCGTCGCCGACGACGGCAACCACCGTTCCTGGCTGGCGCTGTAACCGGATTGCCTTTGCCAGCCCATCGGCGTAGGAGAGCGCTGTTGAGGCATGCGAGTTCGCGACCCAATCGTGTGCGGACTCCTCGGGGCTCGGATACCCCGAGAGCCCGTGGCGCTGCCGCAGATTCGGGAATTGATCTTGGCGCCCCGTCAGGATCTTGTGCACGTAGCTTTGGTGCCCGGTGTCGAAGACGATTGGATCGCGCGGTGAGTCGAAGACCCGATGGATGGCAAGGGTCAGCTCGATAACTCCAAGGTTGGGCCCGAGGTGGCCACCGGTCTGACATACCTGCTCGATCAGAAACGAGCGGATTTCCAGGCTTAGCTCTTCCAGCTGATCTGTTGTCAGGTCCCGAAGATCTTGCGGGCTACGGATTGCGCTCAACAGTCCGTAGGGGGCAGCCGACATGGGCTTGAGTTTACGTGTTCAACGCCTTCGATCATCGAAGTGTGGCGCAACGCACGTTGCTTGCTCAGGCCGCTCACAGCTTGGGAACGAAGACCCGGCCGCGCAGCGCCTCCTCGAGCAGCGCTACCGCTCGACGGGTACGCGCCAGGCGAGCCCCTTGTTCCAGCCACGCCTGAATCGCGGCCTCCACGATGTCGGGCTCGACGTAGTCGCTGATGCTGGTGCGAACCTCGGCCAATCCTCGCTCCGACGCCTCCTGTTGGCCATTGACAAAATGCATCGCGAATTGCGCTAACACCACTGCATGGTTGCGCAGCACGGGATAAGCCCGGAAGTCAGCCGGGCAACAATCCAGCAGATATGCGATCGCGGTTGCCTCCCATCCTGGTGCGCCGGGTGGCCGCACCTGGCTTGGCCATCCGGGCGGTGCGTACGCGGTGCTCACGCATCGCAGTGTAATCGAACTGACGTTCGACCGCGACAAACACTAGTCTCGTGCCGGTGACTGATGACGTGTTCTGCCAGATCGGCCGTGGCGATGTCGACGCGGCGGTCGTGCTTCGCACTGACGACGTGATCGCCTTCCTTGACCACCGACCTGTCTTCAAGGGACACGTACTGGTGGCCCCGCTGCAGCACGTCGACACTCTTCTGGACCTGCCGCAACGTCTGATGCAACCACTGGTGACGAGCGCTCAGCACGTCGCTGGCGCCCTGGTTGACGCGCTTGGAGCACAGGGGACGTTCGTGGCGATCAACAACGTGGTTAGCCAGTCGGTCCCCCATCTGCACGTACACGTCGTGCCACGAAGCCGCGGGGACGGTCTCAGAGGGTTCTTCTGGCCAAGGACCCATTACGGCGCCGGTGAGATCGACGAGTACGCGGCGAAGATCAAGAAGGCTATCGATTCCAGCGACTCAGTTCGGCACGGGTAGCTCAGACACCGAAGGTGTTCTCCAGCAGCCTGGTCAACGCATGAAACTCTGGCTGCCGCTGGGGAAATCCGCAGTCCGGACCGGAGATCTTGGGCGCAGAATCTTTGGACCCAGAATCGATGTACAGCTGATAACGCGCCGGTGAGGTGCATGGCACGACTGCAGTCTCGCTGAGACGCGCCTGCAGCAGCCTTACGGTGTCACGCTGCTGGATGGACAGATCGTGCCACTCAGATGTGCGACCAGCGATCCTGATCATGGCCCGGCCGGTGGCATCGCTCTTGATCGTATAGGCCGGTTGATCATTAAGCCGCGAGCGCTCCAGGCGCATGGCCCGTAGCCCTGGCTCCGCTGTCTCGACCGGCCCATCGAAGTCTCCTTGCATCGCCGGCGTGACGATGCTCACGATCTCGTCGAAGGCTGGTGCCGGCGAGGCTTCCGTGCCGCACGGTTCGGTGCGGCTCATCCACACACTGCCCATCGTCACCTCAGTGGTGATCTGGTCTGCGCAGATCGGTGCCGGTGATTTTGCCTTCCGTTCCGCCTCGCGAGCCACCTCCTGCCGAAACTCACTGGACGTCAGCAGTCTCTGAAGCCGACTCAGATCTTGATCACTCAACCGGCCGGCGGCCGGCATCGGAGAGATCGTCAGCGCTGAGCCCTCTGCACTGACGTACAGAATGTTCTGGCGGCCGTCGATGCCACCGAACTCACCCACGGAAAAGTCACCGAACGGTTCTGCAGGCGACGCCGACGGACCGGTAAGCGAACAGCCCGAGATAGTCAGAAATACCGCGGCGAGGAACACCTCAATGCCTAGGCGAAGTCTCCGAGCTGTCACCACGACAGGAAGACGAATCCGCCGGTCATCAAGGTTCCTGATGGTGGCTGGGCATGCTTGCGCAGCAATGTCAAAGGCGGCTATTTCTGGAGCAACGACCGCAGCACGTACTGCATGATGCCGCCGTTACGGTAGTAGTCCGCCTCACCTGGCGTGTCGATCCGCACCAGCGCGTCGAAGCTGACATCGCCCGCTTTCACCTGGACCGTTCCTGGGGTACGACCCTCGTTGAGCTCCGAGACTCCGATGATGTCGAACGTTTCTTCCCCGGTTAATCCCAGCGAGTCGGCGCTCTCTCCCTCTGGAAATTGCAGTGGCAGGACGCCCATCCCGATGAGGTTGGACCGGTGAATTCGCTCGTACGACTCAGCGATCACCGCTTTCACACCGAGCAGTGCAGTCCCCTTCGCGGCCCAGTCACGTGAGGAGCCGGAGCCGTACTCCTTGCCAGCCAGTACCAGCAACGGGGTGCCGGCAGCCAGGTAATGCTCGGAGGCCTCGTACACCGTCATAACCGGTTCGTCCGGCGCGGTGAAGTCACGGGTGAACCCGCCCTCGGTTCCAGGGGCCAGCTGGTTGCGAAGCCGGATGTTGGCGAACGTCCCTCTGATCATCACCTCGTGATTGCCACGCCGCGATCCGTAGGAGTTGAAATCCCTGCGCTCTACGCCGTGCTCAGACAGATATCGCCCTGCCGGCGAATCCGGCTTGATGGAGCCGGCGGGAGAAATGTGATCCGTGGTGATCGAGTCACCCAGCTTGAGCAGCACTCGTGCGCCCTTGATGTCGCTGACCGGCGCGGGCTCGGTGGGCATGCCATCGAAGTAGGGCGGCTTGCGGACATAGGTGGAGTCCGGATCCCAATCGAAGATCTCACCTTCAGGTGTCGGCAGCGACTGCCACTGCTCGTCGCCTGCGAAGACATCGGCATACGACGCGGTGAACATCTCCGCGCCGATTGCCGAGGAGATGATGTCGTCGATCTCGGCTTCGGTTGGCCAGATGTCGGCAAGGTAGACATCGTTGCCTTGCTCGTCGGTGCCGAGCGAGTCCTTCATCAGGTCGATGTCCATCGTGCCGGCAAGCGCGTACGCCACCACCAGCGGCGGCGAGGCCAGGTAGTTCATCTTGACATCTGGATTGATCCTGCCCTCGAAGTTCCGGTTGCCCGACAGCACGGAGACCACGGCAAGATCATTTTCCTGTACCGCTTCACTGACTTCTGGGATCAAGGGCCCGGAGTTGCCGATGCAGGTCGTACAGCCGTAGCCGACAAGGTTGAAACCGAGTTTGTCCAGGTACGGCGTCAGGCCGGAGCGGTTGTAGTAGTCGCTGACGACTTTCGATCCGGGAGCCAAAGTGGTCTTCACCCACGGCTTGCGACTCAGCCCACGCTCCACCGCTTTCTTGGCCATCAGCGCCGCGCCGATCATCACGCTGGGATTGGAGGTATTGGTGCAGGATGTAATGGCTGAGATGACCACCGCGCCGTGGTCAAGATCGAATGAGGCGCCTTCGCTCAGAGTTACCGGCACCGGCTTGCTCGGCCGGCCGATGTCGTCCGGAATCCCCTCGCCATATTCATGCGGCTCGAGCGATTCGCTGATGCCTCCGCGGCTCGGTACATCAGAGGCCGGGAATGACTCATCCACAGACTCGTCGTAACCGATCAACTCCTCGGTGGAGACGAAATCCCGCAATGCTTCCCGGAATCCCTGCTTGGCATGGGCGAGATGCACCCGGTCCTGGGGGCGCTTGGGTCCGGCAATGCTCGGCACGACGGTGCCAAGGTCAAGCTCCAGAAATTCCGAGTACCGCGGTTCCCGATCTTCGCTGTGCCACAGTCCCTGCTCCTTGGCGTACCTCTCCACAAGCGAGATTTGTTGATCACTGCGACCGGTGAGTCGCAGGTATTCCGTGGTCTTTCCGTCGATGGGGAAGATCGCGATGGTGGAGCCGTACTCGGGGCTCATATTGCCGATCGTTGCCCGGTCCACAACCGGCACTTGGGACACACCGGGTCCGTAGAACTCGACGAACTTACCAACCACCTTGTGCTGCCGCAGCAGCTCGGTAATGGTCAGCACAAGATCGGTTGCGGTGGTGCCCTCTCGTAGCGCGCCGGAAAGCTTGAATCCCACAACCCGAGGAATGAGCATGGAAACCGGCTGGCCGAGCATCGCCGCCTCAGCCTCGATGCCGCCGACGCCCCAGCCGACAACACCAAGTCCATTGACCATCGTGGTATGGGAGTCGGTGCCCACACAGGTGTCGGGATAGGCGTACCGCTCGGTCTGACCCGAACTGTCTGCAGCCTCGATCTCTCGGGAGAAGATCACGCGGGCCAGGTGCTCGATGTTGACCTGGTGCACAATTCCCGTCCCGGGCGGAACTACCTTGAAATCGTCGAAAGCGGTCTGTCCCCAGCGCAGGAACTGGTACCTCTCGTGGTTGCGGCCGTATTCGATCTCGACGTTTCGGACGAACGCATCCGCTGTGCCAAAGACATCCGCGATCACTGAGTGATCAATGACCAATTCTGCCGGTGCCAGCGGGTTGATCTTCGACGGATCACCACCCATCTGCTCCATCGCCTCCCGCATAGTGGCCAGATCGACCACACATGGCACACCGGTGAAATCCTGCATGATCACCCGGGCAGGAGTGAACTGGATCTCCTTGCTTGGCTCGGCGTTCGGATCCCAACCGGCGAGCGCCCGGATGTCATCGGCGATGATGTTGGCGCCGTCCTCAGTGCGGAGCAAGTTCTCCAGCAAGATCTTGAGGCTGTACGGCAGAGAGTCTGAGCCTTCCAGGGCGTCGAGGCGGAAGATCTGATAAGACTCATCACCTACCTGGAGGGTTGCCTTTGCACCGAAGCTATTCACACTCATGAGCCCTCCAACAGTCGTGAACAAACTATCTTGACGTCAAGATAACACGCTCTATCATCAGCCGGTGTAGAGCTGGCGTCGGGCGTTTTCCTGGGCTGTCTCGCGCTCGATCCGTTGTTCGGCCTTTGTGGACGAAGCAAGGTGGAATGGCACAGACGTCACCATAACGCCGGGGGTAAACAGCAGCCGGCCCTTGAGTCGCAGCGCGCTTTGGTTATGCAGGATCTGCTCCCACCAATGGCCCACGACGTACTCCGGGATGTACACCGTCACGACGTCCCGCGGACTTTCCCGGCGCAGGTTCTTCACGTAGTCGATGATCGGATTCGTCACCTCCCGGTACGGCGAGGCGATGACTTTGAGCGGCACGCCGGTATCGGCCTCCTCCCAGACCTTCACCAGCCGCTCGGTTTCCTCAGGATCAATCGACACCGTGAGCGCCTCCAGGGCGCTGGGCCGGGCAGCCTTGGCGAATGCCAGCGCCCGCAGCGTAGGTTTGTGCAGCCGGCTGACCAGCACTACCGCCCGTACCCGGCTCGGCAACGTGCGATCCTCGCCCTCGACCAAGGCGGTTTCGCGGGACACGGTCTCGTAATGTCTCCTGATCATTTTCATGATCACGAAGAGCACGGCCATCGCGATGATCGCAATGTAGGCGCCCTTGGTGAACTTTGAGAGCAATACGATCACCAGCACGGTGGCGGTCATGGTCAGCCCAATGGCGTTGATCACCCGAGAACGGATCATTCGCCCGCGTACAGCGGGATCCTCTTCGATTCTGAGATGACGCGTCCAGTGCCGCAGCATCCCCAGCTGGCTAACAGTGAACGACACGAAGACACCAACGACATAAAGCTGAATCAATGCCGTCACGTCAGCATTGAAGGAGATGATCAGCACGATCGCGAAGAAAGCCAGCACGATGATTCCGTTGCTGTAGGCCAGGCGGTCGCCCCGGGTATGCAGCTGGCGCGGCAGAAAGCCATCCCTGGCAAGGATCGAACCCAGCACCGGGAACCCGTTGAATGCCGTGTTCGCAGCCAGAAACAAGATCAGCATTGTGGCGGCAACGACGAAGTAGAAGGCCGGCCGGAAATCGGAGAAAACGGCAGCGGACAGCTGACCGATGGCGGTCTGCTCGATGACATCCACCCGCTGCCCGTTGAGGGTGTAGTGCGAGAGGCCTTGGTCGATCAGTTTGAGGCCGGTCAGGTTGGACAGCACGACGACGCCGATAAGCATCGACACCGCGATGACGCCAAGCAACAACAAAGTGGTTGCGGCGTTCTTGCTCTTGGGCTTGCGGAATGCCGGCACGCCGTTGGAGATCGCCTCCACGCCGGTCAGTGCCGCACATCCGGAGGAGAACGTGCGGGCGAGTAGAGCGATCATCGCGAAGCCGGCAAAGGCTGCGTATTTCGGGTCCGGCTCGATACCGTACTTTGCGCTGTCAACCTGAATTTGGTCGCCGAGCACCAGGATCCGGAACAGCCCGTAGATCACCATGCTCAAGATCGCGAACATGAAGCAATAGGTGGGAATGGCGAACAGGGTGCCAGATTCTCGTGCGCCCCGAAGGTTGAGCGCCATCAGCACAACCACGATGGCAGCTGCCGCCCATGCTTCACGGCCGTCCAAGATCGGAAAGGCCGATTTGGCGTTCTGCACCCCAGAGGAAATCGACACTGCGACGGTCAAGACGTAGTCCACCAAGAGCGCCGACGCGACGGTTAGTCCGGCACTCGGTCCGAGGTTGACGGTGGCCACCTCGTAGTCACCCCCACCCGATGGGTAGGCATGCACGTTCTGCCGATAGGACGCGACGACCACCAGCATCACGATGGCGACCAGAATGGCGATCTTCCAGGAGTAGGAATAGGCGACGAGCCCTGCCAAAGACAGCGTCAAGAAGATCTCATCTGGCGCATATGCGACCGAGGACAAGGCGTCCGAGGCGAAGACCGGCAGCGCGATGCGCTTCGGCAGCAGCGTCTCGTGGAGCTGGGTGCTGCGCAGCTTGCGGCCCAGCAGCAGTCGCTTGCCGATATCGGCAACATTCACCACAGTGCAACCCTAATGTCGCTGCCACAACACCTGCACTGCAGCCGCGATCAGCAGCGACCCCCAGTCCAGCGTGGTTACTTCCGTCACGCGGTTTGCCGAGCTCGTTCACTAGACTCGGCTGTGTGCACATCGTGATCATGGGCTGCGGCCGGGTGGGATCCACCCTGGCGAGGAGCCTGGAGAGGCGGGGCCACACTGTTGCGGTAATCGACCTCAACGCAGAGTCATTCCGTCGACTTGGCCCGGACTTTGCGGGCAAGACTGTAAATGGTGTCGGCTTCGATCGCGAGGTGCTGCTCGAGGCCGGTATCGAGGACGCCGAGGGGTTCGCCGCGGTGTCGAGTGGCGACAACTCCAATATCTTGTCGGCCCGGGTAGTACGCGAAACCTTCGGCGTACACAACGTGGTAGCTCGAATTTATGATCCTGGCCGTGCCGAGGTGTACGAGCGGCTCGGGATTCCGACCGTAGCAACCGTACGATGGGCCTCCGATCAGGTCTTACGGCGTCTGTTGCCCAGCGGTTCCGAGCCGCAGTGGCGGGATCCGTCAGGTTCGGTACGGCTCATCGAGGTACACGTTGACCGGGATTGGGTTGGTCGAACGATCGAGCAGATCGAGGAAGCCACTGGAGCTCGCATCCCGTTCTTGTTCCGGTTGGGATCGGGCATGATTCCCAAGCGCAACAGCATCTTCCAGGATGGCGATCTGGTGTACGCCGCCGTGGCGGACAGCAAGCTAGCGCAGGTGGAGACCATACTCGGTTCTGCGCCGCCGAGAGAAGGATGACGATGCGGGTAGCAATCGCTGGAGCCGGCAATGTGGGGAGGTCGATCGCGGCCGAGCTGGTGGAGAACGGGCATGAGGTGCTGTTGATCGACAGGGATCCGCACGCGATCAAGGCCGAGACCTTGACCGAGGCCGAGTGGCTGCTGGCTGATGCGTGTGAGTTGTCTTCACTCGAGGAAGCCGGCCTCGACACGTGCGATGTAGCCATCGCCGCCACCGGTGACGACAAGGTGAACCTTGTCATGTCGCTGTTGGCAAAGACTGAATTTGGCGTGCCACGCACGGTCGGCCGGATAAACCATCCCAAGAACGAGTGGCTGTTCAACGAGGTCTGGGGCGTCGATGTCGCCGTCTCCACACCGCGGCTGATGTCGGCGCTCGTTGAGGAGGCTGTCACGGTTGGTGATCTTGTGAGGTTGCTGACCTTCCACGAGGGGGCCACCAATCTGGTGGAAATGACGTTGCCATCGAACAGCCCAACAGTCGGTGCGCGCATCGGCGACCTGAACTGGCCGGGCGATGTCGTTTTGGTGGCGATCATCCGCGATGGGCATGCTCGACCGCCCGACAGCGACGGCTCCTTGGAGGCAGGTGACGAGTTACTCTTCGTGACAGCCCAGGACTTTGAGAAGGAGCTTGCTGAGATGCTCGCGCCACGCGACGAGGCAATCAACATCTCCAAGACGCCGACGCCCCGCGTTCAAGCGGTCTAATCGTCGGAGCCGGCCAGAGCCGAGTCCTCCATGGGTGTCCTTCCCTTGGAGAGCATCAGCCCGATCACCGTGAGGGCAGCGATCAACATTGGCCAGCCCAGGACGACTTTGGCTATCCCGAGCAACACCACCTCACCAGCAAGGAACAGCGGCAACTGGATCACAAATCGGGTGATGTACGGCACGGCAAGGACAAGAGTCAACTTCGACGTCATCCGGACCAGCCCGGGATCCTTGGTCCAACCGGTTGGGTCGCCTGCCGCGGCACCAATGATGAAGCCCACCAGCGGCTTGCGAATGGCGACGCTCACCAGTGAGAGCACCGCCAGGATTCCGTTGTAGAGGATGCCCGGCAGGAAGACGTCCTGAGCTCGGCCAGTGCGCGTTGCGATCAGAACAGCAATGGCGGTCGGAATCACCGCTTGCATGACGTACTTGATCGATTGCCGTTGGACGATGCGGATGAGCGCCAGCAGCAACGCGGTTCCAACAGCGACGGCGAGGGCCGCATAAAGCTGCCGAGAAATCACCCAGGCAATCGTGAAAGCAATGAACGGTAGCGCCGATTCGATCATGCCCCGCGCGCCACCCAGCGACTGGCTCAGCTGATAGCGGACGAACTCCTCAACATAATGGAATTGCGGGGTCTCGGCAGTCACCGATGGTGTGTCGTCGTGTGATTCGGTCTTCGGTTCCGCTGGTCGCTCGCTCATGCGCGAGGCAGTTTAGCGCTGCCTATCACGACGCCGTTGGTGTCTGCATCAGCTCATAGCGCGGGTTGTAGATGAGCCGCTTACCCTCGTGGCAGCTGATCCGGCCCCAAATCTTCAAAGTCCGGCCTGGATCGATTCCAGGGATCTGCCGTCGACCAAGCCACACCAGCGTCACCGCACCAGATCCGTCGCGCAGTTCAACCTCCAATGCCGGATGTCCGGCCCGGGGCGTAATGGTCACCGTTGAAACAGTTCCGGTGAGCTGGACGCGCTGGCGGTCCTCACAGTCTTGAATCGGGACTGCGCCCTCTTCGCGGACGGTGCGTTGTAGTTCCTCGGACTCAAGCTCAGCAGTTGATGATGCGAACCGACGCAGTGCTCGTTGCAGCAGGTTTTCTTTAGCCATCGCCTATCACCTCCGCATTCCAAGCATCCCACGTCGGTCAATGACTTGTGCCCGCTCGCTACTGAGTGTCGGCGTCCTGTGGCTCATGAACGACGTTGCTCGGCATGGTGAGCGACAGCAGGTCACCAGGCGCCATAGGCTCCTCGCCGCGCCGCACGATGACCTGCCGGAACGCTGAGAGCACATCAGCGACGACCGGAGAGTCGGCGTCATCTTCGATTGCCGCCTGTCCGTACACGATGCCGCGAAGCAGCCAGCGCGGCCCCTCAGCGACCCACATGCGCGACGGCTGGTATCCCTCCTCACCGTCCGGCGTGGTGACAGGGATCAGCCGCCTCAGCTCTACGCCAAACGGTCCTTCCGCGAGTGAAGCGGTGCCACCAGCCTCCGTGGCGCTCCGGGAGATCTCATCCCGGAGTTCTGCCCAAAGGCCGCCGCTGCGGGGAGCCGCGTACGCGCCAAGTTCCAGCGCCGAGGAATATGTCTGAGGTTGCTGGCTGGCACCGGTCGGCGGCTCACCGCCCACCCCCGGATCAATGGTCGTCTCGATGACAAGCATCGCCGAGACGATTTCACCGCTGTCCTCGGCCACCTGCAGCCGCAGTTCGGATCCCGGCACCGCTGTCAGGATCAAGCTGCCAAGGTCGATCTTGGGACTTTCCTCAGTGCTCTCGATGCTCTCGACTTCATCGATGTCGTACGGTCCAGAGCTTCGCCAGTCCATGCCCTCCAGGGCAGCCAGATCTGCATCATCAGCGTCTTCGGCAGCCTCGGTTCCGTCATCGGCAGCCTCCGCAAGATCCTCGGGATTGTCGTCGGCGGATTCCTGAACCGACGACTCGCTGTCGCGCTTCCGGCCCCTCTTGAAGATCATCCGCGTTCCCTCGACACACTCATGCTCTGGTCCCCACTGGCACTACCCACTATTCCGCCGGTTGATCCGTAGCCGCCAACTCCCCGAGTCGAGTCCGGGAGGTCGCTGACTGGGACGAATGCAGCAACACTCACGGGTTGGATGACCAGTTGAGCGATCCTGTCTCCGCGAGCAATGCTCACCGGATACTTCCGGTCGGTGTTGATCAGACACACCTTGATCTCGCCGCGGTAGCCGGCGTCCACCGTGCCTGGTGCGTTCACGATGCTGATGCCATGCTGGGCCGCCAGTCCCGATCGTGGATGCACGAAGGCGGCGTAACCGACGGGCAAGGCAATGGCGACTCCAGTACCCACCAGCCGCCGTTCGCCCGGCTGGAGCTCGAAGCTTTCCCTGCTCCGCAAATCAGCTCCGGCGTCGCCCGGATGTGCGTACGACGGGGGCTCAAGGCCAGGATCGAGCTGCTGCAGCAGCACGTCGATGGCGGTTATGGACTCGATCACTCGGTCAGCGTAGACGAGGCTGCTTCCTGCTGTGCCGCTGCCAGCTGTTGCGGACGCCGGCAAGAAACCAGCCAGTACGGAACCGGATCGGCCTCGTCATCGAGCGTGATCTCGACCGCCGTTTTGACATAAGGCCGGAGCACCAGATGAGCCCGGGCGTCAGCCTCCACACCGGCGCGACGACTTGTCTCTTCCGCATCCAGCGCTCGACAGTCGGCGATATAGGCGTGCTCGATACTTGCCCTGCCGACCCGAATCTCATGAGCATCGACGCTGATCACCACCGATGCGGAAACAAAGATGGTGGCCGCTATCAGCATGGTGGCGACGGAGCTTCCGATTCCCCAGATCGGGCCGAGGTAGGCGCCTACGGCAAGCAGCACTGAAAGGGCGAACAAGGCTGCGAGTGCCCACCAGACAACCGGTACCGTGAGCCGCTCGCGAAACAGCATGGAGGTAACTTACGCGGCCTGACGGCACGTCATGCTCGGAGGCGAACCAGCACTAAGATGCGATCACTGAGCGGCATTGCGTATCGCGGACCGCATGAGATGAAAGGGTGAGGCGATGGGACCCACGCAGAAACTGCTCTGGAAGCTCTACGTCGGAGTGATCGGAGCCGTTACGACGATCGCCGCACAGCGATTGCTGAAGGCGGGCTGGAAGCTGGCCACCGGTAACGAACCACCGTCACCGACGGATCCGGAAACCCCTGTGCTGACAGCGGTCAGCTGGGCAATGGCTAGCGCTGTCGGCGTCGCTGTTACCCAACTGCTTACCCAACGCATGGCGGCGCGGCATTGGGAGAAGGAAATCGGCAACGATTCGCCGGAGGGCGGCAAGATAAAGGTCAAAATTTAGTTCCGTTCGAAGCACCACCTCGCGACCCGTTCGGGGGCGCGAGGTGGTGTTCTGTCCGGACTGACTGCCCCCAATCAGCCCGGTACATCAAGTGCACCTGCGTTATCGCGGCCCCCGTGGCACAGCAACCACCGCACTAGGACGTTCGTCGCTGCGTACGCGTTCGGTTCCTCAAGCCTAAGTGATCATGCAGCTGCCAGCTAGTGCCGTTTAGACATGACCGTTTGACGGGGCCGTTTTACAGGGCCGTTTCAGCGGGGCCATTTGGCTCGCAGATCACTCAACCGTTGTGATCATCCTGCGCAGTCGAAGCAATATGCCTCTCCGTTGGGACCTACCTCGGCGATCTGACTGCGATGTCGTACCAGAAAACAACTAGCGCAGGTGAACTCATCGGATTGACGTGGTAGCACTCGGACGGTCAGTTCTTCATGAGAGAGGTCTGCGCCAGGAAGCTCGAATGCTTCCGCAGCCTCAGCCTCGTCTTCGTCGACCTTTCCAGAGTTCTTATCGTTACGGCGAGTCTTCAGCTCTTCGATGCTGTCTTCGTTCAGTTCTTCATCGGTCTTGCGAGGGGCGTCGTAATCGGTCGCCATCTTTGCCTTCCCGGGCCTCGAAAGCCCAGATCATATCTGACTCGTGCGAAGTCATATCACACGAATCAACCGATATGCGTGCTATGTGTGCTCGCGCCCGCTATAACGCAGTCACGTGTCTAAAATTCCCACTCCAGAGCGGATTCTGGCTGTCCAGTCGTGACCATTTCGTGACGCGGAGATACCCGCGAACCAAGCCCTAAAAACCGACTTAGTCGGCCGACTCACAGACGGTGGGGCGACCGGGTTCTCGCAGGTTCCTACAGCAGTTCGTCGAGCATTTATACCAGCCGACTGGTGCCGACCCAACGACTGGCTTTTCCGGCTTCTCCCCACGGGCAGCGGCGGCACGTTCGGCCATCAGATCAACCAGTCCGCCGACGAATGCTGGATGGTCCCCCGCGGTGGCTGCTCGGGCGAAGGCTATGCCGCATTCTGCCGCTGTGGCAGCCGCCTCGGTGTCCAGGTCGAAGACCACTTCCATATGGTCGGAGACAAAGCCAATGGGGACAGCAACGACTGCCGGTACGCCCTCGGTGGCGAGCTGGCGCAGATGATCATTGACGTCTGGCTCCAGCCAGGGCTGGCTAGCCGGACCCGACCTGGAACAGTAGACGAGGTCGCTGGCGTAGTTATGGCCACGGTGCGCCCCTACGCGGTCGGTCACTTCCGATGCGACGCCTGCGTGCCAGTCGACGTATGCACCAGAGCGGCTTCGAGGTGCCGGTCCCGCGCTTTCGGCCATAGCGGTTGGTATGGAATGAGTGACGAAGACCAGTCGGGCGTCATCGGCCTTCTCGCCTAGCGCCTCGAGTGCCTTCAGTGAGGCGTCCACAGATGCTTCGACGAAACCCGGGTGATTGGCATAGTGACGAATTCGGTCAATCTGAAGCTGGGTGTCCTGAGCGGCGTCGAACAGATTCTCTCGATACTGCCGGCATGAGGAGTATGAAGGATAAGCGCTGGTTACCAAAGCAAGCACTCGCCGAGGACCGTCTCGTGCAATCAAGGGCAGTTCGGCACCGAGATACGGCTTCCAGTTGCGGTTCCCCCAATACAGCGGCATCGATATGCCACGACGGCCCAATTCGTTCCTCAGGGCTGCCAGCAGCTTGCGACACTGGTCGTTGATAGGACTTCTGCCACCAAATAAGAAGTAGTGTTCGGCGACCTCGGCCAGTCGTTCAGTGGGAATGCCGCGGCCGCGGGTGACGTTCTCCAAGAACGGCATGACGTCCTGCGGACCCTCGGGGCCGCCGAAGGACACCAGCAGGACGGCCTCATATGGCGCGAGCACGTTGCCTAGCTGGTTGGCCCCCTGAACGTGAACTTTGGATGTGTCATCAGGAATAGCCGAGTGATCACCCACAGGCGTGATCTTTGCGTATCCGGAGGAGGTCTATCAACATCGCGGGGGTTCAAAGGGGGTCGTCCCCCTTGGTAATCAACATCGCCGCCGGGCTCCAGACCTACCGAAAGGTGCTGTCGGACCGCCGAGCAGTGGCGTTCAGTGTCGCCGGCTTCGTGGCACGGCTACCACTGTCCATGACGGGCCTAGGCATCGTGCTGCTGGTCTCCTTGACCACCGGCTCATATGGGTTAGCAGGATTGCTCACCGCCGCAGCTACCGTGACCGCGGCCGTTGTGGCGCCGCTGTGGGGCCGTGCGACCGACCGCGTGGGCCAGGCCCGCGTCCTGCTTCTCACGGTCATGATCAACGTGGTCAGTGTGGCAACCCTTGTTTCGGCAATCGAGCTTGGCTGGCCACTGCCGGTGAACTTTGCCGCAGCAGCCGGGATCGGGGTCGGTTTCAGTCTCGCCGGATCGGCCGTCCGGGCGCGGTGGACTCGCCAGCTGGACGGCTCGCCCCTGCTACACACCGCGTTTGCCATCGAGGCCATGCTCGACGAAGTGGTGTTCATCATCGGACCGGTCGTGGTTACCTTCCTCGCCACAGCCCTGCATCCGGCGCTCGGAATCACTGTGAGCGCCGCTGTCGGGCTCGTTGGTGCCGTGGCGCTGGCGGCTCAGCGCAGTACGCAGCCGCCGATCCATTCGACTTCAGAGGGCCATCACCGGTCGATCCGGCTGCCGTGGCAGGTCTTGCTGCCGGTGGCGATCGCCTGCAGTGCTCTCGGTATGATCTTCGGCGGCATGGAAGTCAACGTCGTTGCCTTCGCGAAGGAATCGGGCGTGCTTTCCTACGCCGGTCTGATCTTGATTGCATGGTCGTTCGGATCGTTGGTCGCCGGGGCGGTAACGGGAGCGATCACCTGGCGTGCTTCGCCCGCTCGGCGCTTCCGGGTAAGCGCAACCCTGCTCGCGCTGTCGCTGCTGCCGCTTCCTTTCATCGCTCACCCGCTGGGCGTTGCGATGGTGCTGCTCCTTAGCGGCATGGCCATTGCACCCACTCTGATTGCATCCGTTGGCGTTACCCAGTCGGCCGTAGAGCAGACCCGGCTGACCGAAGCGCTGGCTTGGACCTCGACTGGTTTGGCGGCAGGTGTGGCCGGCGGCGCAGCTGTTGTCGGCCAGGTGATTGACAGCTGGGGTGCTCAGGCGGGCTTCGTCGCTGTGGCAATCGCCGGCTTGCTTCTGACCCTCAGCGCGATTTTTGTTCGTGGGCCGCAGCGCAAGGTCGACTCAGATCTCGATCATGCAGGGGCTAGCTCAGAGCCGACAGATAGTTCTGCAGCTCAGTCATCGCATCCGCCGGTTGGAACCCGGAGCTGATGATCTTGTCCAAGCTGAGGACGCTGTACCGCGGACGCGGTGCGAGCGCCTTAGCTGCTGCATACTGCGCAGTCGTCACGCTCTTCACTGAGGCTGCGTTACGGCCGCGGCTGGCGAATACCGCCCGCGCGATAGCGGCCCACGTCATAGGCTCGCCGTCGTTGCTGATGTTGTAGGTTCCGTACGGCGCTTGCACCTGCAGCAAATAAAGGATCGCTCGGCTGAGCTCAGTGGTGAATGTCAGTCGGCCGAATTGATCATCCACGACCTCAGGATGCACGCCGCGGTCCGCCAGAGACGCCATAGTGCGCACGAAGTTATGGCCATCGCCGATCACCCAGCTGGTCCTGAGCACATAATGCGCGGGCAACGATCCGACCAATGCGTCACCGGCCGCTTTGGTTTGCCCATAGACACCCAGCGGCGAGACGGGCTCATCCTCGGTATGCACCGGTTCCGAGCCGTCGAAGACGTAGTCGGAGGAGATGTGCACCAAAGTGAAGCGGTGTCTGCTGGCCGCCTCGGCCAAGGCCTTGACGCCGCCGACGTTGACCGCCCATGCTTCTCGGCGGCCGGCCGGTGTCTCGGCTGCATCCACATTCGTATATCCAGCCGCGTTGATCACGACCTGGTACGCGGCGAAGTCGAAGCCTT
>JBJMIR010000024.1:0-31070 GCA_045806785.1 Propionibacteriaceae bacterium | reverse complement strand
TCTGCATAGATTGCGGCAACCGTCATTGTCGCGGCCACACCCAACAACATCCCCAACCCGAGCTTCATCGGTGTGCTCTGCCGCTCCACCCAACCAATAACCCATTCCACGCCACCGATCACCGCCAACAACACCAACTCGAACGGCCGCAGCAGCTTCTGCATCATGGCTTCGGCGTCGTGTTCTTCACAGGCCTCATTCCGTTTCTTCTCCGGCTGATGGCCGCACGGCCTCAGACGGACGCTGGTGCTTGTTCTTGAGCAGCCGTTGAGTTTCGTCGCCGCGGAGCTGGAGCCCATCCCTGTAACTTCAGTAGCGCGCGGAAAGTGGTTGCTGTCAAGGGGGCTATTCCTCACATTTGTCGTCAACCACTAGTTCAGCACCAAGATTTAGCTTCTCCCGTAAACCGATGATGACTTGAAGTGTGTCGGCGCTGTGGTACTGAGTGAGACACACAGCGTCCAAGGTGGGGCGCAGGTGGCCGTAGATGATGCCAACCGGACGAACCTAGGCGGGCTGCCTTACCAAGCGGCGGACAAGATCCCTCCTGAGAGCCAGCGTTTGACAAGCCCATGCTCTACTAGGAAACGACCGGATCGGCTCACAGCACATCGCAGGAGGCAGATATGGCGAGCAACGGCGAAGGCGTCGATGTCCGGGGTGAAGTCGTCGACTTGCTCCTCGAGAAGATCGCCTCCGACCGCAACCCGTCGGTGACCATGATGAATATGGTGGAGGAGCTGCTCGCGCCGGATGACGTCCCGGCATATGCGGCGGTCCTGCTGGACAAAGTGAAGACCGAGAAGTACCCGAGCTACTCCATGCTCCGCCGGTTAATGGCCTTTGGCTGAGAGGCTCATCCGCCGCATTACGCGCGTGAGCTGGACGATCCACGATGACCGGTGGGTCACCTCAAGCTGGCCAGCTTGATTCGTGGGGTAAAGAACGCCAAGGGGGTGGGGCCGGGTGCGCGGCCAGTACGTCTCGTCGCGCCAAAAGCGGGTGACCATGGCATGTCGGGATTCAACGTCATTTCGGCGCGGAGATTGTTGATCTCCGGTTAGCGTAGCGGGGCACATATCCCACAACCGATCTGAGGGGTCATGACTCGTGCCGATCACCACCACGAAGAGTGCCGAGCGCGCCAGACGACTGACCACGACTGCGCCTGTTCTTGGCTCATCAATCTCAATCTGCCGCGCGAGGAGCGCTATCTGCTCAGCCCAGATGAGGCGCGAGAGGCGTGGTTGCGGCTGGAGATGGAGTATGAGGACCCACTGCAGGACAGGCAGACCTGAGAGAAGCAACCCGTGATGCGGCGGGGGTGTTGGTGACCGGAGTGTCTCGTGATCAGCTCTGGTGTGCATCTTGGTCGGGCGGTAGCCAACGTGCTTGCAGGCTCGGACTGGATGTTTCCGAGTCGCGTCGATCTGTTCAGTAGCCTGCCGGCCGTCCTGCGCGGAGACGCTGGAGCAGGTCTAGTTGATCTTCACGGGCCGGGCGCATCGCCATCTCCTCCTCCAAGGCCGTCTCGAGCACGGTCTTGGTCAGTGCTTTCAACAACCCGCCCGGACCGGTCAATGCGACCCCTGGGCGCGCGCCTGACGGACCAACTCCTTGGCCGCGGCCAGCTCCTCAGCAGAGGGCGGATCAGCCGGATCCTTCGATAATGGTGGACTCACGCCCAACAGTGTTTCGGTCATAGCGACCCTTTCCCGCCAAGCCGCAGCTCAGCGTGTTGGGCCACTTACACCGTTCGTCGGACACTCCCTCCGGAGGTGGCCTGCTGCTCGGACAAGCTGGTGATGCTGCCCCGGTGAGCCGACTTGTCGGCGGAGGGCCACGGGGCCGAGGTTATTGCTGCGTAGCGAGCTGCTCTTCGGACACTGCGGTTGGGAGTAGGCCGAGCTGCTGCAGCAGTCCTAGTTGGTTCAGCTGCCCCCAGCGTTCGACGATCTTTCCGTTGGTGATCCGGAAGATGTTGATGCCAGGCATGACGACGTGTTGTCCGGTCGGTGTCTCACCCATCACCGAGCCGCGGTGGGTGCCATGGGCAAGGAAGTGTTCGGCGACAAGATCATCCTCGGCGATCATGTGCTGGATGTCGCTGCGCCAGTCGGGAAAGGCGCGTCGGATGACCTCGGCTGCTGTGCGCCAGCCTTCCGGTCCCTCGGGGACACCCCAGAGCGGCGGATCATGGCTGATGAGTCTTGGGTCGAGATGTCGATCGACGGCGGTCAGGTCACCGTTACTGAACAGGGCGGAGATGAACTCCTCGACGATGTGCTTGTTGGTGCTGTTGTTAGTCATGGCGCCATGGTTGGGCGCCCGTGATCATCGCACCATCCCTCCAAAGTGGGATGTTTCTGGACAACCGTCGGGGAGGATGATATGAGTGTGTCGCCAAGCCGCACCGTTGCACGACACGCGGATGATCTGGTACGCCGCTGCTCCCTAGGGCTTCGTGGCGCCGCGTTTCAGGCGGAGCTGATGCGGGGGATCCACGCGTTGCTTCCTGTCGATGCCATTTTCTTTGCCACCGCCGACCCGTCGACGCTGTTGTTCACCGGCGCGTTCCAAGAGGATCCACTAACCGATGCGGCTGATGAGTTCCTCGACAATGAGTTGGGCGGGGAGGATGTGAACACATTCCACTCGCTGGCCACCAGCGCCCGCCATGTCTCGACCCTGGATGCGGCCACCGGCGGTGAGCGAACCAGCAGCACCCGGTATCGGGAGATCATGGCGCCGCTAGGACTCGGTGACGAGCTGCGCGCCGCACTGGTCACCGCGTCGGGCTGCTGGGGATACCTGTGCCTGCATCGGGCAGCGTCGCCATGCGGGTTCACCGCAGCCGAGGTGCGACTTGTCGAACGCGTTGCGGCCAGCCTGGGCAACGGTTGCCGGCTCAGCCTCGCCGGCCCGGGAACCGAACGGCTCCCGGCCGTCGCTCCCGGCGTCGTGGTTCTGCATCCGGACTACACGCTGGCGGCCATCACCGGCGAGGCGGAGCGCATGTTGGCCCATTTCGCTGACTACTCCTCCAAGTCGGGACGGCTTCCAGCTGCCATTTACGCCGCAGCTGCGTGCCTGCGGAGCATCGACCATGGCACAGCTTTGCCATATAGCTCACCGACTGTCCGGGTACGGAGCATCGGTGGCGACTGGCTAGTGGTTCATGCGACTCATCTGCACGGCTCAGTCAATGGTGACATCGCCGTGATCATCGAGCCGGCTCACCCCGGCCGCAATGCACCACTGGTGCTTAGTTCGGTTGGGCTCACACCACGAGAATCCGAGGTAGCGCTGCTGGTGCTCCGCGGGGCATCGACCAAAGCGATCAGCGCCCAACTGCACCTGTCCATGTACACAGTCAAAGATCATCTGAAGTCGATCTTCGACAAGACCGGCGTGCGAAGCCGGCGTGATCTTGTCGCCCAGGTCCTAACAGGCGGCGGGGCGCGATGAACTCTCATTCCCTTGGTCAGAACAGCCGTCAACAGCTCGCCGGTCAGCGTCGACCCCGCACTCGCGACAAGGGCCAAGAAGCTAATGGGCGCGAGGCCCTTGAAGCGTTGAACGCCGACCGAGACTTACCGACGCCCGAGCGCTCCCAGTAAGCCGTGACGGCCCATAAGACGCTCACCGAACGCCGGCGGGCACGACTTCTGGCGCTCACGCGGAGCAAGCTTTAGCGCCATTAGCGATGTGCACCAGCGACTGGAGTGCGCGAACGCCGGCATCGTCATCGGCAAGTCGCGCGCCGGCCGGCCACCCGCCTTGTTGGGAAGCAGCCAACGGCCAGAAGCCCCGGTGGGCACACCGTTTTTCGAGTATCGGCAGTTCGCACAACGGTGGCAGAAGGGCAGACCTTGATGACCGCTCCCTAGATTGTCTAGCGCCGTGGTTGTCCGCAGGCGGTGGAGCGGCCGCGGAGCTGGCAGTGCGCTATCGGCTTGCCGTTGACGTCTCGGATCGTCGCGGCCCAGCCCTGCGGGCCGGGGACGAACGTGAAGAAGCCGTGCTGGGCGAGTGTTGTGGCGGTGGTGAGCCTCTGGCCGGCCACGTCCATCCCGACGAGCGGAGCGGTGATCTGGGGGAGCAAAAGGGTGCCGCTGATTCCGGCCACGATCTGCGGCGGCCGGTCGCCGGTGAAGGTGAGCACTTCGGCGAGGTGGATGTGGCCGGTGAGCACCAGCCGCACCGTGGGCGGAAGCGAATTGTCCGAGGCCGCCTGGAGGGTGGGGTTTAGCACCGTTACGCTGGTGCCGCTTGAGTCTGGGAGGAGGCCCCACATCGGCTTGTGGGCGAGCAGCCAGGCGTTCGAGCCGGCCATTGTTCCGAGCGCTGCGAACTGGGAGATGTAGGGATCGGGGTCAAGGGGAGGCTTGTCGCTGGCCATCGCTGTGTCGAGTACGAGCATCCGCACCCCTCCGAGGTTCACCGAATAGGGCGGCGTGAGGTCCTGGCACGTCGGCGGCATGGGTCGCGGCTCAAGAAAGCGGAACCAGCCAGGGCCGGCCCGGTTGCACAGTTCATGGTCGCCGCGGACGAAGAGCCAGGGCGCCGCTCGAAGCGCCGGGGCCGCCGGGGTGAAGAAGTCCGCATCCCAGGTGGCCCAGTTCTGTCCGAAGGGGCTGCCCTGGCAGCCGGTGTTTTCCGGTCAAGGATCGGCGCTCTACGACCAGGGCTTGGTGTTCCGTCCCGACTACGAAGTGGTCTTTGCCGCGATCCTGGACCTGGCAACCGAACGCCGCGAAGTCGATCGTGAGCGGATAGCGCTCTCCGGACGCAGCTTCGGCGGCTACCTAGCCCCGCGGGCGGCCTGCTTTGAGAACCGTGTCCGCGCCTTGATAGCTGATCCCGGCCTATACGATCTCGGCTCTCAGGTCCGAGCCATGGTGCCATCAGAGCTGTGGGCGCAAGTCGAGGCGTCGGCACCGGAGGCCGAGCGTACCTTTGCAGAGATGTTCGAGCGCGACCCACGCCGCGAGTACTTTTTCATGTCGCGTGCGGTGACGCACGGCGCAAGGAGTGCCCCGGAATACCTGCGAATGTTGCAGGACTACCGCGTCCCTGCGGACCGGATTGCCGTGCCGACATTGGTTACGGCACAACCCGAAGACGCGGAGACTCGCCGGCTCTACGAAGCGATTTCTTCCCCGAAAGTGCTCGCGGAGTTTGACCCAGACGCCGGCGAGTGGGGCCATTGTGAAGGCGTCGCGCTAAGCCGATACGACCAAGTGGTCCACGACTGGCTGGACGGGGTTTTGGCGAGCTGATCCGCCCGGAGCCCACTCACTGGCGCTTACTGTATCCAGAGCAGCCCTCAACGAAGTCACTTGGCAACGCCACGGTACGCGCCGGCTGCCGCCGCCGAGGCTTACCGCAGGTCGGCGGATTCGTTCTGATCATCTCTACACCATTTCTATGGCGAGCACGTCAGTAGCCGGCAGAGTGCCGGACGCAACGACTACCTTGACCATCGAGCCGAGTGATACATGATCATCAAGGCTTCCGTCGCTGACGGGCAGCCGGCCGAGTGTTGCTGTTGGCCAGGATTCGGCAAATTCGCGCGACTGTGTCGCCAAGCTTGACCGATAGGACTCGAGTCGGCTGCGGCCGGACGATCAAAGCCTCCTCACTGCCATCGCATGTGGTGACAAGTAGGACTGTGAACCGGTCAACCTGGCAGCCGGCGATCGGCGCCGAAGAATGCCACCTCTGATAGCAGAAGCACCAACGGCCTCAAGCCCCAGCCCGACCCCCGAAGCCAGCTGTCACAGCGCATGCCCTTTGGCCCGCAAGCCGACCCGCACCTGCTGCATGCCGCGGCTAAGGGTCACACCGACGGTGCGTCGAGGACGGTGCGAGCTGCGACGAGCTGCACGGTGTCGTGGCCCTCCGTGAACGAGTCGTAGACATCGCGCAGCTGCTGCAGTGAGGCCTGCTCGTGCGGCGTGCCACGGTGCAGCGTCGCCAGCCGCGTCGCCGCTTGCAGCTCGGCCATGCGCAGGCCGCGCTCGCGGGCGAGGTCGAAGGCGTTCTGGTAGCTCGCTTCCGCCGTCACGAAATCCGCCGGAGCCATCGCCATGTGCAGATCGCCGCGCATGATCGCCAGGTCCGGTGCCTGTGGGTCGGTCGCGGGAATGAGGGATTCTGAATTGGCGACGAGCGCCAACGCCTGGTCGATCCGCCCCGCCAGCATCCGACCGGCGGCCCGCACCTGGAGTAGCTGCGGCCAGAAGATCGGCGGCGTCGTCTGGTCGTCGTAGAGGTCGAAGCCGCGGTCGACCTCGGCAAGCCCGTCCTCGACCTCCCCGTCTGCGATCATCTTGGTCCCGCGCAGCACCACCGCGAGCGCGCGCCAGATGGGGTAGTCGTGGGCGGTGGCGAGAGCGTGAAGAGTCTCGGCTCGCGCAGCCATCGCCGAGAGGTCGAACCTCCAGAGGTCCAGAAGGGCCGCGTGCCAGATCGCGTAGGCGCGCGAGTACGGGTGCCCGAGCTCGTCGGCGACAGTCAGGCCGCGCTCCAGCCGGGCGACCGCGCGGTCTGGGAAGCCGGCCCCCCACAGCAGGAGGCCCGACACTACGTTAGCCACGACGCCGGGGCTCGGCCCGATGCGGAACTTCACGAGGCCCGCAGCTCGGGTGTCGAAGTGCTCGATGGCAGTGTCGAGGTGCTGCAGGCCGTCGTCGACGTCGCCGATGAACGCGGTGTTCATCCCGTAAACAAGGTGCGCGTCGGACAGCAGCATAGGGTCGCGCTGCTGCTCGGCGATCGCTAGGAGCTCGCGGCCGATCTCGAGCGCGCTGTCGAAGTCCGAGCGCATGAGGTGCAGGGTCGCGAGGCTGCGCAGCACGGGGAAGCGCTCGGGGGCGTCGCCGTGCTCGCCTGAACGCTCCACCGCTGCGCGGATGCTGCGCTCGACCTCCGCGTCGTAGCCGCGCACGACGATGAGGGCGCGTGCCAAGCTCATCTGAAGCGCGATCTCGTCGCGTACGCGATGCGGCGTCTCGGGCTGGATGGCCAGCACCTTCAGCAGGTCGTCGCCGAGTTCCATCGCCGCGCCGTAGGCGCCGCGCGCGTCGTAGTAGCCCCACAGTGGTTCGAGCAGGTCGTTGAGCCGGACGACGTCGCCCTGCTGCACCAAGTGAGACCACGCCGCGCGCAGGTTGCCTAGCTCGACCTGGAGCGCGGCGAGCACCTGCTCGCGGTCCGTGTGGGCGAGCTGCTCACGCAGCGAGACAGCGAGCTCGGTGTAGTGCTCGGCGTGGGCGCGGCGGACGGCGTCGGCGAAGTCCGGCTCGGCGTCGAGCTGCTCGGCCGCGTACGAGCGGATCGTCTCCAGCATCGCCAGGCGCTGATGTCCCTGCTCATCGGGGATGTTGCGGACGAGGCTGTCATCCACGAGCGTGCCGATGCCCTCAAGCACGTCGATGTTGTCCGCGAGTCGCCGCGCGGTGCCCTCGACGTCGGTCAGTCGCGCGCCGACGAACACCGAGAACATTTGGAGCACCCGGTGCTGGGCCTCGGTGAGGAGCTCGGTACTCCACTCGATTGTACTTCGCAGCGTGCGCTGCCGCGCCGGGAGGTCGCGCCCCCCGCCCTGCAGCACGTCGAGCCGTTGGTCGAGCCGCCACCGCAGCTCGTCGACCGCGAACAGCGTGATGCGCGCGGCGGCGAGCTCGATCGCGAGCGGCAGCCCGTCGAGCCGGCGGCAGGTGGCGGCGACGTCGGCCGCGTTCTCGTCTGTGAGCTGGAAGTCGGGCCGCAGCGAGATCGCGCGCTCGACGAACAGCTGGACCGACTCCGATGCGAGCGCGTCTTCCAGCGAGACTGCGCCGTCGCCGGCGGGGAGCGTGAGCGGCGGCACCGGGAACAGCCGCTCGCCGCGCACGCGCAAGGCCATACGGCTGGTCACGAGCGCGGTGACACCCGGGCAGTGCGCGAGGAGCTCGGCCAAGCCGCTCGCGGCTTCAGCCACTTGCTCGAAGTTGTCGAGCACGAGCAGCAACTGCCACTCGCGCAGGCCGCGTTTGAGCACCTCGAGTGGAGGGTCGTCGCCAGAACCGGCGATCGCCACGGTGCGAACGATGGCGGCGTAGGCGCCGTCGGCCTCGCGCTCGGCGCTCAGGTCGACGAAGTACACGCCGTCCTCGAAGCGGTCAACCTGCTCCGCCGCCGCCTGCAGCGCGAGCCGCGTTTTGCCCGTCCCACCCGGACCGGTGACTGTCACCAGCCGCGCGTACGCCGCGTCGAGCTGCGCGCGCAGCTCGACGAGCAGCGCCTCGCGCCCGAGGAACGCCGATGTCTGCGTCGGCAGGTTGTTCGGCCGCACATCGAGGGTCGCCAGCGGCGGGAACGTGTCCGGCAGGCCCGGCCGCACCAGCTGGAAGAGGTGCTCGGGGCCGGCGAGGTCCTTCAGGCGGTGCGTGCCGAGGTCGCGCAGGTGCACGTCGTCGGGGAGCGACCCTGCCACGAGCTCGGCGATCGGCGCCGACAGAAGGACCTGCCCGCCGTGCGCCGCGGCCATCACGCGTGCGGCGCGGTTGACGGCCGTGCCGTAGTAGTCGCCCCCGCGGGTCTGCGCCTCACCGATGTGCGTCCCCATGCGCACGCGCAGCGGTCCGGTCTCGCTCCACGGCTCATCGCGCAGTCCCTCCTGCGCCGCAAGGCTCGCAGTGATCGCGTCCGGCGCCGAGCCGAACACGGCCATGAGCCCGTCGCCAGTGGTCTTCACCACCGTGCCGCCGCAGCCCTCGACCGCAGCACGCAGGATGGCATCGTGGCGAGCCAGCGCACCCTGCATCGCCGCCGGGTGGCGCTCCCAGAGCCGAGTGCTCCCCTCGACGTCGGAGAAGAGGTAGGTCAGGCTCGCGTTGGCGGGCACATAGCACATGCTACGGACGGCGCGTCCGCACCGGCTGCCGCGATCGCCTTCCTTGCTTCCAATGATGCTGCCTGGATAACCGGACACACTCTCCCCGTCGACGGCGAATTCATGACAGGTGCCCGACCCCCTGAATCGCAAGCCGACGCTCTACCGGGGCATCGGGCGTCCGCGTGAGGAACGCTGTTCGGGCTCTATCGGCAGCTATCCGTGTGGTCAGGATCGCAGCCATTGCCGTGTTGGTCTCGGAGCTGTCGCTCGGCATCAGGCTCGTTGCCAAGCGTTCAAGCCCTCCCCCATCACCGCGGGATTGGCGATCAACACCGCCTCCGGCCCGCCACGTCGCATAGCCGTCGAAACAATAGCCGGCCCGATTCCGGGCCCGGCTATTTCGTGACCGGAGGTCCTTGTCAGTACCTGGATTGTGCTTGGCCGGCCTGTCCGATGACGAGGCCGAGTTGCGCAATGACCTCGGCGACGGTGGTCTCGGTGGATTGAAGGGCAACAACCTCGCGCGCACGCGCAGCCGGAATAAGCAGTTCGGCTTCGCATAGCCCGTTGAGCAGCTCCCCAAGCTCAGCCAGTGTTTTTCCCTTGGAGCTGATCGCGATCCGGTCCTCCGCCAAGAGGGTCGGGCCGATGACGATCGGTCCGGAGCAGTCACATTCACAGATACCGGTGCTCGCCAACCAGATACATGTGCAATCGGTGGACTCCGGACAGATCTTGTCACAGTCGCAATCCTCGAGCGAGGTGGGCATCCACGTCCTTCCGTCGTCCGGCTCGTCACTCCCAGAACGTCAGTGGGCACTATATCTATCGGCAACTCGACATCCGCGAGCTGATCCTCCTCGGTCCCACCTTTTCGGGTTTCCCCTCAAAGCTCGTCGAGGGCGAGTCGAGCCCATGCCTCCGTCGAGTACCCCTCTGCCCGCGGTTGGGCTGAGCGCTGCCGTCCAGGTGGCGCGGCAGCGATCAGGCACGCAGTTCGACCCTGCGCCTGTCGAGCTGTTCTGCGCCAATGCGGCCGAGGTGCTCTCAGGTCTGGACGGGCCGAGCCAGTGGGCGCAGGTTCTAGGCGAGGTAGGTCGCGACCCAGATCACCGAGATCAGCGCGATCAGCACTGACGCGAAAATCAACGTTCCGTGACGGAGGCGCTCATCAGGAGGATCCGCAGGTCCGGAGCCGAGATCGGCCAGTCGATCAAGCAAACGCACGATTGACCGCTTGGAACCGCGCCGGTTACCGGAAAGGACATGGGATGCGGCCACGCCGCTGATGCTAGCCAACCTGCACCGGTGAGATGGTTCTGCGTGTTGATCACCGCTGCGGCGACGGCCGCGGGCGGGAGAGTGATGTCGACCCCCTTGGGAAGGGATCAAGTTCCTCATGTCATCAACGATGGGCGCGGAGCCAACGGCTGTCAGATGCCGTACTGCCGGCGGAGTTGCCGGCCGTGCCGGACGACTTCGTCCGTAGGATGCGCTGCCGGAATATCCGGCGTTCTAGCCGCCGCTTACATCTATCTTCGACTCGACGACGCTAGGCCGTCAATCCGATAGCGCGTGCGCTGCGCGAGCCGACCCATTAGCGAGCATCGTGGCGTCCGCGATAGGAACGCCCCAGCGATGTACGGCGACGTGCGATCGGGACGGACGGCAATCAAGGGCTTGAGCAAAATGAAAGTGTTTGCTGAAGCGGTGACGAGTACTGAAAGCGGACGGTTTACACACCGTCGCCCTGGGCGGCCCAGAGATCCGGGTGTCGGCCGGGCCGGGATGCTCATACCAGGTGTAGGAGGTGAAGTTGTCGACCTGATGTCCCATGCGCTGGACCGTTTGGCGAAGCGCATGATCTTGAGCGGTGCGGTCGGCGTGGGCCGCAATGACCGGTCGCCGCGGCTGTGTCCGGACTATGTGCTCCACAATTGGGAGCACGGTGGTGATGCCAGCGCCGGCACTGGCCAGCAGCAGTGGGGAATCTGAGGGCGTTAGCACGAAATCTCCGGCAGGTGCGCTCACCTCCAAGATGTCGCCAACCTTGGCTTGGTCGTGCAGATAGGTGGAGACTCGACCGTTGGGTGCGCCGTTCCTACCGAGCACTCGCCGAACCGTCATCTGGAGCCGCGTGCCGACTGCTGTCGAGGAGACGGTGTACTGCCGTGGCTGACGGTCACCGTCGGGCAGGTTGACAAACACCGAAACGTATTGGCCGGGCGCTATCTCCGGCAGCGGGAGGCCATCCGCGGGTTCCAACACCAGAGAGATGACGTCGGCCGTCTCCTCGATCGTCTTAGCGATTCGATACGGACGAGTCGGCTGCGCCGGATCGACGGCCGCATGCTGGTAAAGCCGCGCCTCCTCACCGATCAGTTGAACGGCAAACAGCCAGTAGACCTCCTCCCACGCCGCAGCCACTTCAGGAGTGACCGCCTCACCTAGGACCTGGGCCACCGCCTCGAGCAGATAATGGGCGACGACGATGTACTGCTCGGCCCGGACCCCCAAGGACACGTGTTTGTACGCAATCCGTCGCATCACGTGGGCGAACGGCGGCGCATTCGGGTCGATCAGGTGCACGGCGTATGCGACCACCGATCCGGCAAGCGCCTTACTCTGCTCGCCAGTGGCCTGGTTTCCCTGATTGAAAACTCGCAGCAACTCAGGATGTGCCGCGAACATGCTGCTATAAAAGCGAGCCGTAATCTCATCGGCATGCTGAGCCACGACCGGGGCCGTCGCCGAAACCACGGCGTAGGAACTTAGCGACAGTAGCGACGAGGCATCGGTCTGTGTGGGAAGAGTCATAGCTTCACTCCCGTGCGAGGAAGAGTTGTGACAAAGGGCACGTTACCGAGCCACTAACTTCGCGGAAAGGACCTTCGGACCCCGCTCCAGGGGTCACCGACTTAGCCGCTGCAGGACTCTCCCGATAACTGGAAATGCACCAGGTGATCTCTCACCAGGCCACATCTCTGGAGATGGCGCCGGGGAACAGGGCGAATCCCGTTTTACGCCGGAGCCGTAGGGAGGGCGAGATCGATACGTGGAGCGAACGGTGCACGATCGGGACCGATTCCCGAGGGACAGGTGTCCATGGCCCATGAAAAGTCCCCACTGGTGGCCAGGTAGAGGTCACCGCTGATGGGAGTGAAAGTCCCCGTTCTTCGTTCGTCGTGTCGTTGTCGTTGAGGTCCTTCCGCGGTTCACGGTGACCGTGGAAGCCGGTCACTGCACCGCGGAGGGGGATCTCCATTGTGACGAACGCCGAGGAACGGATGGATGTCTTGCCGCCTGTCGGGATGTGGGCACGTATCCGGGTGCGGCCGCGGTGTGCGGCACCACCATAAAACGGTGAAGAACATCATTGAGGCGCATCAGGCGGGTGAACGGGCGCCGCGGAAGCGTCGCGGCCGGAACTTCGACCCGGCGGCGGATTTGGTGGCTGAACGGCTTGCCAGGTCGCCAGGCCGGATTTCGGCGAAGCGGTTGTTGCCGGCGGCCCAGGCGGTCGGCTATGAGGGCTCTTCGCGGAACCTTCGGCGACTGGCAGCGCGGGTGAAGGCGGAATGGCGTCGTGATCATCATCGGCGCCGTCGGCCGGGGGTGTGGACGTCGGGCGAAACGTTGATCATCGATTGGGCTGTCGAAGCCGGGCTGCACCTGTTCTGGGTGGTGCTGGCCTGGTCGCGGTTCCGGTTTGTCCCTGCCTATCATGCCGACCGGCCGCTGTCGGCCTACAAGATCAACACCAGCGAAGGAGCCAGCCAGTGACCGCAACCACGCCTCCGGCGCTAGCCGCCGACCTGGCCGAGGGCTGAAGCGGCTGAAGATGGCCGCGACGCCGCCGGCTCGCCCCGGAACTGTTGATCACTGCCTAAACCCAACGCTGGAGCCCTGAGGAGTTGCTGCGCACCCTGGTGGAGGCCGAGATCGCCGCCCGGGACGCCTCCAACGCCCGCACCCGACCCCGCCAAGCGATGTTTCCGGTCACTAACACGTTGGAGGAGTTCGACCTCACCGCCTCCTCGGTGCCATGGCCAGCTTCGACTATCTCGCCTCCCTGGAATAGATTCGGGCCGCGGAGAACCTGTGCATGATCGGTCCGGCCGGCACCGGCAAATCCCATCTGCTGCTCGCCTTGGGATCCGCCGCGGTCGACGCCGATCATAGGGTCCGCTACTACAGCGCCGCCGCCTGGTCGATACCCTCTACCGCGGCCTCGCCGACAACAGCGTCGGCAAGATCATTGACACACTGCTGCGTCATGAGTTGATCATCGTGGGGATGAACTCGGCTTCGCGCCAGTGGACGACACCAGAGCCCAACTGCTGTTCCCCTTCGTCGCCGCAGCCTATGAGCGACGCTCCTTAGGAGTGCGCTCACATTGGCCCTTCGAATCCTGGCGACGATTCCTGCCCGATCACACCACCGCCGTCTCCATGCTCGACCGGCTCCTCCACCACTGCCATCTCGTCATCACCGACGCCGACAGCTACCGCATGCGGCAAGCCCGAAACCGAGGAGGCACCAAGATCACCAATCACTAAAAAAGCAACGAAGAATGGCGACTTTTACCTGGCGACCAGCAGGAACCAAGAACTGGCCGTTGACAGGGACTGAGCCTCTCGACCGGGGCGGGTGCCTGCTCGCAAGACCAGGAATCGCTAGCGGATGCTTCGGATAAAGCCGGATCCTCCGTATCTAAACTTCGTTCGAACAATGCCCGGTAGACAATTGGCGCCGGCTCAGGGACTGCCGGGTCGGACCGCCTGGGCGCCACGACCTTTCCAACTTGCCATCGGCCGTCCGGTTTGCAGTCCTCGCCAGGCAGCCTGGCGGGCCATTGGCTTGTGCGCGGCTTGGATAGGGTAATGAGCGCCGGAGCTGAAGCGCCGATGAAGCTAGTCAGGCGGTCCAGAATTGCGCCGCTCTGTCGATCCGGCCGATTGGTGCAGATGCGGCGAAGGAATGCTTGTGCCGGCTGGAGGTGCGCTGATGGCCGCAGGCGCCGTTGGGCGGCTCAGCTGGGTGGTGGTGCCGCTGGCCCTCCTGGGCTATGCGCTGTATCTGGTGCTCGGCCTCTCAAATCCTGCAGTGAACGGGCCAGCCGCGTTCGGGCTCGACGATGCTCTCTGGGTTCTGGGACAGGCAACTTTTGCGATCGTTGGCGCAGTAGTTGCGTCGAAAAGGCCTGAACTGCCCATCGGCTGGTTGTACTGCGTTGCCGGGCTCCTTGGGCTGCTGGCAGGCATCGCCGCTCGCATTGCTGTTCATGCCCTAGCCGACGGGTCTCGGTCTGCTCTGGGCAGTGCAGCCGCCTGGCTTTCGGCAGTCGCCTGGTATGCCAACCTGGCCTTGCTGGTGGCGGCAAGCCTGCTGTTTCCGTCGGGTCGGCCACCATCGCGTAGCTGGTGGGCGGTCGCCTGGCTACTGGCAGCAGGCGGAGTGCTGGCCGCTGTTGCATTGGGGCTTTTGTGGCCAGCCAGAGGCATCGAGCTGCTGGACCCCAGTCCGGGAAGCCCACGTGCCCCGATTGGCACAACCCTGATGGTCGTCGCGCTCATCATGCTGGTCGCAGCTGCCGCCGCGACTGTTGTTGCTCTGCTGGTGCGGCTCCGACGCGCTCGGGGTGTGGAGCGTCAGCAGCTCGAGTGGCTCACCTACGCCGGCGCCATCGCCGTCATCGGTTGGCTACTGTTGCTTCCCCGGGAAGTTGGGTTTGGCTCCCGCTCACCACCTGGCCTGCTGAACCTGGCGGGCGCAGCTCTCACGGCGGTTGGCGGGCTTGCGATCCCGGTAGCAGTCGGGGTCGCCATCTTGCGGTATCGCCTGTATGACATAGACCTGCTCATCACTCGTACCGTGGTGTACGGACTTCTAACTGCGCTCGTCACTGCGGTATACCTCGTCATTGTCGTCGGGGTCGGCACCCTCATCGGCTCCCGCGGGAATCAGGATCTGTTCCTGCCAATCGTCGCTACCGCTGTGATTGCCGTTGCGTTCCAGCCTGCCCGGGAACGCAGCCGACGACTTGCCAATCGGCTCGTCTACGGCGAACGAGCCAGCCCGTACGAGGTGCTTTCTGAGTTCTCCCGGGGTATGGCGGGAGCGTCCACCGACGACTCCCTGTTGCAGATGGCGCGTCTGGTGGTCGAGGCAACGGGCGCGGAACAGGTCACCGTCTGGCTACGTCTCGGCGATCTGTTGCAACCGCAAGCCCGCTGGCCACTGACCGGGCAGCCTCCCGACCCCATCGCGCTCGACGGCCACAGCCTGGAGCAGGCGCTAGCGGAGATGCAGCCGGGCAGCCAGTCCTTCCCGGTCGCACACGAAGAAGAGCTTCTAGGGGCGCTGACGGTAACTATCTCGCCGCGAGAGCCGCTCACCCCGGCCAGCGAGAAGTTGATCGCCGACCTAGCGGCCCAAACCGGACTAGGCCTTCGATTTCAGCGCATGAAGGAGCGTGCCCTGTTCGCTAGAGCGCTGGCGTCTTTTCTTCCACCGGAGGTTGCCGAGCTGGTCGAGGCCTCGCCCGCGGCGCTCTCGCTTCGAGAAGAAGTGGAGGCCACAATTCTGTTCTCCGACATCCGTGGGTTCTCTTCGCTGGCCGAACGGCTCCCTCCACGGGAGGTCGTCGACCTGGTCGGACGCCACCTAACAGCCATGGTCGAGGTCGTTACCTCCAACGGTGGCGTGCTGGACAAGTTCGCCGGCGACGCGGTGATGGCCGTCTTCGGAGCGCCCCGTCCCACTGCCGATCACGCGCGGCGGGCGCTGGTCTGCGCAGCCGCCATGCAGCGTCGGCAGATGACCCTCAATGAGGAGGCGGCACAGGAGGGTCTTCCGGCGTTCCAGATCGGGATCGGAGTCAACACTGGGACGGTGATCGCAGGAACCCTCGGCGGCCCAGGCAGGCTGGACTACACAGTGCTCGGCGACGCGGTGAACATAGCCCAGCGGCTGCAGGCTACAGCGGCGGGCGGGGAGATCCTCGCCACGGACGTAACCGTGCGGCAATCGGGCACCGACCAGGCGGAGCCCATCGGGCTCAAGCAGCTCAAAGGACACCAAGAACTAGTCGATACCTACCGCATCCCATGGGCACAGACTTACCCCCCAGACTCCAGAAGGATGGCCCACGGCGAATGAATCAATGCCCGTGCAGTTACCAGCTCAAGTGAGACACGCCTCGACGATGGGGTTGTATATCCTCGGGGTGGTAAGGCTGGCCACCGTATCCGCGTGGAGTTCGGCCCATTGAGTAATCCACCTATCGTGCGTGTCACTACGTCACGGTCGTGCAACCAGTGCTGCTCGGGAGTGTGCGCGATCATCGTTGCACCGACCCGATGGCCGGTGGCGATGTGGCGCTGTTCCTCAACGGGATGCGTAAAACCCTGCAACGGCTCCCGGTCACCGCTCTGGGCGATGCGCGATCGGCGGTTGCCGGCCTTATGTTGATCAAGACATCAAGGATATTGCTGATTCATGATCATGATGGATGATCACAAAAGCGCATTGCTGCCCGTACGACGACCCGGTTCGTCCTGCGCCGTTATCTTTACCGTCGCGGTGATCGCTTAGATGTCACCGAAACGCTTGCCGTCGTACGAGGAATAGGCGCGGACTACCTCTCGATTGCGGTCGGTTTGATCAACCCGCTCTCGTTTCTTGGAGTCCTCATCGCGATCCACCTCAGCGCTCCTGCCGCCAAGCGCATATGGAGCTTGATCGGTTTGGTGTTTGGCACAGTCTGGGTAGCGCTCAGCGTGTCGGCATACTTTATGCAGCCGACCGTGGTGGCAGCTGACCGTGGTGCGCTGGGGTGATGAGTCGGTGCCTAGCTTTGCCGACCTACGGGCGGTTCCGTGGGCGCCGAGCGTCCTCGGATGGGGTCTGTTCCTAGGAATCGCCGCAGTGGCCGCGTCTCGAGTCTTCAAAGGGACGAGGCGGGCGCGGTTGGCACGCTGCTGCTCGCTACTAGCGGCGTGTCCATGCTCGTCCTGCTGACGGGTTTTGTCATGTCGACGACCGCGGTGGCACTGACCGGCGGGCTGGCTGTTTGGTTCGTCACGTTGCCGGCGGCGGGCGTCGTACTCGCAGCTATCTTCGCGATCCCGACATAGCGGGCGTTGCCGCGTCGGCTGCTTTTCATAGCTAATCCACGATTCGATCTGATAATCGGCCGCGTACGCGGGACTGGCGATGGCCAGGGCCCTCGCGCCGGGGCCCATCACAAGAACCGGGGCTACGGCTCGGCTGAATGCCCACTGACCTGCCAGACGCCCCGATGGCGGACAGCGATCGCGCCATCGCCCATTGTCCTCGATGACGGGCCGCGAGAGCGGACTCGTCATCGCGTTGCTTGATGTATCACCCAGCAACGGCCCGGCCAAAGTGAGGACGTGGGGCCACGTCGTCGAGTCAGCGGCGCAACTGTGGGCGCTGATCCCGCCCGTATCGCTGGCTGCGCCTCCGGGCCGGATCTGATGGCGCTGCGCGGGTTGGCGGAGGGAATCGTTCGCAGCTCGGCCGGATATTGGCCCGGCCCCGGCCCTCAAGATCAACGCCTGCTCGAGATTGCTCATAACCTGTCGCGCGCCAGGGACCTGGTAGGGCGTTACGGCCGGGATGTGCAGCCAACCGGCGCCAATGCGCGGGCCGACATTGCCGCCGCCCGCGCCCGTGTCATGCACACGCTATATGTGGGCGCCCGCGGGAGCGCTGTGGCGCTCCGGGAGTACGGGACAGATCTCTGGGGTCCCCTGCGCGTTGAGACCCGAAGGCGCCAGCCCACCGGATCGCGGCCGGACATTCGTAAGATAGCGGCGCTTGAGGCCATGGCGTCCCGGTCGAGGTCTTCGAGCAGCTTGCCGCAGGATATGTGGCGGCCAACCCAGTGACTGCACTTGGTCGTGTACGGCCTGCCGGCTCTTTCCGTACGCATACTTGCGCTGGCGCCAGCCATCGGCGTCACAATCCACGCGTAAGCCGCAAAACCCATTCCGATACGGGAAGATCGAGCCCTCTCGGTTATGCCGCCGCGTCGTCGGCTCCAGCTGTCCTCCGAACTTAACGCTCGATTTCGGAATGTAGTCGTCTACCCACTCAGGTAGCACGCGTCGAGTACGGCCATCTTTGAGGGAGCGAAGGTCTCCGGAGATGATCAACATTCGGACCTTTCTTTCGCCATAACCCAAAAGCTGGGCGACCTGCGAAACGGTGAACCACTTGGGATCGAGCTCTCGTGGCTCTTCACTCTTTGGTCTGTGTCCAGGGGTCTCGGCTCATCGTGGACGCCCCGTTTGAACCGGTGCCTGTTGAAGTATCTGTCGACCTTGGCGCGGACGTCGAACGGTCGGCGAAGGGCTGCAAGTTTCAGAGGTGCCGCATGTCCACGTAGTCACAGAGCAGCCCAAAAAAGGACTTTGTGAAGTCGCCAGTGGGGATGGGTGTGGCCCACTCGTCGAGCGCAACCAGGCGCGTGAGCCACTCCCGCTGGGTAGCCAGGGCCGACCTCGACCACCTCGCCGGTGATCTCGTGCCCGAGCACCAAACCGGTAGGTGCGGTGGTGCTTCCCGCTTGTCAACTACCTACCGGTAGCTCCCCGTGAACGAGCCTGAGTGCCAACTCGTCGATCATGTTGCGCTCGTGCAGCTCGATTGTGTCGATACTGAGCCCATGGATGCCTGCACTGCGCTCACGGCGCCGAGTGAGAGTGTCCGGCGCGGGCATGTCGATGGCGTAGGCGTTGCGCAGAGCCATGGCTTGCACGTCCTCACCGAGCATGCGCACCATCCCGGCTAGCCGCTCATAGGCGACCCTGAGCGGGAGGTCGCCTAATGCGTCCATGACGCACTGGCACTCCGGGAGCTTGGCAAAGGTTAGGCCCCGCCCCCCCGGACGCTTGCCGGCGGGACAGCTGGAAGCCGTATCTGGCCAATGGGCCAGTGTCCGTCGCCATCAGCGCCAGCGCAGTCCGGACACCGACGATGCTCGCGTGCATAACTCGGTCGGTCGGAGACATCTCGCACAACGCGAGGTTTACGCACATAGCCGACAGGACGGAGTTGCATGGCTCAGCCACATCTGCTCTTGTCACCGCCCGATGGCGGCCAGCCGCTGTCGCTCCACGCTTACGGCGGCGGTCAGAGTCTCGATGTCGTACGCCTCGTGATGCCGCTGACCGTTGATGAAGAAGGTCGGCGTGCCTGACACGCCACTGAGATCTGCCGACTCGACATCTTGGGCGACCCGAGTTCTGTACGCGCCAGACGCGAGGTCGGCGCCGAACCGGTCGACGTCCAGGCCGAGGGCAGCAGCGTGCTCGATGAGGTCGTCGAAGGACAGCGCGTCCTGGTATTGCAGCAGCCGGTCGTGCATCGGCCAGAACGCGCCCTGGGCGGAGGCAGCCTCAGTGGCCTGCGCCGCGAGCTGGGCCTGCGGGTGCACGTCGACAAGCGGCAGGTGTCGCCACACGTACCGAATCTCGGTGTCAGTGAGCAGCTCGCGGACACTGGTCTCGGCCTGCCCGCAGTAGGGACACTCGAAGTCGCCGAACTCGATAACGGTGATCACCGACTGGCGCGGTCCGCGGATGTGGTCGTGGTCGGGGTCGACAGCTGGGATGAGGTCCTGGATCAGTGTGCTGTCGCCGAGTAGCAGGCGTGTCCGCCGCTGCACCGGCAACAGCGCCGTGAGTCGCAAGACGATCCACGTCACGACGGCGGAGAGGGCGGCGGCCGACAGCGCCCCCAGCTTGGCCTTGTCGAGGTCGTCACCGATGAATGCCCGCGAGGCGATCAGGAGAGCGACCGTGAAGCCGATGCCGGCGATTGTGCCGCTGGCAAGCACCGCGGCGTTGCCAATGGGTGGGCGGATCCGACCGCGGCTGAGGCGGGTGACCGCCCAGGAACTGCCGACCACGGCCACCGGCTTGCCGACGACATAGGCCACGATGATGCCCAGGGTGATCGCGGAGGTATACGCATCGGCGAGGAAGCCCGGGTCGAGGACGAGGCCGGCGTTGGCCAGTGCGAACAGCGGCACGATGACGTAACTGGTCCACGGATGGTAGATGGCCTGGAGCCGCGCGTTGGGCGATAGCGCGGACACCAGGCCGACCTGCGCCGACCGGGCGAGCTCGGGCGTCGGTTCCTCGCGGAACCTGCGAACCAGCCCGGTGGCCTGTTGCAGGTCGTCGCGTGTTGGAGCGTACGCCGGTGCCGCCAATCCGATCACTAGGCCTGCCACGACCGGGTCGATGCCGCTGCTCGACAACGCTCCCCAAAGCACCACGCCGAGACCGACATACACGAGCCGTTGCTGCAGCCGCAGCCGTACCGCGACCAGCAGCACGGCGAACGCCACCAAAGCGGGCACCAGTGGAGCGACCGAGATGTCGTCGCTGTACACGATCGCAATCACTGCGAGGGCGAGCAGGTCGTCCACGACGAAGACGGTGAGCACGAATACTCGCATGCGGTCGGGGATGTCCCGACCCAGCAGGGCCAGCAGGCCCAGCGCCAGAGCCGTGTCTGTGGACATCGCGACACCCCAGCCGTGCGCGCTCAAGCGGCCGGAGTTGATCGCCAAGTAAATGCCGACTGGTACAGCCATCCCTGCGAGGCCGGCTACGAAGGGGAGCAGGAAACGCCGTCGCTCGCGCAGGTCGCCGAGGTCGAACTCGCGGCGTGCCTCGAGCCCGACGACGAGGAAGAAGAATGTCATGAGCCCGCGGTTCACCCACTCGCGCAGGTCCTGGGAGATCCCGGCCCCGCCAAGCTGGATGGAAAATGAGGTGCCCCAGACCGCCTCGTACGACACGCCGGATACGTTCGCCCACACCAACGCCACGGCGATCGCAGCGACGAGCAGCGCAGCGCTCCCCGACTCGGTGACTAGGAACGCGCGCAGCGGCGCGGACCGGTCGCGTGCCCACATAGTCCGGGTTCGCCAGCGCGGCTCGGACCGCTTCGGCTGGCTAGTCGACACAGACCACTCCCTCATCTGCCATGAGTTGTCGGCCAGCACCTAATCTTGCACGAATCGCGTCATCGCTCGATCTGTGCAATGTCCCCAGGTAGCGCGCGAGGATTGGCAGTGGCCTGATCCGCCTGATCCTCGACCGGAGTGCCGCTTTCCGCGAGCGCCGTGAGGTGCCCCTGGACGATGCGCTCCCGATAGGTGGGCGCTGGTGGGTGCGGCATAGCAGGCCGCCTGCTCGAGCTTCGATCCACACCGCCATCGAGAAGATTCGGATCGCCACTATGGCCAAGACGATGCTTCGGTTGGTCAGGGCGAGACCAGCAAGCACGCCAGCGATTGGGAACACCGCGGTTCGGGTCGCGGGTGGTCCCGGGACTGGGAACACTGCCTTTCGGGTCGCGGGTGGCGGCCCCCGGGACTGGCAGGCAAGTTGTTTAGCGGCGGCCCAACCGGCGCTCGCCCGACGCGCCTTGTGAGTAGACACGCCCGTAGTGCTCAAACACAGCCGGTTCCATGGCGATTCGAGCTGCCCATCCGTCTCGATCGATGGAGCTCCTTAGCCAACTTCTTTATCGACGGCTACGCGCACGTCCTTGGGCGAAACGACGGCATCGGCAAGAGGGACAAATACGAGACTCGAGCCGATCAAACCCACCTTCACCGTGATGAATACCGGCTCCTCAGTCGACGTATCGAAGTAGACAGCCTCCATGGAACCGATCTTCGAACCGTCTCATCCCGGACCGGCAGACCTACCCAGTCTGTGATGCTTCCCACAGTGATCACGGTTCCACCCTAACCATGGAGGAGTCGGAGGAGGTCACTTGGTTTTTTGACAGCATCCAGAAGCTGCGGCGACGTTCGAGAAATAGCAGAAAATGGGCCCATTCGGATCGAAACCGACATTTCCACCATTAGGTCGCCCATGCCGCACCCGGACCGGAAACCCAGAAATCTCTCCATCGGTGTTGATCGGGTGTGAGGATCGAGACTGTAAACCGCAGCGAACTCGCCGTTGGACTCCTGAAGTCCGGCCCGCTACTTGGGCAATGGCGCACCGGCGCGACCCACTGGCCGCACACTAGATGCATGAGATCTCCCGGCACCGGCAACACGCGGGCCCTCCCAGGAAGTCCCTTCAACCAGCCGCCACCCGTCGCAATTGTGGCGAGCTACGCCATCAGTGATCGAGTCAGCCATGATCGGTACGGCCTCGGTACCGTGGTCGGCACCGAGAACGGCAATGCGGCAGTGCTCGTGGACTTCGGACCCAAGGTGCTGCGCGTCGCACTTCCCACTACGAAGATGGTCAAGCTCTAGGCCGTTTCTCAGCAGCAGCCTGGCGACATCCGCGCATGCCCTTTCGCCCCTTTCTTTAACGCGTACGCGTAAGAGAGGGCCGCAATTCTGGAGGATCGGCAGGAAATTCTGCCTGTGGTCGGCGACGCAGCATGGCCAGCGATCATCGACCGCGCCACGCATGATCGGCTGGTGGGGCTGCTGAAGGACCCGAGCCGACGACGCCTTCGCTGCGTGACAGGTATCACGGAGCATCCGAAGGTCGTCTGAAAGATGAGTAGTTACATGCGTCAACGGATACCGGGTGAAGCGATGATCAGCGACAGTAAGGATCGGGTGAGCCGAGAGGCCCTGTTGCGTTCTGAGCCGGTGCCTGCCCCTTGGGCGGCAAAGTTTGCCTGGAGCCGGGACTGGTGGTGGAACCAGGAGAACGGAAACATCGCCGGGCCGCATTGGAGGCCGTCTCGGGATGATGTGGAGACGATGTTGCGGAAATGATCATCAAAGGGGGCCCGTGCGTGGCTACCGTCGAGTAGCTTGCGGAATTCGTCTGTATCAACCACTGCGAGCAGACACCCCCGTCCGCATCACGTACTCACACAACGCATGCGGGTGGCGTGGCACGCGTGTGTTCCGCTCGCGAGAGTTTTCGTCGGTCGGCAAATGTGACCGCGGCCACGACGACCCACAACGTCGCACCTAAGACAAGGCTGAAGACCAGGTCCGGTACACCTGCCATCGCCGGAGAAATGAGGATAAACCCACAGACCACGAGCGGCAGGTGCATGAGCATCGCCATCAGCACGCTCTGGGTGCGGTCGTAGACCCATACCATGAGCACACGGTAGGGCAGCAGCACGGAGAAGAGTGTCACGGCCAGGGAGAGCGCCGGCGGGACAGCCCCCCTGTCGTTTCCCAAGTAGAGCGGCAAGTGCACCACGCACCACGGCAGGCCCACAGTGAGACCTCGGAAAGGGCGCTGCTACTACGTTGACGTGACCGAAGCGTTTGCGGGACACGGCATTGGCTGCACGGAATCTTGCACCCTCTTCATAAACAGCCTCCCGGATCCAGAGGCTTTCACCCGACTCCCGCTGGCTACGCTGCCTGTGCCGAAGCCGCCAAAGCCCACGCGGCCAGACGGATGTTTAGACAAATCCCAGAGGTCTGTCTGGTCCGCCCAGAAAGATGAAGATCAACAGCTCGGACCCACCGTTGCTGGCCGAGCATTTGGGGCGACCCAGGAGTATCGAGAGCCACTAAGTCTCCAGGCCGCCCAGTGCATCTCGGGACTCAGGAAAGGGCTAGATCATGAAGCACAAGACACTCAAGATCATCGGAGTGTCACTGCTCGCGGGGGTGATCGTCGGCATCGGTCTCCTTGCTCGTCCTTTGGTCGATCGACTCGTCGAAAGTGTGGCAGCAACTGATCAAGAAAGGAACTCATGATCGGGCCCGGACCCGGCGCCGTTATGCCGCATGTTGCATCAGTGGCTTACCGAAATTGGCCTGTGAACTGTTTTTCGAGAGAGCTTTCTATGGGCTGCATCGGCTTCCCGCTTGTCAACTACCTACCGGTAGCTCCCCGTGCACGAGCCCGAGTGCCAACTCGTCAATCCCTGTATGCGTAATCAGCAGAAGTGTCCGGTGACCAAATAGAAGTGCCCTAGCAGTGCTGAGAACACCGCTAGGGCCGAGGAATCGCTTGGAAGGAGCGACATCCAGTGTCCAAAGTTACCGACCTAGCGAGTAGTAGCATCAACGGCCACGACACCATCACCGTCGAGTTGATCGAAGCCGACGAAACCCCGGCCGTGTTGATCATCAGATGGCCCAGCAAAACGTCGGTGATCCACCCACACCGCTTCCCCGACACAGCCGCCACGCTCACGCGGCTGTTCGCCGAGGCCGGCACCGCGTTGGCAGCAATGAAAGGCCGGAGGCGGCTGTGAACCGCGACTGGACCAGATTGATATTGATCATCTTCTAGCAGGTAGTGATCACTCAGCACTCACACCGAAAGCCCCGGAGTGCAACACACTCCGGGGCTTTCACCTTGTCCCTTGCGGAAGCCGCTAGTGGCCTTTCGTGACGATGATCGTCGTCGTCACAGTGCCCAGGATGGGGTCGTTGATCACGATTTCATTGCTCCCGGGGTGCAGGTCCGCTTGGTCTATGAGATAGACCCAACCGTGCGCCGAGGACAGACCCTTCCCCTTTGGGGTGGGTTCGATGAGAGCGTCGAAAATGTTGTCTTCGGGCAGCTGGATGTTCAACCCGGGTACATCCACCTCGGTCAGCGGCTCCAAGGGGTCGCCGTTGAGGGTGACTGTGAGTCCTGCATCCGGCGAGTGCGCCGCGTCTATTTTTCGAGTACACGCCAATAGGCCGTCTGCAGTCGTCGCCGTACAAGGGTCCGGGCCGGTCTCCCGGTTACAGTCGTTGTCGAACGTGCTGCACTCTCCTGAATACGCCGCGACGAATATGTTGGTACCCGGCTTTACCGTGCACGGCTGGTTCGGGACGAAGCCAAACTGCGCGACCGTACGGTGGCCGAGGTTCCAGCACGCGGGGCCGGCATCTTCGTTGACGGCGGGGTTCTTGGAGGCCTTTGTCTGCAGCACGTCAGTCCACAGCGTCGCGAGGTCGCGAGTCAATTCGTCCGGCGGGTCGGCCGATGCTGGTGCAACCTGGGCGAACATCATGCCAAGAATCGCCGCCACGACAATCAAGGCACGTGTAACAAACCGTTTCATAAGACCCCCAAGACTGAATGAAATGGCCCCACGCTGCTCAGCCGGGGCTCGATGTAGCGCCGCGCTTCTGGCGCTCGACTCCGCACGCTAGCCCAACACGAGCCCGGTGGTGCCACATGTCGCGAAAGACACGACGATCTTCCTGGAGCGCTCGCGAGTTGATGACAAGTTATGTTTTTGAGCCGTCCACGGCACGTAGATGACTAGCCCTAACCCAGCGCCACGTTCCGGCCCGAGCCATTCCCTGCACTCCGCGGACCCACCAGTTCAGGTGGCCTGCATCCGCCCAGGTAGCCATCACCACCTGGACGGGAATCAAAGCGCTTCAACCCCTGAACCTGCGAAACCCGCGTGACCAATCCGTACCACGGAGAGCCGGTTTCACTCGGAATCTTGAGTAGGTTTGGCTTCGTGTCTGAACACACTGAGCGACTCTAGAGCCAGAGATAGATAGGCGGCACGCCGAAACTCGGCCGAACCAAGGCGAACCTCGGGCGTCAGCTGAGAAAGCAGCTAGGTTACTGGGCTGTGAGCACTCCGGGACGTCTCATTTCGGGTCTTGTAACCACAGTTATGGCTTTGGCCGGATTCGCGATGGCTGGCACGCTGCCGGCGACGGCCGCGCCTGGCATGATCCCGTACGTTGCGCTGGGCGACTCCTATGCGGCAGGGACGGCCCACGGCTGCTCGCAAAGCGGCTACCCGGATTTGCTCAAGGACGGTCGCATCGAGTCGCCGGTCATTGCGGCATGCAGTGGTTGGAAAATCTCCGACGTGCTCTCCTACGTGGACGACCCTCAGCTGACGGCGCTGGACGGCAGTACGCGGTTGGTGACCCTGACCGTTGGCGCAGCCAATTTGGGTCTCTCTGACGTGTTAACCGCGTGTAGCCGCGGAGCTACGCAAGATTGCCTACAAAAAATCGCTGAGGCCAGACTCCTGTTGGGGGATTGCACGGGAGGCGAGAGCTCGGAGCTCGACGGCGATCTCAGCAAGCTCTACGGCGAGGTGGCAGCCAAGGCGCCGAGAGCGCGAATTATGGTGACCGGCTACCCACTGTTGTTTGAATCACCGCCAACCGGCTCTCTCCAGGCAGCTATTAACGAGGCGACGACCGACCTCAATTGCGTTATTGAGCGAGCTGTCGCCACGGCAAATAAGGCCGATGTCAACATCCACTACGTTGACGTGACCGACGTGTTTTCGGGACACGGCATTGTCATTGACAGCACTGAGTCGGACTTCATTTACGCCACGGGTCTTGAGGTTTTTCACCCGACTGCCGAGGGCTACAAAGCCTATGCCGATGCCATCTCGGCCGCACTGCCAAGCGGATGGCTGAAACAAGAACCGCTGGCCTGAGGCCCCACACCTGATTAGGCGTCAGACCTAGATCACGAAGCACCTGGCGGACCGGTTGGCCGACATAGATGGCATCCAGGAGCTGCCGGCGCACTTCAATGTGAAGCCGGTCCCGAGCTCTCGCTCTCCCGTAACTCCTCAATGTGTCGCTGTGCGCTTGGCGGCACTGCACACAGGCGCATCCGTTAGACCACCGTGCTCGTGTCCCGTGCGGAGCCTGAGGGCCCGGTCCAGTTTCTGCAGTGTCGCGGACCTGAAGTAGCTGCTGCGGTGTCCACGGCGGCTCAGGAAGGAGGCCTCGATCAATCCAGGCACGCACAGCGAAGCGTGTAACGCCGCATACCGCGGCCGCCCGGCGGGTCGATGTGATCAGCCCTTCAGCATCGCTCACAGGCGAAGATAGTGTTCGACCGTAGGCGTAAAGGTCTACCGCCCGCTCAACGTCCATCGCGCCACCGTAACGAGTCTCACCCGGATCGGCTTTCCATCGAATCGGGATTCTTCGCCGGTTCTTGCCCAGGATAAGAAGTTCAAGCGCAGCTCGTTTGCCCTGCGGCAGCCCACGTTCCCTCGGAGCCGGACCTCCCTTGAACGCGACAGCAGTTAGCGGCCACAACGGGCGTCGGAGTGTCGCGCAACTTTGCCAACACCCAAGTTCACCAACTGATAGCGTCCAGCCCTGCCGGCAACGAGCGTCGGCGTAGACGGGCAGCTCACCATCGATTTTGATCAAGGAGGACCATGCTTCGCAAGTTAATGTTGGTGCCGATTGTCGGGGTTATCGCCCTGCTGTTATTGGCTGGGCCAGCCTCGGCAGCTCCGAAAGTGCCGAAGGGCGCATCCTTTGAAATTCCGGCTGGGGCAGGTCAGCTATGCGCCTTCCCTGTGAAGCTCGCCATCATTAGTGGCCAAGTACAACGTACAACGTTGCCTGATGGGACCACGATTGTGACGGGCCCGGCCGTAGTTACGATCACCAACGAGACCAACGAGACCAATAAGCCCTCAACCACACTCAATATCTCGGGGCCGACCTTCACCTCCGCAGGCGGCGATGATGTGATTCTCCCTGGAGCCGCAATCATCTTGCTCTTCGCGGGGGTTTCCTCCAACCCACCTGGCCCGCAAATTCTAGCTACCCACGGGCGAGCCACCATCGAGGATGGGCTTTTCAACATCGATACCTTTACCGGGACGAGTCAGAACGTCTGCGAGCAGCTGGCGGAATAGTCTGCCCGTACTCCGAGTCGAAGGAGTACCTCGGCGGGTTCTGGATCATCGAGGCCGACGACCTCGACGAGGCGTTGGACTGGGCTCGGCGCGGGTCCAAGGCCTGCCGCGGACGGATCGAGGTGCATTTCAAGACGCGTCACATCTTGGGTGCTGAAACCCTGTGCAATCACCCCAGCGGTTCGCGCGCCGTAGCCTGGCCTGGTGGCTGAGTACTCTCGGGTGGACGCGGCTAACCGATCCGGTGTCGACTTGGGATACATCGATCGTCTGGTCGAGTTGGGCGTTATCTCACCGGACAGCACTGGCCGGCTGACGAAGGGGCGATGTGCGCCGCGTCCAGATGGCGCAGACGTTGGAGAATGGCGGCATTGCGCTCGACGACCTTGCCGCCAGCATTAAGCGCGGCCATGGTGACCTGGGTTTCATGGACGCGCCGGCCTACGAGCGGTTCGCAACGTTCAGCGACGAGACGTTCGAGGGGTTGAGCCGACGAACGGGCCTCCCGTTGAACTTGCTGATGTTGATCCGCGAGGCGACGGGTGGGGCCACGCCAACCCCAAATGATCGCGTACGAGAGGACGAATTGGCGGTTGTCCCGTTCATCGAGATCGAGCTTGCGATGGGCTTTCGGCCGGTGTCGGTCGAGCGCACCCTCCGGGTGCTGTGCGACAGCTTGCGCCGCGCCGCAGCAACGGAGTCAGATGCCTGGCGGTCCGACCTGATGGAGCCCATGCTCGCCAGGGGCGCTACGGCCATCGAACTCGCCGCGAGTGCCTCTTCCCCGGAGACGGTGACGCTGGACGAGGCCACAAACGAGGCGGTGCTGGCCATCTGGCACGCGCAGCAGGCGCAGGCGTGGACTGCGAATATCATCGGCGCCTTCGAGAAGGCCTAACCGATGCCGGATTGTTGAAGACCCTCCATCGCCCGCCAGCCATCTGCTTTCTCGATATCACTGGTTACACCCGTCTGACCTACGAGCGCGGCGACGAGGCCGCGGCCGATCTGGCTGAGCGGCTGGGCAGACTTGTTACTCGAAGCACGCTCGCGAGCGGCGGCCGGCCGGTGAAGTGGCTGGGCGATGGCGTGATGGTGTACTCCCGCGACCCGGGGTCCGGTGTGGTGGCGGCCCTGGAGCTGGTGGATGGCGTCGCGTCCGCCGGCTTGCCGCCGGCTCATGTTGGCCTGCACGCCGGACCGGTCCTCTTCCAGCAGGGCGATTACTACGGAGGAACGGTGAACCTCGCCTCGCGGATCGCCGAGTACGGCCGGGTGAGGTCCTCGTCACACAGGAGGTCGTCGATGCCGCAGCTGGGGTCGATGTGAGCTTCACCGAGATCGGGCCGGTGGAGCTGAAGGGCATCTCGGGTGTACGCCTGCACGCTGCGCATCGCCCGGAAGCGCATTGACCAGAGCTGGCCATCGAGAACGTGAGTGCGTGAGACGCAAGAACGGCGAAACTGGAGGTTATTCGAGCCTTCCCGCTTGTCAACTACCTACAGGTAGCTCGGGTTGCTGCTGATCGAGCTGATCAGGGCCGCACCCCGTCAGCTGGTCCCCCAACGGGCGCAGGTTGGCACTCACCATCGACCGCAGCGGTAACGGGCGCGCACCGACATCGCGACGATCCGCGCAGACGGCACGGGCTGCGAATTCTCACCCACGGCCGCGCCGACGACTTCGACCCCGACTGGTCACGCTGAAAGCTGCCTGAGTCGAGCGCCGATCCAGCGAGAATCACGAGTAGCGAGCTTCGTGTGGGGGCAGCGAGGGGGTGGTGTCCTGTTTCATGACATAGCGGGACAGATGTCGCAAGACATACAGGACTCAGCCAGGCTTGAGTCTCCGGCGTGTCGAAAGCCCGCCTGGTGATCACTGCTGTCGTCGTCGAGGGTCGCCCAGTCCGGGAGGTGTCAGCCGCCTACGGGGTGGCTCGCTCCTGGATTTATGAGCTGCTAGCCCGCTATCGCGCCGAAGGAGAGGCAGCCTTTGAGCCCCGGTCGAGGCGGCCGCACAGCCAGCCGACGACGATCCCGATCACCACCGCTGAGTTGATCATTAGGCTCCGTCGCGAACTGTCCCGGCAGGGGTTGCTCGACCTCCACGCCGTGGCCGCGCAGATGGTCGATCGCGCCTTCGATTGGCCCAGCCCAGACGAAGCAGAGATCGCTTCCGCCGGGCTGCACCGCAAGCCGCGCGACCGGCTCTGGTTCAAGTCCGGGTCCATGGACGTTGAGCTGCTGTCCACCGAAGCGGTACATCGCAACACCGTCAGGCTCGCCGACGAGCTCCGCGCCGAGGACATCGCGGTAGAAGGCGTTTGAGCGCGACCGCTCGGAGACATGGATTACGCAGTGATCGAGCCGGATCTCCATCCGGCGACCTACCGCGGGCGCAGCTAGTGCTTCGCGCGAGAAGCGACACCGGTCCACAGCGACAGATGCATCGTTCGACCCGGGCGGCACTGGTCGACAGAGTGAGATACAACTCAAGCGGACCGACACGAAGAATCTCCACTGGCCTCTACTCTCAACATTCTGAGTTCCGATACCTTTCGCTTATCGGAATCCAGAAATGAGTGGGGGTCACCGCCGCCATGGCACCGAGAGCGCTGACTGATGCGAGCACACCCGCGGCGAGGCGGGACCGATTGCTGATCGACCCGGCGCCGGACTCCATCGCCTTGATCAATCCAGCCTGACCCGGCGGAGCCGGTGCCGGCGGATCACCACCGACGGCCGCGAGGTCACCCAGGCCGCCGAAATCTGACCCGGCGTGGGAGGGTCGCACAACCGGTGCTATTTATGAATGCTATTCACCGGGGATCCTGGGGACCCGGATGTACACCTTCTGGTCAGCGACTTCTCCCGCCGGCCAAGCGGCACCGCCTGATCCGCGGGTACTTGCGTTACGCGCGATTGCGACGATGCGTCTCCGGGCGATCGGGATACGCCACTCGAGCCATCGCAGAGAACATCGACCTGGTGGTGCAGCTGCAGCTGGATACCACCCCGATAGCGGGCGGTGCGGCGCGTCATGACTACCGGTTTGCAGCTGGCGCTGGCGGGAGGCGCCCTGGTCGGTCTGGGGGTGCCCACACCACACGCTGCACCTTCGCGGTCGCTGTCACGCGGTAGCCGGCAGGGCAGCGGAAAGACACTCGATCTTCTGATACCGGCATTGCTGAGCGCACCCGGTGCCGCCCTGGTGACGCTCACCAAGATCGATGATCTTTTGCTCAGCTTCCCAGTGCGGTCTCGGAATGGTCGGCCATGTGTGGTGCTCGATCCGTTCGGCCTCGGTAACGGGCTGCCGGAGTTGGTGTGGGATCCGATCGCGGGCTGTGTCGATCCAATGGTGGCTGAGCGTCGCGCCAAGGCGTTTACCGCCGGCACGATCAAGGCCACCTTCGGTGGCGGGTACGGCGACGATGCTGCCCGGTTCTATGCCGCCGAAGCAGCAAAAGTGGTCCAGGCGTATTTCCACGCAGCCGCCCTCACCGGCCGCAGCCTCGACGATGTACTGCATTGGGTGG
>JBJMIR010000023.1:0-9958 GCA_045806785.1 Propionibacteriaceae bacterium | reverse complement strand
TCTGCATAGATTGCGGCAACCGTCATTGTCGCGGCCACACCCAACAACATCCCCAACCCGAGCTTCATCGGTGTGCTCTGCCGCTCCACCCAACCAATAACCCATTCCACGCCACCGATCACCGCCAACAACACCAACTCGGGCGGCCGCAGCAGCTTCCGTATCATGGCTTCGGCGTCGCGTTGTTCACGGCTTCATCCCGTTTCTTCCCGTGCTGATGGCCGCACGGCCTCAGACGGCTCATCAATATGCACCGCCACTCCCTCGACTATTGTGGATGCTCCCCCCAAGGGAACGGAGTGCTTGTTCAGTGGTGTTCGACGTGGCGGCGCTGAGTCCTGCAGCTTACTCCCGGGGCCTGCCTAGCCCGACCCGTCACGGCGCCCGTCGAGCCAGCCGGCCACTTTGCCACAGCAGCTCATCAGGACCGACCACCGGCTCCAACGCCGAGCACAACTCAGTGATCAGGATCGGTAGCAGCATGCCGCCCACCGTGCAGGATCCGCGATACGCAATGAACCCGAAGCGGTAGCCAAGGCCGGGGCGGCCTGGATGCCGATCACGATCACCACACTTGCCGATCGGGCTTCCGTCATTCCCCCACAACGGCCTCGGCGGGGGCCACGACCTTGATGGAGTCCATCGAGAGATCAGCCGAACCGGAGTCTCAAGCGGAATCTCGAGCATGCCGGTGTCACGCTCGTACTTAGCGTGGATCTTCTATTCCGGTTAGAGTTCGCTGGCGCCGACTGCCTGATCGATCACCTGCCAGACCTCCTGGTCCAGCCGGTTCTCCTTCCAGATGCCGTAGGCGGTGCCCAGCAGCACCGGTGGTACCGCCACCAGCCCGATGGCCCCGCTTACAGCTGCATCGACCCACTCATGGCCCCCCAGGTTGATGCTCAGCTGGCCGTCTCCGGGGGCGATGACCACGGTTAGCGCATAGGTGACGCCGAGCAGCTGGCGCCACAGGCTTTCCTTGCGGGCTTGCATCACCGTCCGGTTCTCGCTGGTGCGGTAGACCTGTGCCTCGAACTCTTGGGCGCGGAAGTGGTCCGCCAGCTTCTGCGCGAGCTCCTCCGCCGAGACGGTGGTGCCGTAAATCCGCTCGAAGTTCAGCGCCGGCCGCGCCGACGCCGTACCTCCACCTTGCACTTCGGCCATTTCGGTCCCCCCGCTCCCACTGTTCAGATAAGCTCGGTCGGCCCCACGCTATCGGACTGTTGCATCCCCGCACGCCTACACCGTGCCAGGCCGCATCGCCTTCACCTATTAAGACATCGGCGGCGAAACGACAAAACGCTGTCGTCGTGGTGGGGACAGATCATCTCGGCCCACTCAGTCGCCCAGTGGGTGACTGGAGTGACAAGTGCTTCTTAGCCGAGGTGTGAGCGGCGGTGACAGCGCTCCTCGGCACCTGAGCCGGTCCAACCGTCGCCAGCCGAGCCTTGAGCGGATCGAATTGCTGCCGGCCTGCTCATACCGGCCCTTATGTAACCCACACACCCAGCCAGCCGCCGGTCCGCTCGCCGAACTCCTGCATCGCGGCGACCAGCCGATACCACAGCGCAGGCTGGCTCCTCACAGCTGGCGGCCTCACTGCAGCAACCGATCACGCAGCCGATCCCGCCACTCCGCGAGCACGCTCATCATCTGCCGTACGTCCCCATCGGACTCCGCGACCAGATCCAAGGCCTCCACCAGATCCCTCGCCTCGTCGCCGTCCAATGTCAGTGGCGGCCGGTAGTCGCCGTCTAGTTCCAGCTCCCCCTCCAAACCGAAGGGCAAGACCCAGTCAACCTTCGTACTGGGGTCGATGTGGCTAGCACGGGCCAGATCTGCAAATTGGAACAAGTCGCGATAGGTCATGTCATCTACGGTGATTCTGAGTGTCGTTGTCACGGCGAACAGTCTCTCGGATCTCAGGCGCCGCCGCTGGGGTTAAGTATCACTATGGCCTTTGCTCGCGAGGTGGATCGCACGTTCGGTGAGGAGAGTCAGATGATCTTGTTATTTGCAGCCTTTGTGCAAGCACCATCGTGGTCTCTGAGGCCTTCACGCGAGGCAACGCGGCGGGAGCCACGACGCGGTTTCGGATGAATCGACCGCCGGAATCTCCCAGGCTCGAAATGGTGACCGACCCCTGGGGATGGGTTCTTTGGACCCCCACCCAGCAAGCGCAGGCTTAGCCGCTCGCCACCGTGCACGAGTCTGGCTGCCTTAACGTAAGTCGATGCCCGGCTTGCTCGGAGCATCTGCGTATTCCCCAGAGCGCTACGCCTTCTCATGTGCGAGCGCTGTTTCGGGCCTACCCAAGAGCTCTAGCCGCAACCCTCAGGCCGTGCCAGCCGAGAACCATAAAGTCAGAGCCGACCATGATCTGCCCGCTCGATTCCGGGAACGTTCCTTCCGTAACAGTAGAAAGATGGTGACCGGAATTGGACAGTGGCTTATCGCAGAAGTCGAGGGTGCTGCCGCGGAGGTCCGCAAGGCCCGCCCCATCCACCGGTCGAGCTGGTCGAGGAGGCGAGGGAGGCGTACAAGCGGCTCTAGCGGCGCCAGAGATCTGAGGCTCTGTACTAATTGGGCATGCGACGTGGCTGCTGCTGGGAAGCGAGATGGCTCCTGCTGATCCGGGCCAAGATCACCCGCGGCATACCGACTATTGACGGACCGTGGCGGCACGAGGATCGTGACTTAACGGGCGGTGGGAAAGGTACTGCTCGACGAGGCGGGAGGTGTTCCGGTGGCTTGGCGTTTGCAGGGAACTTATTTCGAGAACTGCAACTGCGACATGATTTGCCCATGCACCGCGTCGGGTATGAGCGCGCCTGGTGACTACGACAGATGTCATCTCGCACTCGCTTTTCATGTGGACTCGGGCGATGTCGACGGCGTCGATGTGAGCGGGCTAACTGTCGTCGTCCTCGTTGATGCTCCGCCGCTAATGAGTGAGGGTAATTGGCGCGTGGGAATGCTGATGGATGCCTCGGCGTCCCAAGAGCAGGCCGAGGCGCTCGGTGCAGTTTTCTCCGGCCAGCGCGGCGGCCCGATGGAGGGCTTGGGTCCCCTCATCGGGGAGATGTTGGGGTCACAGGTGGCCTTAATCGAGTACTCCAATGACGGGCGACGCCACCGCGTGCGAACTGGTGATGCTGTTGATCTCGACGTTGAGGACTTCGTCTCTCCCTTGGACCCGACCGGTGAAGGCGTCAAGATCATCGGCGTCGGTTTCCCCGTCGACACTGTGGCCGCAGGGCGAGCAACGGCAGCACGAGTGAATGTTCTCGGGCTCGAGTGGTCCAACGAAGGGAAGAACGCCTTCTCCGCGCCGTTCTCCTGGTCTGCCTGAGTTGCAGCTTGCATTTGATGTCCCGCGGCGTGTCCCTCGTCGGCTGGCTAGCGTTGCTTGCGGCCGGTGCCCTGGCCTGGCTGTTGACCATACAAAGCGGGGTGGGGATGCTGCCCCGTCCGGGAACCATGGGCCGCGGCTTCCTCGGCTTCCTCGTGCTGTGGACTCTGATGATGGCTGCGATGATGTTGCCGTCTATTACACCGGTCGTATACCTGTATCAGCGCAGCCTGCGCGCCCGCGCCTCTGGCTGGAATCTCGTCCTTCGTAGCGCAGCCCTCGTGGTCGGCTATCTCGCTGCATGGGCCCTATTCGGCGCGGTGGCCTTCGCCACGGCCGGGGCGGGAAGCCAGCTCGCGACAGAAGCGCCGAACGCAGCACCGTGGGTGGGTGCGTTGCTACTCGCAGCGGCAGGCATTTACCAGCTGACCCCGCTGAAGGATCGGTGCCTAAGGCACTGCCGCTCACCCGTCGCGTTGCTGCTCCACTTCGGGAACTATCGCGGACGCCTGCGTGATCTGCGTGTGGGCCTCTACCACGGCGCCTATTGTGTCGGCTGCTGTTGGGGTTTGATGATTGTGCTGATCACTGTCGGTGTCATGAACCTTCCGTGGATGGTTGGCCTTGCCGCCGTCATCTTCATCGAGAAAACATGGCGGTACGGCAAGGCGTTCAGCGTCGCATTCGGCATTGCCCTGCTCGCCTTTGCCTGCTTCGTGCCGTGGCGGCCCAGCCTCGTTCCCGGTCTGTACATGGCCGGGGCGATGTAGGTCGTCGGCTCGCCATTTCGAGCAAGCGCGTCGGGGTGTCGGCGTTGTGCCCTGAACCAATCTTCCTACTAGAAGGCAGCGTCGGCCGTCACCCTTTTGTACCGGCGGTACTTGCCGTCCGGGATGCAATTGAGGGCTTGCGTTTGGCCCGGCTCCAAGTCAGCGGAGTTGCATTGCACGTTGCCGAGGACTTCACCAGCTGCGTTGATGAACTTGAAGTGAATGAAAGCAGTCGACGTGGTGTCACTGACGTTCTTCACCTTGCCGGTGACGCTAAACAGAGCATCACCGAGGCTGGTGTCTTGCTCCACCTTCCAGCCTGGGAGCGTTTTGTGCTTGCCCACGATAAAGGCCTTGCCTGGCGTGACCTCGCGCGGGGCGTTCCTGTCGTCCTTAGCTTGCTGGGACTTCGATGTCTCGGTGGATGCCTTAGTGATGCCTTCATTGATGGCCTTGTCCGCGGTGCCGGTGAGGGTCACGCAGCTGACGATGCCGATCAGGATGAAGGCCAAAATGATCACTAGAACGACCAGCCAAGTACGTCGCTTCTGCTCAGATGGCGGCAAAGGGTTCTTGAGAGCCGGCTCCGGTGCGAATGGCCCTGACATGGCTGGCGGCGTCGTCACAATGACCCCACTTCTTGTTGAGGGTACTTCCCTCGGATTGGGTTGCTATCCAAGAACTTGGACCGCCAACCCGAGAGGAGATCTAAGCATGCGGACGCGTCCAATGAGGGAACTACCCGGAACTAGGTGACCACACGACTCAAGGTTGTGCGGCAGTGTCGCGTGGGTGTGTGCAAACGTCGATGCTCGATGGAGCTAGGCCCCCGGCAAGGTGGCCGACGGCAACCTGGACCACCACGCGCGGGAACGCTGGCTTGTTGGCCAAGGCATTAGATTGCGCTGAAATGATTTGTTGATCTCGCGGGAAAGTAGTCGAAGCTCAATAACTAGGGCACCAAGAAACAATCCAGGTGCTCGGTCTCACACTTGCCTTACCCGTACATGACCTGTCAATTTGCCCGTCGTCGAGAGCCCGGACGAGCCAGTAACGACGCGTCCTGAGAGGCCTGGCGTCGGGCTGCATAAGGCTTGCCTCCATCCAGGCACGTGCTCAGTACCAATACTTGCGTCCGCCGACGGCGCGGCCCGTCTGACCCAGGATCAGGAAGACGACGCCGATTACCAGCACAATAATGCCGATCGTCACCAGAATGCCGATGCCCAAGACCCAGCCCAAGATCAGCAGGACGAGACCAAGAACAATCATGTGATCCTCCTCGGTCACTTAATTACCCGGGGCTTCGCCCTTTCACACGGCGAGCGGTCTGACCGGACCCACTTGTCATATCCGTGGGCGGTGCATGCGGGATTCAGGCGAGGGCTGCCGCCATCAAGGAAGTTGAGGAGCTTGTTACCCAATGCCGAGCTGTTGATCGACGAGACGCCCATGAGACTCGGGGAAGAGCTTTCAGAGTATGTCCGTCGACCGACGAGAACGGCAGGCGATCTATCCGAGGTAGCCGATGCTTCACCTGGGATCACGACGGAAGATCTTGCTCGCGATCTTGAAGCCGTCGCCTCTAACCAGGGAACACCAACCGACAGGGACTTGCTCGCGGACTTGCTCAAGCGCGTTAAGCGAATTGAGGACCACCTTGGAATCGCGGATTAGGGCTACTCTCCCAACCAGTGACACGCTGGGCATCCGGACAGTCACGGCGGTACTCTGCCCTTCAGAATCGGGAGGGAATCATGCGGGTAGACATGCGGAAACGGGGAATGCCCGTCAGCTGACCGTGCCGACACCGTTGCCCAGGCGTTCTCTCGCCGTGGTTCTGCAGCGCCGCTCAATATCGAGAGTCACGCCGGCGAAGGCATCACTGGGGATTTGGATTTGATGACCAAGGCCTGGTAATCGCTGAAGAAATCGGGGATGGAACACTGCTGACCGTGGGCGCTTTCGGTGAGCTGAAGGAGCAGCCAGAGCAGGAGATCAGGGCGCACATCCGGTCCAGGTTCTCAGACTCCACGCACCACTTTGTTGTGGACTCCACCAACTATTTCGTTGACCACGGAGCGGGATTACTCGCGGCGCCTAGGGTAGGCATCGGTCTTTCGCCGGGACTCTCCCTAGACCGCAATGCCTATCTCGTGGAAGCCAGCCAGCCGCGGCTCGTTGACTCCGGATTGCCGGGAAGAAGCCTAAGCCAGGGATCGCCTGAGTGATGCCACAACGTGCCTCGACTGCGTTTGCAGGACGCTTGGCGATTATGCCGCTCCTGGGCTTGACAAATCTTTAACACTGTATAAAAGTTGCGAACGATGTCAAAGGGTGTGGACGAATTCACCTGGCGGGAGGCTCGCCGACAGAACGCCCGCGCCGATTTGCTGGCGGCCGCTTGGGAGACGGTGCGTGAGGGCGGCCTGGGTGCTTTGTCGCTGCGAAAGCTGGCTCGCCGTGCGGGGATCACTACACCAACCGTGTATGCCTACTTCGAGTCGAAGAACGCCATTCTCGACGCGATGTTCGGCGAGGCCGCGGAAAGCTTCGCGCAGAGCAACGCCGAGCCCCTCCCGGACGGAACCCCGGGGGAGCAGCTGGTCGCTCACGCCCACCGCTTCGCAGCCTTCTGCACATCCGACGTCGCGCGCTACCAACTGCTGTTTCAGCATGTGATTCCAGGCTTCAGCCCGTCACCCAACTCATACGCCCTGGCCGTCCGGGCCCTCGACAGCGCAAGGCAGTTGCTCAAGCGCGCCGGCGTGCAGAACCCTCGACACTTGGACCTCTGGACCTCCCTAACGACCGGCCTCGTTGATCAACAGATCTCCAACGATCCCGGCGGAGACCGGTGGATCCGGTTGATTGACGACGCAGTCGCCATGTTCCTTGCGTACTGCGCCACCAAACAATGAGCGGATGATCAAAAACCCGCCCCCGACTACTCAACGCCACTCGCCGCGTGAATCCCGGCCCAAGTCAAATCAAGGAAAGTCATGCCCAACGTCACCCAGCCTCGTCTGCACCATCTGGCGATCACCGTCACTGACCTCGATGCCAGCGTCCGATGGTATGAATCTGTCTTCGATGTCCACCCCATCCTTGACATCCCCCACAACGGCGGAGTCGGGAAAATTCTGGCAGGCAGCGACCGGCAGCTCATGATCGCGCTGCATCAACACGAGACCAACGACGGCAGCCTCTTCACCGAAACCGCAACCGGCCTCGACCATGGCGGTTTCGCGGTTCCATCACGCCGCGATCTTGAACTCTGGCAGGAGCACCTCGAGGCCAACGGCGTCATCGGTGCCGATACAGCCGACAAGCCACTAACGCAGTCGGCGATTGCCGACGAACCGTACGCCTCGGTGCTGGTCTTCAGAGATCCCGACAACATCCAGCTCGAACTCTTTGCACCGACCACTCAACGGCACGAGTAGCCATGAGCAAGCTGCTGTGTGCCGCCATGGGCCAACAATTTACTCAGGTGGATAATCGACGGCGGCGTCAGACAGCCGCCTCCGTAAGTTGCCGCCAGGTCCGTAAGTTGTCGCCCTGTCGCCGGCAATGACTGGCGCTACGACAGCCGCTGAGTCGATGCGCCTGCATTCGGCGGCGGCTGGTCAGTAGCGCGGTTGTCGGCGCGGGAGCCCAGCCGCCTCATGGCAGGCTTCGATCACCGCCATGTTCGCGACTGCGTCGTCTGGTTCGGTGAGCACAGCTAGCCACGCAAGATGGCTTGGTGAACGCCCGCGACTGACTGACATAGCTCGACGGCTGCCGGGGCAGGTGTTCGACCGCGTTGCGAGTGAGCGATGTCCGAAGCCTTGTTGTTGCTCGAGGAGAACGGCAGTCCTACGGGGTATGACGTCGAATGATCCCGGGCCTGCCGTACAAGGTCGTGCGGCCCGAGTCGCGGCTGCAACGTTCCCGGCTGAATCCGAACCTCGGGTACCGCCAACAGCCTCGCTATCTCCAGCCTGGCCTGAAAGGAGCAAACTACCCTCCGCGAGGCATTGTGCTGAAGGGGTTTGCGGCCGTATTGATGATCTTCCGGCCTGGGCAGCTGATTGCATGGCGAGCAGACGTTCGCGGAGTTCGAAGAGGTGCTGGCCGGGTGTTGCTCCACCGCCGGGTGCGTCGGCGGTGACGCGAGATCCGTCCTGGCGCTGGAAGACCAGCTGGTAGTACATGTCGCTCATGGCCTCGGAGTGCACGCCTTTGAACTCGATGGCGGCGAGCTCCCGCCAGGGAATCGAGGTGGCCCGAATCATGTTCCTAACGACCACGCCGTTGCGGTCGACGTCGAGGCCCCGCCCGAAGCCCCGCACCGCAAACACGACCAACAACGCCGCCAAGAGCAGGAAGACTGACAGGAAGATTTGATGCGACCGGAGCGTGTCCTCCGGTGTATCTCCATACATGCCGAGTGAAATGCACCCGGCCGCGGCCGCCAGCCACAGCGCCAGCCAGACAGCTCGGAGTCGGCCGCGCACCTTTATGGTGTCGGGCGGCTGTGCAACAGGAGCAGGGGGCAGCTGAGTCAGGGGGTCCTCCGAGTGATGGTGTGGCTGATGATGGCCTATGGATTGAGCCAGCGGGTGGTGTTGGCTGGATCGTTACGAGCTGGAGGGCCTTGCGGGCGAAGTGCTCTCGTTTAGATCACCGACGTCCCTCATTGCAGGCGTCACGGGACTCCTACGCATACCGGGACGAGCTGGATGCCGCGCTGCGACTCGTTAGGGTGTCGCGGTGGACGTTGACGTGCTGGCGAGTTGTACGCCGAGGGTCGGACTCTGCGCCAGATCGGTGTCGACGGCAACTGAATACTGACCACGGTGCGGCAAGGCGGTTTCCATCCACGGTCGCAACGCTTCCTAGATGCTGGAGGTTGTGTTGTCGTCGTCTCGTCGTGTGAGGAAGGGGCCGGGGCGGCGTCCGCAGTCGGCCAAGCGTCAGCGGTTCATGGAGCTGCGTGAAAGGGGATGGAGCATCCTGGCCGCTGCTCGTGAGGTCGGTGTTTCACGGACCACGGGAAACAACTGGTCACGTGGTTACAAGACTTACCGGCATGGTCAGGTCGTTGGTTTGGTACCTGCGCTGGAGCGGCTGGCAGTGCGTCAGATCAGCTCGAGGTTCTTGTCGCAGGAGGAGCGGATCGAGATCGCGGATCTGCGCCACGCGGGCTTGAGCATCCGACAAATTGCGCACCGGCTGGGTCGGGCACCCTCGACGGTCTCGCGCGAGCTGCGCCGCAACGCCACCAGAAGTCGGGGTTACCGTCCGTTCGATGCGCACCGTTGCGCGACCACGCGTCGCGCCCGCGATCATCGGCGACGGATTGAGACCAACGCCGAACTCAGACAGGTGGTCGCGGAGCTTTTGGACCAACGGTGGAGCCCGCAGCAGATCAGCCGTCAGTTGCGGGTGAGGTTCCCCGCCCAGCCGGGGATGTGGTTGTGTCATGAGAGCATCTACCAGGCCGTCTATCAGCCGAGATCGGGACTGCTGCGGCCATCGCGGCTGGCTCCGCACCATCGCTCACCGCTGCGCACCGGACGAGATCACCGGCGCGCTCAGCAGCGCACCGAACAGCATCGGCCGAGGTTTGAGCATCCGATGCTGACGATCCACCAACGGCCCTTCCCGCCCGAGGACCGCTCCCAGCCGGGGCACTGGGAAGGGGATTTGGTGCGCCACGAGGCGCTGCAGTACCGGGCGGAGGTGAGAGACCTTCGCCGTTGTGCTGTCGCAGCAGCATGACGAAGCTGGGGGCAGCCTAAGCCGGGAGACGTCGGTGAGGGTGGCAAGCAGCCCCGACAACGCCGGG
>JBJMIR010000022.1:0-10281 GCA_045806785.1 Propionibacteriaceae bacterium | reverse complement strand
GCCAGGATGCCCATCACGACAAGCACCAGGCCGACTGCCGAGAGGACCGCACCGCCAGTGTCGAACGACCTCGTCGGATCGGCCGGTAGCGGATCGGTGATCTTGCGGCTTAAGAAGACGATCACACCAATCACCAGAGCCTGGAAGATGAACGCCGCCCGCCAGCTGATCGCCGATGTGATCAAGCCACCGATCAGCGGACCGGCTGCGGCGCCCACACCTCCTAAGGCGCTGATCACACCAAAAGCCCGGGCGCGAGATGTCAGCTCGGTGAATAGCAGTGTGGTGAGGATGTAGACGGGCGGGATCAGCATGGCGGTGCCGATCCCCTCCAGGATCGAGTTGCCGAGAATCAGCACTCCCAAATTCGGAGAAACGGCACTCAGCACGGCACCTATGGCGTAAACGATCAGTCCGATCATGAAGAGCCGTTTGCGCCCGTACTTGTCGGTCAGCTTGCCGCCCGGGATCATCAGCGCGGCCATCACCAACAAGAAGATCGTGATTGCGATCTGGATGCCCTGGACGGAAGTGTCCAAATCCTCGCTCATGTCGGTGATCATGACGTTCATGTTCGAGCCGGCGAAGCTGCAGATGAATTGAGCGAGGGCAAGAGGAGCAAGTATGCGCCGCAGGTTGCTCGATCCCTGTTGGGCCGAGGCACTTCCAGTCACAATGTCCACCCGCTTCCGACGGCCGTCCTGAGCAGGCGGCCTCCGAGGCATCGTGCCACCACTGAACGCCGCAGCCAATCACCCCTCGCGGGTGAGGCTCCAACGGCGTGCGTGCCTGAGCATGAGCACATCCCACTTTCAGATTGAGGATCGATGTCGAACTACCCACTGATCGCTGATCACGGCCTTATTGGAAATCTGCAGACGGCGGCACTCGTCAGCACCGACGGCACCATCGACTGGTTTTGCGCTCCACGCTTCGATTCCCCCAGCATCTTCGGCTGCCTGCTCGACCACGATCAGGGTGGGCACCTGCGGACCCATCCAACCGCCGACACGTTCACCAAGCAGCAGCTCTACTACCCGGATACGGCCATCCTCGTCACCCGCTTTCTCACTGAATCCGGTGTTGGCGAAGTCGTGGATTTCATGCCGATCGCCAGCACATCAGTCGCCTCTGACCGGCACCAGCTGGTCCGCATGGTCCGGTGTGTCCGCGGTGAGATGACGTTTGCTCTTGATATCGCGCCGAGATTTGACTACGGCCGGGAGCCACATGAGACCCAGGTCAGCGAGGAAGGCGCGGTTTTCCGAGGTGCACGGAGTGCGATGTCGCTGAGCATCGTTCGCGAGCCCGACGATGCCCGACTTGGCCGAGTCGCACAGGCATCCGGACAAGATCTGAACATCGAGCTCACTTTGACGGCTGGCCAGATGCGCGGACTGGTGCTCGAGACGGGCGAACCTCATCCGCCGCGCCAATACCGAGTTTCCGAGGTCTGGCAGCTTTTCAACGAGACCGTTCGCTTCTGGCGGTCGTGGCTTGCCCAGTCGACGTACACCGGCCGGTGGCGGGAGACACTGCAGCGCTCGGCGATCACTCTCAAGCTCATGACGTACGCGCCGAGCGGTGGCATCGTCGCAGCACCGACAGCGGCGTTACCCGAGCAGATCGGCGGCGAACGCAACTGGGACTACCGGTACACCTGGATCCGGGATGCCTCGTTCTCGGTGTATGCGCTGCTCGGTCTCGGATTCACCGCGGAAGCGGCGGCACTGGGATTCTGGATGCGCGACAGAGTCCGTGATCAGGTCGGGGGCGTAGGAGGCCCGCTGAACATCATGTACCGGGTTGACGGGTCCAGCGATTTAAGCGAAGAAGTCTTGGACCATTGGGAGGGCTACCGAGGATCCAATCCGGTACGGGTCGGGAATGGTGCGGCGGATCAATTGCAGCTCGATATCTACGGTGAGGCAATCGACAGCTTTTACTTCGCTGACCAATACGGAGTCGAGGCCGGCTACCGCGGATGGCGACACATCAGCGACATTCTTGGGTGGCTCGCCGACAACTGGAACCAGCCCGAGGAGGGCATCTGGGAGACCCGGGGAGGCCGGCAAGATTTCACGTACGGCCGGCTAATGAGTTGGGTCGCCTTCGATCGGGCCATTCGGTTGGCCGATCGCCATGGGCGTCCTGCACCGCTGGACCGTTGGCGCGCTGAACGGGACGCTATCTACAACCAGATCATGGACGCCGGCTGGAGCGAGGAGCGCCAGGCGTTCGTCCAGCATTCGAAGACCGAGGTCCTCGACTCCGCGCTCCTGCGCATGACATCGGTGGGGTTTATCTCACCCAGAGATCCGATGTGGACATCGACTCTGGACGCTATGGAGCGCGAGCTGGTGACCGACAGCTTGGTGTATCGCTACGATCCAGGGGCCTCGCCCGACGGACTCCGTGGCGCAGAGGGCACGTTCTCGCTGTGCACGTTCACCTACGTCGACTCCCTAGCCAGGGCCGGTCAGCTCGAGAAGGCGCGCAACACCTTTGAGAAGATGCTGACCTACGCCAACCATCTCGGCCTTTATTCGGAGGAAATTGCCCTCACTGGCGAGCAGATCGGCAACTTCCCACAAGCATTCACACATCTGGCGTTGATCGACGCCGCTCTTACGCTGAACCGGGAACTTGATCGTCGCGGAGTTCGGGCCTGAGGGTCGACTAGGGCGCGTCGCAACGCCTTCCTTATGGCAGCGTGCTACCGGGAAAGCTCCGCGCAGGGTGGATCTCGTAGGTGAAGAGGTCGGCCTGCACGCCGGGATCAGCGGCCATGATCCGTTCGACGTCATTTGGAGACGCGTCGAAGATTCCGACGCCTGTGACGCCGCTGCCGTCTGCAATAGGGCACACGATCGGCATGAGGCCGGCTAAGCGGAGTGCGGAGTTGCGCTTGCCGTGTTCCCAGATGATCTTGGTCACTCCGGATGTCCGATCCTGTCCAGGCATCTCGAACTTCGGTCCGGCCTTGAGAATCACGACCGTATATTCCTTGGTCTGCATCAAGGACGCTTGAAGTTGCTCGTCGGTGACCTCAGGTAGGTCACGGTCGCCGATGAAATTCATTGCTCTGCCTCCATTGGTGTTCGTGGCTCGATCGTCGCACTGAGCTTAGGGACCTTCGCCCCTGCGGCGGTGGGATCAGGCAGAGCACAGTGGATAGTGAGGACAGGGAAGGTGGAGAGTGACATGACCAAGATCTTGATTGGGTACGGGACAAGCGAAGGACAGGCTTCTCGGATTGCTGATCATCTGGCCAAGGTGATTCGGAGCCGTGGCTTCGAGGCAGAATCGCTTGACCTCAAACGGTCGCCGGATATCTCGCTGGATGGGTACGACGCGGTGATCATCGGGGGCTCGATCCACATGGGCAAGCATCAGGAGGAAGTTGCCGACTTCGTTCGTGAGCACCGGGCCGATCTCGAACGTCTTCCGTCAGCCTTCTTCTCGGTGAGTCTTGCCGCCAATGGCGATCTGGCCAACGCCGAGGCGTACGTGGAAAACTTCGTGCAGCTGACGGGTTGGCGGCCGGCAAAGGTCGGTCTTTTCCGTGGCGCATTGCTCTACCGGCAGTACGGCTTCCTCAAGCGCTTGATGATGAAGAGGATCGTCCGCGACAAGCCGGGGATGAGCACCGACACCTCGGGTGATCACGTTTACACCGATTGGGATCAGGTGACGCGGTTCGCTGAGGACTTCGTGGAGCGGCTGGTTTCCGAAGACACTGCACAGCAGACGAGTTAGAACTCGGCTCTGATTGCGAACGGCTTCTCGAGTGGGTCGTTTGAACGCTTGTGCTGGATGACGCACCATCGGCGGCCTACTGGCGGGTCGTTTCGATGCTTGTGATGGAAGACGCACCCGTCGGCCCCACATCCGCTTGCACGACCACCAAGGCGCGCCGCGCCCATAGCAACAGGCCGATGTAGGCAAGATCAAAGACACTGCACAAGACGCCTAGGCCGAGAATGAACGCCGATCCTGCAAGCGCGCCGAACGCGATGGTCGGAGCAAGCGTGCCAATCCACTTGGCGACCGCAATGACGATGCTCTGGCCGCGCGGCCCGCGGCGGGCCACGAACATCGTGATGAACAGTCCGGACATGAGCAGGTTTTGCAGGAATGCCGCGTAACTGGATGCCTCGCGCCAGCCGAACTGCACGATGAACAGCCACTGAAAGGCGTACGCGGTACCAAACAGCAGGACGGCCCAGGCGACGAACATCGGCCGGCTCACAAAGCCGGGCATTTCACGGCGGCCGTAACACAGAAATGTGTACACGATCACTACGTCGGCCAATGCCCAGGCCACATTGACGTAGGTCTGCAAAGAGAGATTGCCGGCTACCACGCCATGGGTCGCGTAGATCGACTCCCACGCGATGTTCAGCGCCAGCGCCGCCGCTGGTATCGCGTACGTCCGCTGCTGGAAGCCGATGCGGATCGCCACAACGTAGACGACCGTCCACGCGACACCGCTCAACAGTGTCAAAGCCAGGGTCATGCGAGACTCCCAACCCTCGAATCGCACCCTCGACGTGCATTCGAATCTGAACATGGTCGCAGATGGGAACAAGTGGAGGGGCAGGTCGCGTACGCGAGCTTCTTGTGGAGGATGTCTCCAGAAAAAGGCCGCGCGAGGCCATTCTTATTGCGCGTCCCGCCGGAGTGCCGCTCAAGATGGCCGCCAAGCTTCGAGAGCCTTCGGAGCAGGCGTACCTGATCAGCCGCTCGAACAGTGCCCGGTCGGTGGGCATGATGCAGTCCGCAGCTGCCGTGTCCTGCCTGATCGTGACATCTCCCCGGTCGCGGTGACCAGCCAGTGATCGACTTTTCCGTCGCCGTCGGCAACATCAAATCCCTTTTCCGTCGCCGTCGGCAACATCAATCCCACGGTGCCGCGTACTTTGCCTAGAAGTTGCTGTGCCCCTGATCCACCAACTCATCAAAGAAAACTGTTTGATTGTGTCCGCCACGAGGTGTGCGGGCGATGAGCCGATGAGTTCGGCGAACCATTCGAGTCAATTTTGGGTAGGTCCGTCGATGACGGAAGCCTTGCCGGCGTCAGCGGCCTATAACGCTTTCCACAGGGAACACGATGAATGGTGGTGACCGAGTCCAATGACCAAACAGGGCACGAGCTATGTGGACACGCTTCGCCGCAAGGTCCAGGGACGCGTCATGCTGCCAGGCGACGAGGGCTATGACTCGGCGCGTGCGCTCTGGAACGCGATGGTGGATCGTCGGCCGGCTGTAGCGGTGCAGTGCACAAGCAGCGCAGACGTAGCTGCTGCGGTGGACTTTGCGCGCCGGAACGACCTGGAAATCGGCGTCCGATGCGGCGGCCACAGCGTATTGGGCATCTCGGTGCCGGACGACGGGTTATTGATCGACTTGTCGGGTTTACGTGGCGTCCGGGTTGATGCGAACGCTCGCCGGGCCTGGGTGCAAGGCGGTGCGCTACTTGGAGATCTGGATCGGGCGGCCCAGGCGTACGGGTTGGCAACGACGGCGGGCAATGTCTCACACACCGGCGTCGGGGGGCTGACGCTCGGCGGCGGCATGGGCTGGCTCGCCAGGCGGTTCGGTCTGGCGTGCGACAACGTCGCCTCGTACGAGGTCGTCACAGCAGACGGGGAGATTCTGCGAGTCAGCGAGTCGCAGCACGAAGACCTGTTCTGGGCGTTGCGCGGGGGTGGCGGCAATTTCGGTGTGATCACTGAGTTCGAGTTCCGGCTCCATGGGGTCGGCACATCCGCTGTCCTCGCTAACCGGACCTTCGACCTCGAGGCGGCGCCGTCCGCAATGCGGCACTGGCGTGATCTGCTCGGCGACGACGTTGCGCCAGAAGCGACTCCACTTGCCTGGATCGGCACGATGCCTGACTCGACAGACGTAGCAGCGGAGCTACGTAATCGCACCGTGGCCACCTTCGGCTTTGTATGGGTCGGTGATCCCGACAATGGCCGACGCTGGCTGAAGCCACGGGTTGCCAGCCTGGGTACGCCGCTGGCCGAGCAAGTCGAGGAAGTGACCTACCTCGGGCTGCAAAGTACCGACGATGAGTGGCACCGGCCGGGGCTGCGCCGCCGGTATTACAAGGGTCACTACCTGACAGAGTTGTCCGACGATGCGATCGACGCGTTCTTGACTCAAGGCCAACCTGACGGTGACCGGCCACAATTGCTGAACGGCTCATTCCAGGGTTACGGCGGCGCAATCGCCACGACGTCGAACGACGACAGTGCCTTTAGCCATCGCAACACCCTGGTGGAGTTCGTCGCTGCAACGGCGTGGACGGACCCGGCCGAGGATCAGGAGCGCATGGAGGCCGCTCGGCGGTTCGGTGCGGTGATGGAGCCGTTCGCAAGCGGCGTCTATGTCAACGTCCTTGGTGACGAAGGGGAGGGCGGCGTACGTCGCGCCTATCCGCCCGAGAAGCTTGCCCGGCTGGCCGCGCTCAAGCGGCACTACGACCGGGACAACATCTTCCATCTCAACCAGAACATCCGGCCCAGCTGATCAAGGGTTGATCGCGATCAGCCTGCCATCTCAGTGGCAGTAGGACGACTATCAGGGGCGACGCAGAGCCAACGCGGCGGCCACCCGGCCCAGCAAGGAACCGATGGTCGCGCCCACGACGACGTCACCGGGGTAGTGAACGCCGGTGTACACACGCGAGAACGCCACGATCATGGCGGCCGCCCTCAGCGGCAGTCTGAGTCCGGGCAGCACGCGTCCGACCGAGGCGGCAAAGGCCGCCGCTGACGCGGAGTGGCCGGAGGGGAACGAGGTCGACGACGGCATCCGGACCCACCGGCTCTCGGGGACGCCCAGCCGCGTCCGTCGCGGGCGGCCGCGGTTACCAATGAGCTTCATTGGCTGGTTGATCACGAACGAGGTGAGCCCGATCGCGGCCAGCCCCGTCAAGGCTGCGCGGCGTCCATGGGCTCCCCCGAACAGAGCAAGCCCGCCCGCCACCAGCAGCCACGGCTTGGAGAAGTCGGCGAAATCGGAGATCCTGCGCAGCAGGCTGTCCAGTTGCGGTGTCGGCATCTCCGCCACGGCTTCATACGCGGCGCGGTCGAGGCGGCCGATCCGGCGCAGCACCCTGACGGCCCCTGACGGCCCGCCGTCTGGACGCTTGGTGCTGAGCCGGTCAGCGAGCCATTCCTCGACAGGGGTGGGAGGGATAGGACTGCTCATGGGCTCCCCGTCGGGCGGCCGAGGACCGTCTGCCACAGCGCGATCACGGTCGGCTTGGCAATGACCTTTGCAGCGCGTGCGGCCGGCGACCGTCTTGGCGCGGTCCTCGGCAGACGGACCCTCAGCGCGCCTGGCCGGCTGACGAAGTGCAACGGTGGTTGGAGCATCAACGCCTCTCCATCGACACCGACCTCCACCGGTCTGGACGAGCGCACCTCGAACTCAGGTGCGGTCCAGTCGTTCCACCTGGCGAAGTGCCGCGCCCGATCGGCGGCGTCCAGTAAGGCGAGCGTCTCGGCCTCGGCAGCCGTGTCAACCCTTACGAAGGCGATTCCCAGTACGCCGCCGTCCAGCCTCTCACGGCTTCCTCCGCCGCGCAGCCGAGCTACCGCGTACGGGTTGTTGGACACAAGCAGGAGCTGGGCGCCGACCGCTTCGTCGCCGGACGGCAGGGTGAAGTGCAGGTCGAAAGGTCTCGCCTGCGGCCCTAACAAGTCGGGCAGCATGGCCGCCGCTGTCTGTAGCTTGGCGTCCCGGTAGTCCGCGGCTTGGACAATCCTCGCATACACCCCCATCGATGCATTGTTGACAAAGACGCGGCCGTTGACCTCCGCAAGGTCTACGACGGTGTCGACACCGTCCTCGAACGCATTCAGTGACCCGGGCACATCGGCGCGATCGAGGCCGAGATCGAGCGCGAAGTGGTTACGAGTCCCCGCTGGGACAACGACCAAGGGAATCTGGTGCTGGCTCGCGACAGAGGCAACAACTGCCTGAGAGCCGTCGCCGCCTGCCATGCCCAGCACGTCGGCACCTCGCGCAACTGCATCTTTGGCCAACTGGTGCAAGTCATCGCCCGGATGGAGGACGACCGGCTCAATGCCGCGCTCCCAACAGAGGTCGGCAAGCTTGAACCGCTCAGCCTTGCCTCCACCCGACTTGAGGTTCATCAGCAGGACTGGGTGATGCGCACGTGGAGCTGGTGCGTTATTGCTGGCTGTCCGGACCGGGCCTAGCGCATAACTTGCGGCACTGATCGATACACCGGCGAGCCCAAGCGCGATCCCCAGCACGATGACGCTTTGCGTGGCAATCACCACTGCGGCAAATCCGACCAGTGCGAGCGTCATGACAATGCCCGCAATGGCACGTGCTGCCCCGCGCCGCGACAGGATGTACCAGGCGGCGATGACTGCGACCCCGAGGAAGAACATTGTGGTGAGTACGACGTACCAGTTGAAGATCGCCGACATGGCCAGGTAGAGCAGGGCCGCGGCCGCAGCACCCAGTGCAACCGCTGCCGCAGCTCGATGCGATCGGCTAGGCCTGCCGGCCGGGATCTGGTCGCGTAGCGGGTCTTTCATCTCTGCGAAGACTAGCGACAGAGGCGACTGGCTCTCGAGCGACAACGACCGCGCGTCAGCCTGCCTCACGCCTATGGGGGACGACTGCGCGGCGGTCATTCATGGTCTAGCAACCGAGTGCGCGAGACGCCGATCGTATTGCCGACCATTTCGATAGGTTTTCTTCCGTGACTGCTCTGGTCGATGTGCAGCTTCCTCGCTATGAGCGTGCTGAGGTCGTGGTGTCTGCTCCGGACGCCGGGCCTGGCAACTGGTCCGGCGGTGCGAGCTGCGTACGAGTAGACGGCATCTTCTGGTTGGCTTACCGAATCCGGCGGCCCCTTTACGCCGGCCGAGGAGTCGGCGTCGTCGTCGCTAGGTCGCGCGACGGCGTCAACTTCAAGCCAGTCTGTGAGGTGAGCCGTGAGTCATTCGGCGCCGCCTCATTGGAACGCCCGGTGATCTTGCCGACCGACTCCGGTTGGCGCCTCTACCTGAGCTGCGCGACACCAGACTCCAAGCACTGGTGGATTGATGCACTTGACGCGGATCGGCCAGAGGAGCTGCCATTTGGCGATCGTTACTTGGTCCTTGCCGGTGATGATCAATGGGCGGTCAAGGACCCGGTGATCATTCGTGATCATGCGGGCTGGCGGATGTGGGTGTGCTGCCATCCCCTTGCCGAGCCAGGGCAAGAGGACCGGATGATCACTCGCTACGCGACGAGCATCGACGGCCTCCACTGGAATGATCAAGGTGAAGTATTGCGTGGCACTCCTGGAAGCTGGGACGCCCGTGGCGCTCGGATAACGGCGATCTTGGACGAAGATCCGCTGACGGTGCTGTACGACGGGCGCGCGACTGCGGCAGAGAATTGGTATGAGCGCACGGGCCTGGCTTGCGAGCAGGATGGATCACTCGTACCGATCGGCGGTCCTCCGGTGGCAGAGTCCCCGGACAGCGACGGCTCACTTCGCTATGTCAGCGCCGTGCCGCTCCCCCAGGGTCGCACTCGGTTCTACTTTGAGGCTGCCCGCCCAGATGGTTCACACGAGCTGATGACGTCTATTTGATCAAGGACCTTGATCAAGGTTGGGTGGTCTGCGTCCTTTCGGCGAAGGAACCCCGGCCGTCGGCAGACCGCCAATCATCGAACGACTCACCAAGCGCCTGCTCCAGGAGCGCGATGTCGTCCAGGCAATCTCCAAGGAGCGCCGTACGCTGCTCTGGCGCAAGCTTCGGCCGTTGGCTATGCCCGCCGTCTTGCAACAGGCCGACCAGCGGCTTGCTGGCCCGACGCCAGACCTGCGGCGGTGCATAGCGAGCAGCGGAAGCTCCGCCACGAATCACCCGCCCCAGCACCGACGCGCGTAGACCTGGCTCGACAAACGGCCGAGCATTGTCCGGCGGAATCGTGGTGATCATGTCTTCAGCAATGCCAAGAAAGCGGGCGACACGGTTCAGCGTCTCATCGGGGTGCGACACCAGCTGCCAGTAACGAAGAACGAAGACCTTCCCACGTTCGACCAGGTCGAAGAGATCGATGAGCTGTTCGCCGTACCGGCCGAGGCGCTGATAGTGCCAGAACGGCGCCCAACCAGCAGCAACCCGGCTGTCTTCGGCATGCCATGCGTCGACGAAGTCTGGGATCGGCTCCAGCCCATCAACCCACAAATGCATCCAATTTGAGTACGCCCGGTCGATCGGATCCCGAACG
>JBJMIR010000021.1:0-88670 GCA_045806785.1 Propionibacteriaceae bacterium | reverse complement strand
CGGCGGCTTCTTCCGGCGTGAGGCTCTTGGCCGCCTGAACCAACCCCCGACGGTACGTCCCGTGGCGGGTGGTCAGCTGGACCAGCAGGCGGACCCTGGTACGCATCCGCTCGGCCTGCTGCTCGCTGGCCTGGGTGCCCGGCGTGGCCACCTTGATCGACGGGTCTCGCACCTGATCAGACTACTGGCGACGTCGCATCGGAGGATCCGCCACCGCCGCTCATGCGGCATCGGCTGATGGTCGCCGGCGAGGCAGGTTGGGTTGTGCATGCAGCCGCCGGACTCGGGCGTTGACTTGTGGTCGCTGGTCGTGGTCTATCCAGCGGGGCGGTATCCATTCGGGTAGCCCGTTTTCGTTGATGCGGCAGGTCCAGCCTTTTTGCAGGAAGTGGGTGTGGTGATACCTGCACAGCAAGGTCAGGTTGTTCAGGTTGGTTTCTCCACCGGAGATCCAGTCGAGGATGTGGTGTCGGTCGCACCAGGCTGGGGGGTGGGTGCAGCCGGGGAAGCTGCAGCCGCCGTCTCTGGCGATCAAGGCTAGGGTTTGGCCTTTGGAGGCGAGTCGTTGGCTTCGGCCTAGCGCGAGGGGGACGCCGTGGTTGGTGGTGATGAGCGGCCAGATGTCGGCTTCGTCAGCGATCTGCCGCAGCTGATCGGCAGAGAGTTGGCTGCCATCAGCGGTCTCAGCCATGCCGTTTTTGGCCAAAAGGTCATCGAGGGTGATGGTGATGATGACGGAGGCGGGAACTCCACCTACCGATGGCAGATCGGCTGACTTTAGGAGTTTGGCGCAGGCTTCGTCGAGGGCGTCGTGGAGGCGTTGCATGGAGGGCCGCTCATCGGCGATCTTGGTGAGGGTGCCGTCGTGGTTGTCGATGCTGCTGCTGCGGGGTTTCGCTAGGGGTTCCACGATCGCGTTCAACTGTGCGCCGAGGGTGGCGGTGAGCCGGCCAGCTAAATGCCACATGCCGTCGCGCCGTTGCTTGAGTTCGAGGTAACGGCGGTCCTGTTGCAGGGCGTCGTCGATGGGTTCGGGGCCGTCGGGGTCGGCGGCATTAACCACAGCGCGGGCGAACCGCCGCAGATCTGATGGTCCCAGGATCGGCGCATGCTCGACCAGCAACTGCTCGGCGGTGTCAACGGCTTCTGGTTCCAAGCCGGGCCGGCTAAGTGTGTGCATGGCCCGTTCCACAATGGCGACCTTCTCGACCGAGACGACACCGTCGCGTTGCACCGCCGCCAGCCGCGGTAATTGCGGCTCCAATGGCTCACCGAGCATCGAGATCCTGGGTGCGAGTGCTGCGGCGGCACGGACCCGAGCAGCGGCTTCACCAGGCGACAGTTGCAGCACCCGGATCAGGAATTGGGTGATGGTGGAGCAGCAGTACTCATGAGGAAGGTCGCTGGCCTCGGCCTGAGTGATCAAGCCGTGGTCAATCAGCGGGAGTTTGTTGCGGAGGGTTTCCAAGCGTTGCCACACCGCCACCTTCTCCGCGGCTTCTAGTTGATCAAGCCCAGCGGATTCGATAGCGCTGATCAAGCCGTTGAGGGCGGTGTCGAAGGTGTCGAGGGCTACCTCTATGGCGGTGCGCTGCTCGCGCAAAGCTGTGGTTTGGTCCCCGAGTTGCATACGTCCATTGTATTCGAACCTGTGTTCTATAGCAAGCGGTTTGCTCAACCAAATAAGGAAAATGAGCTCAAGACTGTTGCCCCGACCAACTGACGCGTGGCCGTCAGCGCTGGCGGTGGTTACGACTGTCTTCTGACAGGACATCGGTAACACGTTGTGTCAAGACATCGGTGACAGTTGGTTGGTGGTTGGGTGGCGCCGCGCTGAGCCCCGGGGCGCCGCTTCTCCCGACTCAAGGGTCGCTGTGGCGCTCGCTGGGCGACGGCCTGCGGCCGCCCTTGACTCGGGAGCCTCGGCAGCGCCCCGGGGCAGCGTCTTGGGGGCAGGATGAGACCTGCCCCAGATGCCGCGCGGCGCCGGTAGTTGGGGATGGGTTTGCAGCTCCAGTTGCAGCTGGTCACGGTTGTAGTCGCGACGGCGGGGTTGCGGTAGGCCTTGGTAGCGCCGGGTCCGGTCCACGATCAGGTCACGGACCAGATGGTGTCGAAAGAAGATCAGCAGATGATCACCTGTAGCGAACACCACCAACATTCGACCGGCGAGTTCGCGTCCTACCGCGATCTGCCGGCCGTCCCAGTTGATAAACCCGCCCTGTTTTGGCGGTGCAGTGCCGCACCAGGGTGGGCTGATCCGCACCGACTTGGATCGGGGTATGCCGGGCAGCGGCGATACGCCGCTCCAAGGGGTTTGATTGCGATCTAATCCTTGATGCGGCCGATTGTTGAACTCCCGCTGATAGCGCTCCAGCAACCCTTGCAGCTCGCTCAGCGTGGCCGCTGCCGGTCGGGCCGCCAGCCACTTTTGCAGGGTTTGGTGGCCGCGTTCGTTCTTGCCGCCGGTTTGCCGATGATACGGCCGGGAGGTGATCGGCTTAATCCCCAACGCGATCAGATTCTTTTCCACCAACACAATCTGGTTATGCAGCTTGCCGCCGAAGGCCAACGAGTTGTCTGACAGCAACAGATCAGGCTTGCCGAACTCATCGATGCCGCGGGCCAAGCATTCCCAGGCTCCCATCGCGTCCTCGGCGGTCCAGCCAAAATTCGCGATCTGGGTTCTGGAGCAGTCGTCTTGACTTCAAAGACCACCAGCGGCTCCCGCCGGCCAGCAGGTAGTCGAAGGCGTCGATCTGCATCGCCGCGTACTTGACCTCCATCGTGACTTCCTTCGTGCCCATCGAGGAACACTCCCCGACAAGCCGCTAGGTGTCACCGATGTCTGGTCAGCAACCTGTTACCGATGTCCTGTCACCAGGCAGCGGTGGTTGCGACAGCAGCAGGCAATTACCTGAGCACTTGACTTGGAAGCAATCGTGCCCTTAGATCGATCTAACTATTTAGATCGATCTAACTTTCGGAGCGCAGGTCCTATGGCACGTGCAACGCTGATGGATGTGGCGCGGCACTGCGGCGTCTCGAGAGCGACCGTCAGCCTGGTGCTGAACGACAGTCCGCTGGTCGCGGCGAAAACCCGTCACCGAGTCCGCCAGGCCATGACCGAGCTCGGGTACGTCTACAACCGGGCCGCGGCATCCCTGCGCACCCAGCACAGCGGTGCCATTGGTGTCGTGCTGACCAACATCACCAACCCGTACTTCGCCGAGTTCGCGACCGGCGTGCAAGATGTCCTGACGAGCAGCGTGACCGTGCCGCTGCTCGCCGTCAGCGGCGAAGATCGCGAGCTGCAGCACCGGCTGGTCATATCCCTGGTGGAACGCAACGTGGACGGCATCGTGCTGATACCCGCACACGGCACCACACCCAATGACCTGCCAGATCTACTGGGAACACCCCTGGTGTTGATGGCCCGCCGCGTGAATGGGCTGGATGTCGACTACGTGGGTGCGCAGAACCGCGACGGCGGATATGCAGCCGCAGAGCATCTGTACAGTCATAGCTGTCGTCGCATCGCCTTCATCGGCGGGTACAGCGACTCCTCCGCCCGTGACGAGCGCGTCGGCGGCGTCGAGGAATTCCTGAGGGAGCGAGGCCTCACGCTCGACCTTGACCACTCGGTGGTCTGCGAGCCAGCACGGCCGCAGGCACGGGAGACCGCTATGCAACTGATCGTCAAAGATCCCGAGGTGGACGGCATCGTCTGCTTCAGCGACGTCGTCGCGTTCGGCGCTCTGGATGGGATCGCCGACATGGGTCGCAGCGTCGGATCCGACGTACGCGTGATCGGTTTCGACGACATGCATGACGCAGGGCTCAACCGCCCATCGCTCAGCAGCGTTGCGGTGCCGGCTCGGGACACCGGCCGCCGGGCCGCGCAACTCGTGTTGGAGCGCGCTGCTGGGTCAACTGAGGCCGCCGTGCGCGAAGAGTTTCCAGTCAAGCTCGAGGCGCGGGAGACCTGTGGTTGCCCTCGTCCCGAACTGCTGGCCTGACCGGCAAGTCGGAGGATATCCAGCAACCATGCGAACCGTACCTGTGCTCACCGGCGCAGAAGCCGCTCAGCTGATCACCGATTCCGCAGTGATCACTATCTCGTCCTCCTCTGGACTGGGCTGCCCTGACGCTGTCCTGAAGGCGATCGGACAGCGCTATGAAGAAACCGGATCCCCGGCAAACCTGACCACCCTGCATCCCATCGCGGCCGGTGACATGTATGGCATCAAAGGGATAGACCACCTCTGCCGTTCCGGCCAACTTTGCCGGGTGGTAGCCGGCTCCTATCCTTCGGGCGGCTCGAAGCTGGATCCGCCGTTGATCCGGGAACTGATACACACTGATCAAGTTCAGGCGCTCAACATTCCGTCTGGAGTGCTGTTCCAGATGCACCGAGCAGCATCCACCGGACAGCCGGGCGTTCTCACACAGGTGGGGCTGGGTACCTACGCCGACCCGCGGCTCGAGGGCGCCAAGATGAACGCCGTCACCGACGACTTCGTCCAGCTCATGACGATCAACGGCAACGAATATCTGTTCTATCCAGCGGTCGACGTCGACGTCGCGGTCATTCGAGCCACCACGGCCGACCCGCATGGCAACTTGTCGTACGAGCAGGAATGCAGCACCCTAGGCGCGCTGGACCAGGCCTACGCCGCCCATAACAAGGGCGGCATTGTGATCGCCCAGGTCAAACGGTTGTCCGATACCCAGTTGCCCACTCAGGATGTCCGCATCCCAGGAATTCTCGTCGACGCCATCGTTGTCGACCCCGATCAGATGCAGACCACACAGACCCTCTATGACCCGGCCCTGTCCGGCGAGATACATCGCGACCTCGACGACATTGAGCCGGTCGAGTTTGGCCTCGAGAAGGTGATCGCGCGTCGGGCTGCGGCCGAGCTGCAGGTCGACGCAGTGGTCAATCTCGGCTTCGGGATCTCCGCGGCCGTGCCACGGGTGCTGCTCGAGGAAGGCCACGCCGACGATGTCACCTGGGTCATCGAGCAGGGTGCGGTTGGCGGCTTTCCGGCAACCGGGTTCGCATTCGGTTGCGCACTGAACCCGCAGGCCTTGGTGCAAAGCGCCGACCAGTTCACGCTGCTCCAAGGTGGCGGTTTCGACGTGGCGATGCTGTCGTTCCTCGAAGTCTCGGGTGCGGGCGACGTCAATGCCTCCTGGCTCCCTGCCCGGCCGCACGTGACCGCCGGCATAGGCGGCTTCAATGACATCATCACGCGTGCCCCCAAGATCGTTTACTCGGGCTATTTCACTGCCGGCAAGAAAGACATCCAGATCGCCGATGGCCAACTCAAGATCATCTCCGATGGTCCGATCGCGAAGTTCGTCCCGGCGGTTGCCCAGATCTCCTTCTCCGGTGACATGGGCCGCAAGCGCCACCAAGAGGTGCTTTACGTCACTGAACGATGCGTCATCGAGCTCACCGCGGACGGGCTGACGGTGATCGAAATCGCGCCGGGAATTGATCTTGAAAAGGATGTCCTCGGCAAGGCCGATGTACCACTGCTGGTCAGCCCCGACCTGCGACTCATGACCGCTGCTTTGTTCCGACCGGAACCGATGGGGTTGATCTTGTCCCGCAAGCCGTCTCGGATCGTCCAACAGTCCACCGCGCACCGATAGGGAATCAACGATGCTCGCCACCCACTACGACTACGTGATCGTCGGAGCCGGCGCCGCCGGTTGCGCCGTAGCTCACCGCCTGTCCGCCGACCCCGATACCACCGTGCTGCTCCTCGAAGCCGGTGGCAAGGACTGGTCGCCACTGGTTCATATGCCCGTCGGGTTCACCAAGCTGGGCGGTCCGCGCTACAACTGGGAGTTCTCCACGGTTCCGCAGCCGCAGCTCAATTATCGGGAGATGTGGTACCCACAGGGGCGCACGCTCGGCGGCAGCACCTCCATCAACGCAATGATCTACATCCGCGGGCAGAAAGCGGACTACGAGGCCTGGGCGGAGCTCGGCAACAAGCACTGGGGTTATGACCAGGTGCTGCCGTTCTTCCGACGCGCCGAGGCCAATGAGCGTCTGAACGACCAGTACCACAGCAGCGTGGGAGCGGTGAATGTCACCGAGCAGGTCCAGCACAACCCGTTGAGCAAAGCGTTCGTACGTGCCGCTCAGGAGCTCGGTGTTCCGTTCATTGCCGACTTCAATGGCGCTGTTCAGGAAGGCGTCAGCTGGTACGACGTCACGCAGAAGAACGCCAGGCGGGAGAGCACCGCCACCGCGTACCTGAAGCCAATCCGGTCGCGCAAGAATCTGACCGTTGTGACCCACGCACTGGGTCGCAAGATCATCATCCGGCGAGGCCGTGTCACCGGCCTGGACATGGTGATCAATGGCAAACCTGAACATGTCCAAGTCGATCGAGAGCTGATCTTGAGTGGCGGTGCGATCAACTCCCCACGGCTGTTGCTGTTGTCGGGCATTGGCCCTGGCGAGGAGCTCCGCGCGCTCGGCATTCCGGTCGTCCACCACCTGCCCGGAGTGGGAAAGAACCTTCAAGATCACATGGACGTCTACCTGACCGCCGCAACTGCCCCCGTTAGCTACAACGCGTCTGATCGACCGGACAAGGCAGTGCTCGCCGGCCTGCAATACATCACCACCAGGACGGGCCCGATCACCGCCTCGGTCTGCGAGGCCGGGATGTTCGTACGCAGTGGGCCCGATGTGGCCACTCCCGACGTTCAGATGCACGCCCTACCGGCGTACGTGATCGACCACGGCAGGATGCGGATCAAGGGTCATGGCATGACGATCAATACCTGTCATCTGCGACCACGCAGTATCGGCTCGGTCAGCCTGCGCAGCGCTAACCCGGACGATCCGCCTGCCATCGATCCCGCGTTCCTCACCGATCCCTACGACTGGGAAAAGTCCCTTGAGGGCTTCCGGTGGGGGCGGGAGATGATGCGAAGCAAGGCCTACCAGCCCTTCGTCCTCAAAGAGTTCCTGCCTTCTGAAGATGTCAAAACCGACAAGCAGGTCCGCGACTACGTCAAGCAGTGGGCCAAGACCGACTACCACCCGGTGGGCTCGTGCAAGCTGGGCGATGACGATCTTGCCGTGGTTGACCAAGAGCTCAAGGTGCGCGGCATGGAAGGCCTCCGGGTGATCGACGCGTCGATCATGCCCAAGTTGATCAGCGGCAACACCATGGCGACCTCGACCATGATCGGTGAGAAGGGCGCCCACCATGTGCTGCACGGCCTCACCGCACCAGATCCAAGCGACGGTCCGCTATGAGCGAATCGACTCAGCCGGACGTCGGCCGGGTGCACGTGGAGTCCGACTGGGCGGTCGCCACCATCTGCCTGGACCGCGTGGCCAAACACAACGCGCTGACCCCGGAAATGCTGGAGCAGTTTGAGCAGATCTTGATCAATCTGGACAGTGATCGCGATGTGCGGGTTGTCCTCGTCACCGCCGCCGGCGATCGCTCCTTCTGCGCCGGCGCTGACATCAGACGCTTCAAGGCTCTGCCGCCGCTGGACATGTGGGCGCACTGGACTCGCCTTGGGCACCGCGTGTTCGATCGCCTCGCCGGCCTGCGGCAACCGACCATCGCAGCTGTCAGCGGCAATGCGTACGGTGGCGGCTTCGAGCTGGCCCTGGCCTGTGACCTGCGGATTCTTGCCGACGATGCCGCGCTCGGCCTTACAGAGGTCGGCATTGGCACCGTGCCCGGCTGGGGTGGCACCGGACGCCTTCGTGACTTGGTGGGCGCCGGCCGAGCGAAGGAATTGATCTTCACCGGGGAGCCTCTCGCTGCCGAGCGGGCTTTGACCTGGGGTGTGGTCAACCAGCTGGTCCCGAGAGCAGACGTGATTGACACCGCCCACGCCCTGGCCGACAAGATCGCCAACCGCGCTCCGATCGCGGTACAGATGGCCAAGCAGGCAATCGATTCCGGCGGGGCGTTCCACGGTATGGAGCAACTCAGCTCCGCCGCCACTGCCTTTACCGAGGACGCAGCCGAAGGTTTCGCGTCCTTCACCGAGAGACGCGACCCGCATTACCGCGGAATGTGAACTTCCGTACCCATCGAGCCGACGAAAGCACTGTCATGAGCACGATTACCAGCACCACTTCGGCCACTATCACGGCGAAGATCTGGCCCAACATCATCAATGGCCGGGAGGTCGGTGGGGAAGGTCAGGAAGTTGTGCGCGATAGTCCGGCCCATGACGTCCGAGTGGCCAGCTACCACAGTGCGAGCGAGGCCGATGTCGACACCGCTGTGCGGGCAGCCGCGAGCGCTTTCAGCTTCGGTGACTGGCCGCAGACCTCCGGATCCGAGCGGGCCGGACTGCTGCGCCGGGTCGCGGCCCGGATTGAAGCCGAGCTCGATGCGCTGGCCCTGATCGAAACGCTCGAGTCCGGCAAACCGATCTCTCAGGCAAAGGATGAGGTGGGCAGTGCGGCGGGCATCTGGTACTACGCGGCCAGCCTGGCCCAGCACGCGTACGGTGACGCCTACAACCACCTTGGGCCCAACTACCTCGCCGTGACGGTCAAGGAGCCGGTCGGCGTCGTCGGAGTGATCACACCGTGGAACTTCCCGCTGTTGATCGTTTCTCAGAAGCTGCCATTCGCACTTGCCGTCGGCTGTACGACCGTGGTCAAGCCGAGTGATCTGACACCGGGCACGACCACTCGGCTGGTCCAGATCTTGCATGAGGAGGGGGCGCCCAACGGCGTTGTGAACCTCGTTCATGGCGGCGGGGACGTCGGCGGCTGGCTGTCTAGCCATCCCGGCACTCATATGACGACGTTCACCGGCTCGACCGGCGTCGGCCGTATGGTCGCCCAGGCGGCTGCCAAAGATCTGAAGAAGGTGAGTCTTGAGCTGGGTGGCAAGAACCCCCAAGTGATCTTTCCCGATGCTGATCTGGACGCCGCACTCGAAAAGGTCGTCTTCGGCGCCTATTTCAACCAGGGCGAATGCTGCAACGCCGGCTCCCGGCTGCTGGTACACGCCGATATTGCCGATGAGTTCACCGAACGGGTCGTGCAGCGCGCCCAGGACGTCGTTGTCGGCGATCCGCTGGACGGGGCTACCAAGGTCGGCGCATTGATCTCCGAGAAGCACCTCGGCGTGGTCAGCGGCTATGTTGATCTTGGCCAGACCGAAGGCGCCTCGGTCGCAGTCGGCGGCAGCCAGCTGGATTCGGACCGTGGACGCTATTACTCCCCCACTGTGCTCGCTGGCGTGCCCAAGACCGCGCGGGTCGCACGCGAGGAGATCTTCGGTCCGGTGCTGTCCGTGGTGAGGTTTGCTGATCTTGCCGAGGCTGTGGAGATCACCAATGCCACCGGGTACGGGTTGAGCGCGGGCGTGTGGAGCCGCGATATTGACACAGCGCTTGGCTATGCCCGGGCCACCAAAGCCGGAACCGTCTGGATCAACTGCTACATGGACGGCTTCCCGGAGATCTCCTTCGGCGGCTACGGCGCCTCCGGCCTCGGCCGCGAGCTCGGCCGGACGGCGATCGATGAGTACATCGAGCACAAGAGCACAATCATTCGCACCGGCGCCGAAGCACCTTCCTGGGTCGGCGGCGTCGGTGAGAAGTGAGGTAGCGACGATGTATTGGGCTTCCCGTCAAGTCAAAGAAACCCTCGCCTGGGTAGTGCAGGCGTCATGACCAAGGAAATTGTCCGCCCACCAATTAGCGAACGGCTCGCCAGCAGCAAGGTGATTGCGGTGCTCCGCGCTTCACATGTCTCTGCCCTGACGCCGGTCTGCGATGTGCTGGTCGAAGAAGGCATCCTCAGCCTGGAGCTGACCCTGACCACTCCAGGACTGCTCCATGCGCTGCCTGAGTTCGTTGACCGATACGCCAACACCGCCGATGTTGGCGTGGGCACCATCCTCACCGAGGCACAGGCTCAACAGGCCTTGGATTCAGGGGCGCAATACCTTGTCACACCGACCATCAACCTTGCGGTCGTCAAGCTGGCTGTTGACCGTGGAATTGCGGTCTTCCCGGGCGGCCTAACGCCGACCGAGCTCGCCGCGGGCTGGGATGCCGGCGCCACCGCGGTCAAGATCTTTCCCGCGGAAACCGTCGGTGCCGCGTACCTGAAGCATCTCCGAGGCCCTTTTCCTGATCTTGAGGGCATACCGTCAGGTGGAGTCGATCTTGACGCGACCCGTGACTGGCTGGCGGCCGGCGCTGCCGCGGTCAGCATTGGGGGACCACTGCTCGGTGATGCTCTCAAGGGCGGTGACCTGTCCGCACTCCGTGATCGTTCCCGAGCGGTACGCGCCGTGATCAAGGAAGCAGTGCAGTCGTGACGTCGCCTCCGACCGTGCTTACGTTCGGCGAGGCACTCGCCGGCTACGGCAGCGTCGAGGACAACCTTCGGACGGCGACGGAGTTCAGCAGATTTCCGGGTGGTGCAGACCTCAATGTCGCCGTTGGCTTGACTCGGCTCGGGCTGCGTGCCAGCTGGGCAAGCGTATTGGGCAAGGACGCGCACGGCGACTATCTGGCTGACGCTGTTGATCAACTCGGCATCATCCCACTGGTACGCCGCGGGGCCGGTCCCACTGCGCTGATGTTCAAAGCCGGCGGAGCCGATGGTGATCCGGAGGTACTGCAGGTTCGCCACCAAACAGCATTTGCTCAGCATGCTGATGCCCTGTTGACCCCGGACGTCCTGGCCCTTGACGGAATCGATCACGTGCACCTGACCGGGATCACCCTCGGCATTTCACCAGTTGTCCGGGCAGCGGCCCTCACGTTGCTCGAGGCCGCCGTTGTCGCCGGAGTGAGCGTGTCGTTCGACCCGAACCTGCGATTGAACCTCTGGCCTGATCGCGAGGAGATGCGTACGGTGATCAATGGCGCGGCAGCCCGCGCCACTGTGGTGATGCCGGGTCTTGGCGAGGCTCGGCTGCTGACCGAGCACCATGAGCCGGAGGACATCGCCAAGGCGTACCTAGAAGCAGGCGCCGGCGAGGTCGTGATCAAACTGGGTGCCGAGGGTGCCCATGCCTGGACAGCCGACAGTCAGACGGCTCAGTCTCGTCGTTTTGCTGTCACAGCTATCGACACGGTGGGGGCCGGTGATGGCTTTGCCGCCGGCTATCTCGCCGCTTTCCTTACCGGTGGCAGCCTGCAGCAACGAGTTGATCGAGGTGCCGCTGTCGGCGCCCTCGCCACGACTCGCCGCGGTGATCTGGCCGCCATGCCGCAGTGCGAAGAGGTCGACGCTCTACTCAGCAGCCCGGAGCCGCGGAATCCGCGATGAACCAGTTACCGCCGGCGCGACCGCTGCGCGAGGGCGCAGTCGTGTCAGCTCAAGACACGATGGCAGCTGACGTCGTGATCATCGGCTCGGGAATGGGTGGCGGCACTCTTGCTTGGGCGCTCAAGGACACGGGCTTGGACGTATTGATCATCGAACGTGGCCAGTTCCTGCCCAGAGAGCCGGAGAACAGCCAGCCCGATCAGATGTTCATCAAGAAGCGCTATGTCACCTCAAAGCCCTGGTACAACGCCCACACGGGTCAGCCGTTCCAGCCCGGCGTCTACTACTGGGTTGGAGGAAACACGAAGATGTACGGCGCCTGCATGCCACGCTTCCGCCGCAGCGACTTCACCGAAGTGATCCATTACGACGGCGCCTCCCCCGCGTGGCCCTTCAACTATGACGACCTCGAACCGTTCTACAGCCAGGCCGAAGAACTTTTCCAGGTTCACGGCTCCGTCGACGAGGACCCGACGGAGCCGCCACATTCCACGGATTACCCCTATCCGCCGCTCCCCCACGAACCGGCCGTCGAGCGTTTCGCCAACATGCTCTACCTGCAAGGCCTGCATCCTTTTCACATGGCGTGCGCTATGCATCTGCCCTCGCTTGCCGAGCGAATCGCCGACACCACGGCGGACGGCTCGCCATCAGCTACCGGCAACAAGAGTGACGCCGAAAATCGCGTCATTCGGCCGGCGCTGGAGTCACCGACAGTGCGGCTACTGCTCGGCGCCTACGTTCGGCGGTTGCACACCGACGGTAACACCGTCCGTCACGCCGAGGTGGAGGTTGGCGAGCGCACCGTAGGGATCGAGGCAAAGACCTTTGTGGTGTCCGGTGGTGCGGCCAATTCGGCCGCCTTGCTGCTGCGCTCGGTCAGCGACCAACACACTGACGGGCTCGGAAACTCTTCGGGGCTGCTGGGCCGCAATTACATGGTTCACAACAGCACCTTCTTCTTGGCGGTGGATCCGAGACGGCGCAACGACACCGCATGGCAGAAGACACTCGGGCTCAATGATTGGTATGAGGCCGGCCCACAGACCCCGTACCCGCTCGGCAACCTGCAGATGCTCGGCAAGCTGCAGGCGCCCATGGTCAAGGCCGCGCGGCCATGGGCGCCGATGTGGGCCCTGAAGATGGTCACCGACCGCAGCCTCGACATCTACCTCATGACCGAGGATCTCCCCCGGCCGGGCAACCGGGTCACCGTCGAGCGCGACAAGATCTTGATCAGCTGGACACCGAACAACATCACGCCCCATCTCGAGCTCGTCAAGCGGGTCCGTCAGGCGGTGCGCGTGGCCGGCTACCCGATAGTGCTCACCGAACGCATGGGTATCGCGACCAACTCCCATATGTGCGGCACCGCGGTCGCGGGCACTGACCCCGCAAGCAGCGTTCTCGACCCCAATTGCCGCAGCCACGACGTGACCAACCTGTATGTCGTGGACAGCAGCTTCTTCCCCTCCTCGGCCGCCCTGAACCCAGCCCTCACGATCGCCGCGAATGCTCTCCGCGTCGCGCCGATCATCGCTCAGGCGACCGGCTCCACCAGGTAGACGCGGCGCGGCTCTGAAAAGCCCTTCAGCTCGCGCAGGCCGCGATCAGCGAAGCCGATCGGCGAGCCCGCCAGCAGCTCTCGGGTGGCCCACGAGGCGTAGACCTCCCCCGGCCCGGCCAGGTCCACGATTCTGGCCGCGATATGGATCGCCGCGCCGCGGACGTTGCCGCCCTCGAGCTCGACCTCACCGGTGTGGACCGCGGCGCGAACCTCCAGGTCGATGCCGGACGCTGCCCGGCCAATCTCATGTGCGGCATGGATTGCTCGCTCCGCGCCGTCGAACATGGCTACGAACCCGTCGCCGGTGGTGGTGACCTCGCGGCCGCGGAATCTGTCCAGCACAGCCCTCACCGCTTGATCATGCCGGGCCAGCAGGTCGCGCCAAGGGCCGTCACCAAGCTGGAGGGCGCGAGCGGTGGACTCCACAATGTCGGTTACCAGGAGCGTCGCAACCACCCGGTCGAAGCCGCCGCCCTCCGTACGCGCGAACGCCGTACTCGGCTCCCAGTCGATCGTGATCCACGGCTCGTCTCCGACGACCCAGGCGTCGTGGCCCGGCGGAACCTCATACAACTGGCCGGCCTCAATCAGCAGCTCCGCACCCTCACGCATCAGGATTCGTGCGCTGCCGGAGACGCATAGGCCGATGTGGTGCGATTCGCACAGCTCTGTTCGCGAGATCGGCTTGACCGATTCACTCCAGCGCCAGCCCGGCTGGAGTATCGAGCGGCCGATGCGGATCTCGCCCATGTCGTACGTCTCGAGCTGGCCGTACGGGATCTGACGGACATCGTCCGGCTCGCCGAAGGGCCGTCGCTGCAGCTTCACCATCGGCACCGCACAATAGCGCCTGGCCTGCACCGCGTCGGACGATCCCCACGCCCTGGGCCCAGAGCGCTGCCATAGAACATGATCATGATCATCTGGTGGAAGATCGCCCGCACCGGCTCGCTGTGTGAAAACTGACCTGGGAGGATATACCTGGAAGAACTGACCAGTACCTGCCCCCAAGAGACATAGGGAGATGCGACATGCCGGGATCAGTCATTGTCGGAGGTGCCAGGACACCAATCGGAAAGCTTGCAGGGTCGCTGAAGGACTTCTCGGCGATGGAGCTAGGCGGGTTCGCCATCAAGGCCGCGTTGGAGAAGGCCGGAATCACCGGGGACCAAGTGGAGTATGTGATCATGGGCCACGTCATCCAGGCCGGCGCTGGGCAGATCACCGCCCGGCAAGCCGCGGTCAAAGCCGGAATTCCCATGTCGGTGCCGGCTGTGACGGTGAACAAGGTATGCCTTTCTGGGCTGAACGCGATTGCTACCGCGGACCAGCTGATCGGCGCCGGTGAGTTCGACGTGGTGGTGGCCGGCGGCATGGAGTCAATGACCCAGGGCCCGTACCTACTGCCCAAGGCGAGGGCCGGCTACCGGTACGGCAACGGCGAGATCGTCGATGCGACCGCAAACGACGCGCTGTTCTGCTCATTCGACCAGCTGGGCATGGGCGCAGCGACCGAGACGTACACCAAGCTGCGCGGTATCAGTCGGGAGGACCAGGACCAATACTCTGCCTCATCGCACGGGCGGGCTGCCGAGGCGGAGAAGAACGGTCTGTTCGATGACGAGATCGTGCCGGTGGCCGTGCCACAGCGCAAGGGAGACCCGGTAATGGTCACCTCGGACGAGGGTGTGCGTCCTGACACCACAGCCGATACGCTGGCCAGGCTGCGTCCCGCGTTCTCAGCCGACGGCACGGTGACCGCTGGGTCTTCGTCGCAGATCTCAGACGGCGCTGCCGCGGTCGTAGTGATGTCGCGGGCTAAGGCGGAGGAATTGGGAGCGACGATTCTGGCGGAGATAGGCGCGCATGGCAATGTGGCCGGGCCTGACCCATCGCTGCTCTCCCAGCCGGCCAACGCCATCAGCCAGGCGCTGTCCCGGGAGAACCTCAGCACCAACGACATCGACCTGTTCGAGATCAACGAGGCGTTCGCATCGGTGGCCATTCAGTCGATGCGCGAGCTGGAAATCGGCGAAGACATCGTGAACGTCAACGGCGGCGCGATCTCCATGGGTCACCCGGTGGGCGCCTCTGGTGCGCGCCTCGCCCTGCACCTGGCCCTCGAGCTCAAGCGCCGTGGCGGCGGACTGGGTGCAGCCGGGTTGTGTGGCGGCGGCGGGCAGGGCGAGGCTCTGCTGCTCCGCGTGGCTGGCTGAGGCTGCCGCGGGCGCCTCTTCGCGAAAGTGGTCATCAACGACATGAGCTCCTCGGGGCGGATTCATCCGTTCATGACCACTCTTCGGCGGAACCCCGTCTGAGCTCCAGTAGCTTTTCGCTCACCTGAGTTCGTAAGGAAAGCGCTGTCTCAGGCCTTTGCGATGGCTAGGATCTCACCGCGCTGAATCTGAGTCGCGAGCGTCTCGGACTTGATCCAGTCCTCGTGACGCATCAGATCGTCACTGTCGGGCAACGTCAGCACGATCCGGTCGGTTAGCTCGAGCCCCGCGTCCTTACGCATGGTGTTGACCGTGTGAATGAGCTCATAGACCCGGCCCCTGAGTTCAAGGTCCGGATCGATTTCGGTGTCGACGGCGACTGACAGGGTTATGTCGTCCGCGATCGCCCAGCCAGCGATCTCGACCCGTTCGCCACGGATCACCTCGTCGGCCTCGAGCTCTTCACCGGCAACGCGTACGCGGCCGTCGCCAAGCTCTTCCGCCTCACCCCGATCCAGCGCCGCCTTGATCTCGCGGACCTTCGGCCCCAAGCGCGGACCAAGCACCCGTAGGTTGGGCAGCAGCCGGACCCGTGCAACGGGTCCCTGGTCGAATCCGACCTGGTCTACCCGCAGCTCCTCGGCAATCTCAGCCGCGTGATCAACAGCGAGTCGCGCCCCGCGTACGTAGACCCGCCGAAGCGGTTGCCGCAGCTTCACTCCCGCGGTGCTGCGCGCCTCACGACCAAGCTCCACGATCCGGCGAACCTCCGCAATCTCGGCGAGCAGGCGCTCATCCGGCGTACGGACCTCCGGCCAGCCTGCCAGGAAGACGCTCTCCGGCGCGTCATCGCAACCGTCGGCGACAAGGTTCCGCCACAGATGATCGGCGAGGAAGGGCATGACCGGTGAGATCACCCGCAAGCCGGTTACCAGCGCGAACCAGAGCGTCCGGAACGCTGCATCGTCATAGGCATAGAAGCGTCGCCTCGACCGCCGGATATACCAGTTCGAAAGGTCGTCGATGAAGGACTCGAAGGCGGCGACGACCCGGTACGTGAGCTGCTCTTCAAGTGCGGCGGTCGCATCGGCAATCAGCTTCTCGGTACGCGTTACGAGCCAGCGGTCGAGTGGCCGCAGCTCCACTCCGGCCGGACCGGCAGCAAGATCATCAAGTGTCGGCCGGAAGCCCTCGATATTCGCGTACCTGATAAGGAACCCCACGGAGTTCCAGAACGTGAGGAGCTTGCGCTTGATCTCATGCGCCGGCCCATAGCCGAACAGCAGGTCCCGGTCGGGAGGCTGGGCGCAGTACTGCCAGCGCATGACGTCGGCGCCCATGCGCGCGAACGCCTCTTCGGCCGGGATGAGGTTTCCCCAAGAGCCGTGCATCTGACGCCCGTGCTCGTCGAGCATCTTCTCGTATCCCAGAACCGACCGGAACGGCGCCTTATCGACGAGGCAGACCGACATGAACAGCTGCGAGTAGAACCAAAGACGGATCTGCTCGCGCATTTCGGAGACCCAGTGAGCGGGGAACCACGTTTCCCAGAAGCTGTGGTCAGGAAGGTCCGCGCCGGTCAGTCCTTCGGCTGCACCGTTGCCGTACCCGTTCTCGATCCACTCGGGATTTTCCCAGCCGAGCGTTGAGAACGGCACGATCCCCGCGTCGAGCCAGACATCGCCGATCTCTGGAATCCGCTGGACGCCTTGGATGCCGCAGGCCGGGCAGCGGATCTGTACAGCGTCGATCCACGGCCGGTGGAGCTCGGACAGCTGCTCGATCCCGGCCGTCGCCAGCTCCTCGAGCTCGGCGCGTGAGCCGACGACGGTGATGTGACCGCAGTCGCACGGAAAGATCGGGAGCGGCAGCCCGAAGTAGCGCCGGCGGGAGATATTCCAGTCGCCCATGTTGCGGAGCCAGTCGTCCATCCGCTTGCCGAAGTACGCCGGCGTCCACTCGATCGTCGCATTCGACTCGAGCAGCCGAGGTCGTACCTGCTCAACGGAGATGAACCAGTCGTCGGCTATCCGGAAGATCAGCGGCGTGTGGCAACGCCAGCAGAAGGGATAGCGGTGCACATACTCATCGGCGGCTATCAACCGGCCGCGCTCGGCGAGGTCGGTAGCGATCTGCTCGGCGGACTCTGATGTTGAGAGCCCGTGCAGCCACCCGAACCGATCGTAGAACCGCCCGGCCTCATCAACCGGTGTGATCACCGGAAGGTCGTACACCCGCGATAGCTCGAAGTCCTCCGAACCGCAGCCGGGTGCGATGTGTACCAGGCCGGTCCCCTCCTCCATCGAGACCTCGTCCCAAGCGATGACGCGATGCTCGAGGCCTTCGGCAGCAGGCAGGTGATCAAAGGGGCCTTCATAGCGCCAGCCGACGAGCTCTGATCCGGGCAGCCGCTCGAGGTAGACGGCGTCGCGGTAGCGCTCGACGGCGACCCACTCGCCGTCCTCCTGGAGGCCGTACTCCTTGTCCGGATGAACCGCCGCGGCCACGTTCGCAGGCAGCGTCCACGGCGTAGTCGTCCAGACCGCCAGCGACTGACTCGGCCGGTCAAGCAGTGGAAAGCGGACAAAGAGCGACGGATCTGTGCGCTCCTCATAGCTGCCGACGAGTTCGTGCGCTGAGATGGAAGTCCCGCAGCGAGGGCACCATTCGGTAGACCGGTGGCCGCGGTAGAGCCAGCCTCGCTCATGGACGATCTTGAGGAAGCGCCAGATGTAGGAGATGTTCGTGTCGGAAAAGGTGTAGTAGTCGTTGCCCCAATCCATCCACTGGCCGAGACGCTTCGACCCGCGGATCAGCTCCTGCGCCGACCAGGCAACCTTCTCCCGGCACTTGCGGGCGAACTCCGCGAGCCCGTACTCCTCAATCTCACGCTTGGAGTTGAGACCCAGCTCTCGCTCGACCCCCACCTCGATCCACAGGCCCTGGCAGTCGAAACCGTTCTGGTAGCGCTGGTCGAAACCGCGGAGCGCCTTGTAGCGCTGGAAGACGTCCTTGAGCGTGCGGCCCCATGCGGTATGGACGCCAAGTGTCTTATTGGCTGTTACCGGGCCGTCGATAAAGCTCCAGACTGGGCCGCCGCGGTTGCGTTCCCGGAGCTGATTGAAGATGCCACGGTCCTCCCACCAGCTGAGGATCTCCTCCTCGAGCGCGGGATGGTCTGGAACGGGTGGAAGTGACCTGAACATGCGGTAGGTCAGTGTAGTGCGCTCTGAGCTGAGAGAGTGGACCGGTGATCGACTTCAACAACAGACCCGTGTTGGTCACCGGTGCGACCGGCGGGATTGGCGCGGAGACTGTGCGGCAACTTGTGGCTGCCGGAGCCGATGTCATCGCCAGCGGGCGATCAACAGACACCTTGGCCGCGCTGGCGGATGGGGTCGGCGTAAGGACCCTGCCGTTCGACCTGACGTCGGAGGAAAGCGTCCGTGACGCATTGCAGGGACTCGATCTTTACGGTGTCGTCAATTGCGGCGGCTTCGGCGGTGAGATCGCTACTCCAATGGACACCGACCTTGCGGTATTCGACCAGGTCATCGCGATCAATACGCGTGGCGCCCTGTTGGTCACCAAGTACGCGTCTCGGTCGATGATCCGCCTTGGACAGGGCGGATCGATCGTCAATGTCTCGAGTCAGGCAAGCCTCGTGGCGCTACCGGGACATATCTCGTACGGCGCTTCCAAGGCCGCGCTCGACAGCATTACGCGGGTGTCGGCGCTGGAACTCGGCAAGTACAACATCAGGGTCAACGCGGTCAATCCCACTGTGGTGATGACCCCGATGTCGGCCTGGTACTGGGGGCGTGAGGACATCGGCGGACCATTTCTGGAGCAGATGCCCTTAGGACGCTGGGCAACCGAGGCCGAGATCGCCGCTCCGATCGTCTTTCTGCTGAGCGACGCCGCGTCCATGATCACCGGCGTAACGTTGCCAATAGACGGCGGCTACTCCAGCCGCTGATGAAGCCCTGATTACGCATCACTGGCATAGCCGTAAGGTGCTAATGAGGCGCTTCGGAGCGCACTGGTGATGCAAAACCAGGGATCGCCTAGCCAGACCTCTCGCCACCCCAGCAGAATGTGTGGATACCCCGAGAGAGGGAACTGCCATGACCCAGACCGCCACCACAACGTCCATAACCGTCCCTGATCGGATGCGCGCAAGCGTGCTCACCGGTGTCAAGACGCTCAACATCGAGCAAGTGCCAACACCTCCCATGGCCAGTGACGAGGTCCTGGTCGAGGTAGCCGCTGTAGGGGTCTGTGGCTCCGATACTCACTACTACCGGCACGGCCGCATCGGCAATTTCGTCGTCACGGATCCGCTGATCTTGGGTCATGAGCTCTCCGGCCGCATCGTTGCCGCGGGTGAGGAGGTACCGCAGAGCAGGATCGGTGAGCGGGTCGCGATAGAGCCGCAGAAGAACTGCCGGAAGTGCCGCGAGTGCCGCGCCGGACGTTACAACCTCTGCCAGAACATGGAGTTCTTTGCCACCCCACCGATTGACGGAGCGTTTGCGCAGTACTGCGTGATCAGAACCGAGTTCGCCCACAAAGTGCCGGACTCGATGTCGGATGAGGCGGCGGCGCTGCTGGAGCCGCTGTCGGTGGCGGTCACCACCATGCGTAAGGCTGGGGTCACGCCCGGCTCCAGCATCTTGATCGCCGGCGCGGGCCCGATCGGGATCATCTGCGCTCAGGCGGCACGAGCCTTCGGCGCTGCGGAGATCATCATGACTGATCTTGTACCCGAGCGGCGGGAACGGGCACTGCGCTACGGCGCGGCCCAGGTACTCGATCCTCGCGAGACCGACATCGCGACTGCCGGGCTCGATGTCAACGCCTTCGTCGATGCCAGCGGTGCGCCGCCAGCGGTGATGTCGGGCATCAAGGCCGTACGCCCGGCTGGCACAGCAGTACTAGTGGGCGTCGGCTCGTCCGAGATGAGCTTGCCCGTAGAGCACATCCAGAACCTCGAGATCACTGTCACCGGCATCTTTCGCTATACCGACACCTGGCCGGCGGCAATACATATGGTCTCCAGCGGTGTGGTCGACCTCGACTCTCTGGTCACTGGCCGCTTCGGCCTGGAAGGGGCAGCTGAGGCACTGGAGAGTGACCAGAATCCGAACAGCCTGAAGTCCGTCGTCTATCCGAACGGCTTCCAAGAACCCCAGTGATCTTGCTGGATGAGAACTCCGCGGCGAGGCGCGCGGCGCTGGCGATTGGGACGTAATTTGGGGAATTGATTGTCATCAGCGGCGTTCTTGACATCGCCGACTCGGGGGTCGTGGCTTTGTCTCATCATGACGTCGGCTCATCATGAGCCGGCTTCGTACACCGTTCGTCGGCCTAGTGCTGGCTGTGCTGGTGCTGGTATTCGGTAGTGCGGCCAGTGGAGAGCCAGGTCGGCAGGGCGCAGTTCGCGACACGTCGCTCGACTCAGGCGCCTCGGCGCACGGGACAGCGGATAGTGAGCCCCGGACCGCCACAGCACCCAGTGCAGGCGCACCACGACAGCCGGCCCCGCAGAAGCCGCCGCGCTCTCGTCCCGGGAAGGTGACAAAGCCTCAGATCAGACAGAGGTCTCAATTCCGGCCGAGTGACAAGGCAGCGGACCGCTCTCGGACGTCGCAGTCGCGTCCCAGCGCCCAGGGGTCGGCAAACGGGCGCACCGTTTATCTGACCTTTGATGATGGACCTAGCCAGTACACGCCAGCCATCCTCAACATCCTGCGAGCAACGAACTCCACAGCCACGTTTTTCGAGCTCGGCTTCCGCCAAGCAGAGCACCCGGGGACGGCGGCACAGGTTCGTGCCGAGGGCAGCAGCGTCGGCAATCACACCTACGACCATCCAGATCTGACCTCGCTGAAAGCGAGCGAGGTCCGTTGGCAGCTAACCCGCGGTCCGCAGGGCAGATGCATGCGGCCGCCGTACGGCGCCACCGATCCAAGCGTCCGGCGCATCGTCGCTCAAGAGGGGCTGCGTGAGGTTTTGTGGTCCATCGACACCTTGGATTGGAGCCGGCCCGGTACGACCAAGATCGTTAAGGCAGCCACCGGGCCTGGCGTACGGGCGGGCAGCATTGTGCTCATGCATGACGGTGGCGGCGACCGCTCTCAGACCGTCGCAGCACTGCCGAAGATCATCCGTACGCTGCATCACCGTGGTTACGTGATCCGCCGCATTCCCGGCTGCTAGACACCTGCTGGTTGACCCTCTCCGAAGTGGTCAGCAACGACAGGCGCCAGCGCCGATCTGGTGCCGCCTTCGACCACTTGCCGAATGGGCCCGCTTTGCGCCTCATCTGGTGCCGCGATAGCCGTCGGGCACCGTCTTGCCCTCAATCGTCGGCAGCGGCAGTTTCTGGCCTGCCAGGAATGCCTGCACGAGAGCGGTGTACAGCGCTGGCTGTTCGACGTAGGCGACATGGCCGGCATTGGGAATCATCACCAGCTGTGCGTGAGGAAATGCGCGCTGGTAACCCACCACCGCCGACCATGCCACGTAGTCGCACGCCGGCTTGATCACCAGCACCGGAACTTTGATCATGGCCAGCTGATCAAGGTGAAGAGGTACGTCGGCCGGATCAGGATGCAACTGCGGAACATAGTGGGCGTAGTAGCCAACTCCGGTAGTGCCGACCTGGTCCGCTAGTTGTTTGTCGCAGAACAATGCGGGCGTGGAATTGCGATAGATCGCGGAGAAGCGCCGGTCCATCTCCCGGTCCCCGGCCATACTGTGCGCCGCCCGCGGATCGACTGTTGTCAGCGCATAGGCGAAGAGGTTGCGCGGCCTGAGCAGCCGGAGATATTCCCACGCCAGCTCGGAGGTATTCAGCCGGGTTGTGGGATCACCGGGCGGGACATCGGCGCCCTCCAAGGGAAGGTCGCCGGGGGCAGTCAGCACTAGCGCCGCGACATGATCACGGTGTTCTTGGGCGTACCCGACCGCAAACCGGGTGCCCCAGGAATGGCCCATCAGCACGACCCGCGACGCGCCTGTCCGGGCACGGACCGCCTCTAGATCCTCGACCGCCCGGGCCGTGGTGTAACCGGTCGGATCAGCGAGACGGCTGGAGGCACCGGTGCCGATCCGGTCATAGACATAGACGTCACGATCAGTCGCCAACGGAGCCAACGCGGCCGCGTCGTGCGCCATATCGGCCACTCCTGGTCCGCCGTGTAGGAAGATGATCGGCGGCTGCGTTGCCACGGCCGCACGAGTGACGTGCAACGCCAGCCGTGATCCGTCCGGCAAGTCAAGCTGCTCCACTCCCGCGATGGGATCGGGCCGCACGCTCCCGGTGCCGGGATAAAGCCAGGTCAAGCTCAGCAGGGCCGCGCAGCCCAGTACGACGAGCGGCCCGATGACGAGCCGGCGGCCGGCTGAGCCGCGAGCTCCACGGTCTCGGCGCCAGATGAGAAATCCAAGAATCCAGGACGCGGCAACCGCAACCAAGACTGGGAAAGCCGCCGATCAGCCAAGCGACTTCGTGAGCGCCGCAAAGCCGATCATGCTCACCGCAGTAAGCAGACTTACCAAGATCGCGGCTAAAAAGACGATCAGCGCTCGGCGGACAGTGTGATGCCGCCGTGAGGGCGGCGGCTTGTCCGTCGCGGCTCGGCTGTCGGCTGGCGCCTGCGAGACCGGACTCATCTCGTGGTGATCAAGTCAGGTCAGGCGCAGCCATTCGGGAAGCGTGCCCGGCAGGGTTCTTGGCCGCCCACCCGATACCTAACCGGCCGGCAAGTCCAACCAGTCGGCGGGCGAACTGTGCTGGTAAGGAGTCAAGCCCAGGGATCTGTACGGGTCGTACCCGACCGTTGTGAATGGCAGTGAACCGCCAGCCGTGGGGACCGCGTACGGCGACAAGGGTGTTCCTGGTGAATCGGCGCTTGGGCAATGTGGAACGCCAGGCAACAAGGACAGAGCCCGTGCCATGCAGGACCGCCACATCATGAGCGACGTAACGAATCGACTCGACCTCGCCGACCAGCGCCGAACCGAATAACACCCCGCGGAACAACGTGTCGTGGGACTCGATCACCTGCTCCTGCCCGTGGGCGCGCGTTCCATCGAAGGAGACGTAGTCGCAGTCGGTGGTGAAGCAGGCACCGTAGGCCGCCGCGTCTCCGTCGGTCCAGGCTTGGCACAGCTGCTGGAACAGAGCTCTTAGCTGGTGATCATCGGCCGGCGTGACGCCTTGATCTGTGCTGCCATCCTCTATGCCAATTGTGTAGTCGGTCATAGATCCAGTTTGGAGACCTCGGATCCACCGATCTTTAGTGGGTTAGGTAGTGCTCGGCAAGCACATCCTCGATTACACCCCGCGCCGCCACAGCAACGGCTGGGTCGGCATCGCGGTTGCCGACGTAGGTGATCAAGGCCTTCCAGAGTGCCCAGGCGCGACCACGGGCCCAGGTTGCCTCATCGAATGCAAGTGCGGTGCGGAACGCTTCGCGGCTCTTCCCCGACAGAAATGTCCAGGCGACAGTGACATCACAGGCCGGATCGCCGACGCCGGAACTCCCGAAGTCGATCACCGCAGCCAGGCGACCATCCCTGATGAGCAGGTTGCCAGCGGCGACATCTCCATGAACCCAGACCGGCGGTCCCTGCCAGGTCGTCGCCAGGCCCGTTTCCCACACCGCGGTCGCCAGCTCGGCGTCGATGAGGTCACGGGCGGCGGTGATCGCCGCGCGTGTTTCGGCGTTGTAGGTTTCCAAAGGGCCGCCGCGGAAGAAGTTGTGCGGACCAGGCGTCGGTCCGTCGGTCACATCAATCCGCTCCAGGCAGACCAGGAAGTGGGCCAGCCTCACTGCCACGTCAGTCAGATCGTCGATGGCTGCGGTGCTCGCCGGCACACCATCGATCCAGCGATAAACAGACCAATTCCATGGATAGCCCTCGGCAGGCTCGCCCATGGCCACAGGCGTCGGGATCGGTAGCGGCAGTTGCGGCGCAAGCACCGGGAGCCAGCGGTGCTCCTTGCGTACCTGAGCGGCGTACCACTGGGCGCTCGGCAGTCGCAGCAGCAGATGCGAGCCGAGACGGAAGGTCCGGTTGTCCCAGCCATTGGGCTCCGCAGCTGTGATGGAGAAGGCCGACCATTGCGGGAACTGTGAGCTGACCAGCCTGGCCACCAGAGCGGCATCAATCTCCACGGATCGCGCGCCGCCGTGGTGAGGAGGAGTGAGGGACATGCTCTTCGTCTCCGAGCGACGACGAAGTAGGCGGCTCACAGGCGCGATCCGCAGCGAGCGGAGCGAGCAATTGGACACGGTCCTAGTGTGGCCGACATGACCCAGCCGGGACTGGCGCGAAGGCTCGGCATGTTCGATGCCGTGATCATCGGACTGGGTTCGATGCTCGGCGCCGGGGTGTTCGCCGCCTTCTCCCCCGCTGCTGCGGCAGCCGGCGCCGGGTTGTTGATCGGACTCGCCTTGGCGGCGCTGGTGGCCTATTGCAACGCCACCGCCTCCGCTCAACTCGCCGCTGAATATCCAACGTCCGGCGGAACGTACATCTACGGTCGGGAGCGGCTCGGGCCATGGTGGGGCTATCTGGCCGGCTGGGGATTCGTCATTGGAAAGACAGCCAGTTGTGCGGCGATGGCAATGACCTTCGCCGCCTACGTCGCGCCGGCGGCATGGCAGCGGCCGATCGCGGTGACCTTGGTGATCATCTTGACTGCCGTGAACTATTACGGCATCACCCGGACCGCAGCACTGACCAAGATCATCGTCGTGATTGTGATCATGGCATTGGCTCTAGTCGTCATTGCCTCACTCAGCGGTTGGAACGGGACCGCATCGGTTCAATCGTGGAATCTTCTGGCGGGCGGCTGGTATGGCATTCTGCAGTCAGCCGGTCTGCTCTTTTTCGCGTTCGCCGGATATGCACGGATTGCGACTATGGGTGAGGAGGTACGCGAACCGGAACAGACCATCCCGCGGGCGATCTTGACGGCGCTGACAATTGCCGTGTTGATCTATCTGCTCATTGCCGTATCGATCTTGATCGCTCTTGGCCCGACAGGCGTCGCCGGCACTTCCGCACCGCTAGCAGCTGCGGTCGATGCGGTGGGTTGGGGCTGGGCAAGCGTGCCGGTACGGCTTGGGGCGGCCGCTGCGTCTCTCGGCGCGCTGCTTGCCTTGATCGCCGGTGTGAGCCGAACAACGCTCGCCATGGCGCGCCACGATGATCTTCCCCGCTGGCTGGCGGCGGTGCATGAACGTCATCAGGTCCCGCATCATGCCGAGATCGCGATGGCTGGACTGGTGTCCATCCTGATCTTGATCACTGACCTTCGAGGCGCGATCGGTTTTTCCTCGTTCGGAGTCCTCCTCTACTACCTGATCGCCAATGCGGCCGCGTACACGCAATGCCCCGAGCGGCGCCGATTCCCTCGCGTCCTGCAAATCGTCGGAGTAGCTGGATGCGGGATCTTGGTGCTGACCCTGCCGGTCAGCGCAGTGATCGGCGGCACCGTGGTCTTCGCGATCGGCATCGTCTTTCGAGCCGTCCGGGGCAGGCGTAGCCAGCCGTCACTGCCTAGCGATAGCTGATCAAATAGGGTCGATTCGTGGCAAACACCTTGCTTATCGTCCATGTGGACATTGCGGTCATCCCCGATCAGCTTGTCGGCTTCCTCGCCGCAACCGAGGAAAACGCGGTGGCAAGTCGTAGGGAGCCCGGCGTGGTGCGATTCGACGTCCTGAGCGACCGCGACGACCCCAATCACGTGGTACTCGTTGAGATCTACCGAGACGACGCCGCTGCCGCGGCGCACAAGGAGACCGGGCACTATCAGCGGTGGCGCGACATCGTGGCGCAGATGATGGCGCGGCCTCGCCAGGCGACCCGGTACCTCAACACCTCTCCCGAGGACGAGGACTGGTAGCGCGGTGGTTCGCTTCAATCTCGCAGTCCCCAGTGATATCCGTTTCGGCGCCGGCAGGGTCAGCGAGGTGCCCGGCGTGCTTGCCGATCTTGGTGCCCGCAGAGTACTGGTTGTCACCGGTCGTACGACTTCTCGAGCCGATGCACTGCGGTCCGCGCTCAGGGAAGCCGACCTGTCGAGCGTGGTGTTCGGGGTTGCCACCGAGCCATCAGTCGAGCGGCTACGCGCCTGCGTTGACTTGATTCTGGAAACGGGCTGCGATGCCGTGCTCGGATTCGGCGGCGGTAGCGCGTTGGATATTGCGAAGGCCGCAGCCGTACTGGCCACGTCAAACACCGACCCTGAAGACCATCTCGAGGTCATCGGCGCCGGCCGCCCGATCGAGAGGCCCGGTCTGCCCTGCATCGCTGTGCCGACAACCGCCGGCACAGGCTCCGAAGTGACCCGCAACTCGGTGCTCTCAGGCAGCGGAGTGAAGGCGAGCTTGCGAAGCCCGCTGCTGTTGCCCAAGCTCGCCCTGGTGGACCCGGACCTGCTGGTCGGCGTCCCGAGATCAACAATCGCAGCCAGCGGTATGGACGCGCTTTCCCAGCTCATTGAGCCCTTGCTTTCGCAGCGTGCCAACCCGTTCACTGATGCGTTGGCCAGGGACGGAATCCGTCGCTCCGCTCGATCACTTCGCCGCGCGTACCAGGAAGGTATGGAAGATGCCGAGGTACGCGAGGACCTTGCGATGGCCAGTTTGTTCAGTGGCATGTGTCTGGCCAATTCCGGGCTGGGCGCGGTCCATGGTCTCGCCGCAGCAGCCGGAGCGCGACTGTCCGCGCCGCATGGGGCCGTATGCGCCGCCGCTCTTGCCGCGGTGATGGAGATCAACTTGGGCGCATTACGCAAACGAGATCCGGATCATCCAGCACTGCAACGAATGACCGAGGTGGCGACCCTGGTCATCGGCCAGCCAGATGCAAGGCCTGAGGATGCAATCGCCTGGCTGCAAGAGCTGACCGCCGCGCTGTCCATTCCTGGACTGGCAAGCTACGGACTCGATCAGGATCAGATTGCGGAGGTGGTCAAGGCGGCTCAAAGAGCCAGCAGCATGCAAGCCAATCCCATTGAGCTGAACGATGACGAGGTCACCGAGATCGTGTCCCGTTCACTGTGATCACCTGCACTCGAGACCCCCGTTGCATGTCGTTCGAATAGTTCGACTCATGAGATCCTGGCATTAGTACTGCGAGTCACATACGAGTAGGAAGATGCGATGAGCCAGGAAGGTCACACTTCAAGAGGACTCATTCCGCAGACTGGCGGCCCCGTCTCCACCCAGCGCGCCCCGTCGGGCGAGGCAGTCCAGGCAAGTAGACGCACCGGACCACCTCCGTCGACGTACCGGGGGTCAGGTTTACCGCTGGATGATCGTTATCCCTCTCGTGAGGAAAGCTGGGCGGCCATGTCGCCGAAGATTCAGAGCCGACTGGCCGAGCTGGCGGGCGATGTGATCGAGTGGTTCGCCTCGAGCGATCCGTACTCCAGCGACAATCGACCGCGCGCGGTGTTCCTCGGCACTCGGGCACTCTGCATAGCCGAACCGAGGATCGACGCCACCGGGCGGCCAGTGTATGAACTGAATCGGTACGAGTTCGTGCCAGGTTCACATAAGGCGATTCCCGTCGAGCACCGACCAGGCAGGCATGACGCGGCGGTCGGCAAGGTGGCACCGCAAACCGGACCTTTCGTGCAGCAGCCCACGAGTCAACTCGGGCTGTCACCCCGGCAAACTGGGCAGCTGGGAAACCTTCCGCCCAAGGCTCAAGAGCTTCTGCAGGCACCCTTCAGCTCAAAGGACCCGGTCCGGCGCTGCGAATACTGGTACTCAGGCCGTGCCAACCGCCTCGACATGTACATGTTCGTCCTAGCAGGGCGGCACTTCGTCACCGCCGCCATCGGCACTCAACAGGTGCCAGTTGGTCACACGGTCGCCAATGCCCATTGGAATCTGACCTGTCACCGTCTAGCAGTGGAACGCGTCGTCGGCTCCTGACATGCCCAAGAACTTCGCACACCTGGGAGGGCTCAACGCCTACGAAATCCTGGGCGTCGAGCCAACTGCTACGGCGGAGGAGATCGAAGCGGCGTATCGGTCGGCCATCAAGCGCCAGCATTCCGACACCGGAGGTGTGACGCGGCTTGCCCAACTGGTCAATGACGCGCGGGATGCACTGGTCAAGGATCGGGCGTCGTACGATGCCTGGCTGCGCGAGCAAGGTCGGCCGCGGACAGCAGAACCTGAGCGCGATCCCGAGCCAGCCCCCCGGGCATCCGACTCATCGCGTTTCAGCTCGGCCGATGCCGACGACCTGCCCCATGATGAAGCCTGGGACCCATGGGATACCGTCCCGCCTCAAGCCTCCCCACAGACGCCACCACGTCCGCGAAATCAGCCCGCCGGCACGACGGCGCGGCCGGAGCGACGCAAAACTCCACTTTCGCCCGAGGAGCGGCGGAGCGGATACTTGGCCGTCCTGGCAGCAGTGCTCTGTGGGCCGGTGGGTTTGTGGCTTGGCGTCCGGTCGTACCGGCGCGCCGGGTCCGCTGCCTCCGTGATAGCCATCGTGATCGGCGGCATGAGCGTGCTTTACCTGGTCTCTTTAGTGATAGCCATCCTGCTGAGCCTGTTCCGCGAGCCGTCCAGCTCCAGCTCGCTGCCTCAAGTAACAGTAATGAACCAGAGTCAGGTGGTGACCAACCCCGGCACAAGGGTTGTTCGCGACGACGTAGGCACCTCATTGGCGCCGATCACCGATGGTAATCCATCGAATCGGCTATCCGTCCGCTTCACCGATCCCCTGGGGTCAGCGGAGGACCGAACAGAAGTCTGCGGCCAAAGCGAAGCTGTTGCCCGGTGCCTTGGCACTTGGGACACGTATGGTGTGCGTAGCTGAACGCCCAGGCTTTTCTCTTTGGTGAGTTCTTGCACCTCGAGCACCTCACGTACGGGTTGAGCTTCAATGACAGCACATAGAAGCCAACCCCAAGCCCCACTATCAGCAATAGTTCAAGCACGGTGTCCCCTGTCGGTCTGCCATGAATGATCATCAATACTGCCGCAAACACGCCGGCGTCAGCCACAGGCTTGCCGTCACTGAGATCATGACTCGTTCCACTAGACAGTAGCCCAGCCACGGCGCGGCTCAGGTTAGACGTCCGGTTCGCCGTGATCTTGATGGTGTTGTCCCGCCCATCGAGGCTGGCAGTGACGATGTTGATCTTGCAGTCCAACGCCCCCGTTGTTCGGCGTGTCGGCACCTGTCAGGCGTGAGCAGCCTTACTGCGGCGGCGATACCACTGCCATCCTGCGGTAACCAGCAGCGCACCGACCAGCGACCCGATGATGCCGCTGGGCCGGAGCTGCAGCCCGTCTCCTGACAGCAAGCTGATCAGCAATCCGCCGACGAATGACCCGGCGAGTCCGGCGACAAGGGCCAGCGTCCAGTCGACGCCCTTTGCCGACTTGCCCAAGATCAACTGCGCGCCGGCACCGACCAGCATGCCGAACAGAATGAGTCCGAGGATAAGCATGATCAGCAGCTTAGACGAGTATCCGGCGAAATCTCCCAGAGACAGACCAGGCACAGCTGCGATACATTGATGCGAAGCTGCTGATCATCCTCGGTCGGCGGGAACGGGTCGGGCGTATGCGAACACGTGCGCTGGTCATCCCCTGGGTTGTCGCTGCACTGGCTGTCTTCATGGTGGCCTTTGTGATCAGCCCGGTTCGCACACTGCCAAAGGCTGACGCCGCCGGTCCACCGAGTCCATCGCCCATCCCGGTCGCAACCAATGCCGCCGAGGATCAGGTACCCACGACCTTCCATACAGAACAGGGCCAGCCGTTCCAGGCGCCCGTCGAGTTGCGCTCGGCGAATCGACAGCTGCGCACTGCATTTACAGTCGAGCCGACTACCTTCTCCGTAGCCGGTGCCAAGGTCAAGGGCTACGCGTATCAGGGCAACTACATCGGCCCGACGCTCAGGGCCCATCCTGGCGATACCGTCCGCATCGACCTGACGAATCGGCTGGGTGAGCCGACCAACCTGCACGGCCACGGCATGTTCATGTCACCGATCGGCATCTCCGACAACGTCTTGCGGGTCATGAAGAGTGACACCTTCAACCATGTGGTGTGGAAGCTTCCTCCCGATATCGAACCCGGCACGTACTGGTACCACTCGCACTTGCACGGACTTGTCGAGCCGCAGATCTTCGCAGGCTTGTCTGGTGTGCTCATTGTCGACGGGCTCGAACAACTCCTGCCCGCGGAGCTACAGAACATCCCGCAGCACGTCGTGGCGTTGAAGGACCTGCAGGTCAAAGATGGCGCCATCGCGACGAAGAACATTGATTCCAACGCACCGACAACCCGTACGGTCAACGGCCAGGTCGATCCGGTGCTAACCGTTCAGACCAACCAGACCCAGATGCTGCGCCTGGCCAACATTGGTGCCGACATCTGGTACCGACTCAAGCTGAGTGGCACTCAGTTCTCCGTGATCGCTCAAGACGCCAACCCGGTGGCACAGGTGTGGACGACCGACGAGCTGGTACTCCCGCCCGGCAAGCGGTACGACGTACTGGTCAAGTGGCCGCAGCCCGGAACCCACACGCTGGAGACACTGCCGTACAGCACCGGCCCTGATGGCGACAACTATCCACAACGACGTCTTATGACGGTGCAGGTCAACGGCGACCCCGTTCCTGATGTCGCCTGGCCAACCTCTATGGCACCGCCCTCCCCGCTCGCGACCGACCATGTGGACCGCACCAGGCATTTGGTATTCAGCGAGAACACCAAGACCAACCAGTTCTACATCAACGGCAAGCAGTTCGACGCTACCCACGTCAACTTCGTGGCCAAGCTCGGCACCACCGAGGAGTGGATCATCAAGAACGTCGCACGCGAGGAGCATCCGTTCCACATTCACGTAAACGACTTCATGGTCATGGCGGTCAATGGCAAGCCAGTCCAGTCCTACAGCGAACAAGACACTGTGCCGCTGCCGTGGCACGGCGAGGTACGGATTCGCATGCACTTCAACCGCTTCGTTGGCACGTACGTCTTCCACTGCCACATCGTGGCTCACGAGGACAAGGGAATGATGGGCATCATCGACGTCAGCAAGGACGGTCGTCTCTCAAAACAGACCCAACAGGCACTCGACAAGATGAATCGGGAGATGGCCGGCCAACACAGCATGCACTTGGGCGGTCATTAAGAGCAAGGCCCGCTACACGGTTAGGTAGTCAGCGGTCAACCAACGTGCAGCGCATCGACATCCGGGAAGTCGGGTCGGCTACTACTTGGCTGATCAAGATAGAACAACGCCGTCGAGGCGATGTCGTCGTGCAGCTGCAGATATCGGCCGCCCGACTGCCAGCCCAGAGCCTGGATCTCGACGCGCAGGTCCGTGGCGAAGTGGATCGGATCAAGGACGTGCCAGCGGTAGAGGCCAAATCGCTGCTGACTTTGATTGAAGCCGTCGGGGCGGATCACCTGCGGCATGCCTAAGTACGGCGTGTTGTATTCGGTGTAGCCGCGGCCGGGGACATCGAAGCACCAGGCGCCGCCGAAGTAGTCCTCGGTACCGGTACCGCAGATCGTCGGGTAATCGTCGTCACCGTCGAGGTAGAACTTGATCTCACCCTCACCCCACCAGCCGGATGAGTTGCTGCCCCACGCGAGGTAGCTGCCGACGTAGTGCCCTCGGCCAGCGACGCCGTCGATGAGGACGTGCATCTCTCCTGCAGGAAGCGGGTTGTTGCGGCAAAACTGGGCATGCAGGTAGCCGCGTTCTGCAACATCAAGATCAGTTTCATAGGTCACCTGGTAGTACAGTTCGGCGTTCACATCGCCCAGGTTCTCCACCGTGAGCTGGCCGTGGCGCTGGAACGGCATCGGCCAGTAGGAGTTGAAACCACCATGTGGGTTGGCCGCGATCATGCTCGAACTGACTTGAGCGAACCGGCCCCAGCCGTTGGCAAAGAAGTCACCGAGCGGAACCTCGATTGCCGGCTCTGCGGCGTGGTCCCAGTACGCCCGCAGTACCAAGGTCCGCCAGTTGCCGGTCACAGTCGTAAGCCAGATATGAGTGATCGTGCCGGGACCGTCGATGGTGGCCATCGGAAAAGTACTTCCTGAGCCGATGATCACCGACGGGGAGACCTTCCAGCCCACCCCCAAGTCGCGCGCCGCATTGGCTCCAGCGCCCTCAGTTGCCCGCCCACCTCCGCCTTTGGACCCGTCGAAGTTCTCTGGACTGATGGATCGGGTGGTGACTTTCCGCAGCTGGGCTATGTCGCGGGGCTCATACGGCATAACGGCCTCCCGATTCAGGACAACGGCTGACGAATGACCGACACGTTACTGATAGACAAGAGACCGCAGCCAAAGGGGGAGAAACGCATGAGACGACCAGTGCATTTCGAAATACATGCCGAGGACCCAGAGCGAGCCGCAAACTTCTACAGCCAACTCTTCGGCTGGGAGATCACCAAGTGGGACGGCCCGGTGGACTACTGGTTGGTCAGCACGGGCTCGGAGCCTCCTGGGATTGAGGGAGCGATCCTGCGCCGGATGGGCACCAACCCTGACCCTCAGGAGCCGACACCGGTGATCGCGTACGTCTGCACCATCGACGTCGAGAACGTGGACGAGATGATCGACAAGGTTGGCAAGCTGGGCGGCGTAGAGGCGCTCGGCAAGACCGAGGTACCAGGTGTGGGCTGGCAGGTGTACTACAAGGACACTGAGAGCAACGTCTTTGGAATGATGCAGGCAATGACTCAACCCGAGATGACCTAAGGCCCTGGCCGCTGGCTCGACGAGCCGGACATATGCCGGCGGAGAGCATCCAGTGCCAGTTCAACCACCCGATCCAACGCACCGGACTCCTCGAACAAATGAGTCGCGTCGGGCACAACGGCAATGTCGACCGGTCCGGCCAGTCGCGCGGCCGCAGCCTTATTCAAATCCAGCACCTCGAGGTCGCGGCCACCGACTATGAGCAGCGTTGGGGTACGAACTCGTTGGAGCGCGTCTCCGGCGAGATCAGGGCGACCGCCTCGAGAGATCACCAACCGAACATGATCAGGCGCTTCCGAGGCGGCGATAAGCGCGGCCGCTGCGCCAGTGCTGGCGCCGAACAAGGCAAGCGGCATGCTGGCGGTTTCGGCACGCTCGCTCAGCCAACCAATTGCACCGCTCAGCCGCGACGCCAGCCGCGAAATGTCGAAGCGGAATTTCCGTGTTCGGCTGTCGATCTGATCCTCCTCAGGAGTGAGCAGATCCATCAGGAGCGTTGCATACCCTGCCTCGTGCAACCGTTCCGCGACCATCCGATTCCGAGGACTGTGCCGGCTGCTGCCACTGCCGTGCGCGAAGAGGACAACACCTGCCGCATTGGCAGGCACCACCAAGTCGCCGTCCAAGATCACTCCAGCAGCAGGTATCCGAACCGCGCTCTCAAGATCACCTGTCACGAGTCAAGTGTCCCTCCACTGGTTGCGGCCAGCCATTGGCATTTTGCTGCTGCGTACGGGTGCGGCGGGCCAGCTGGCGGGCACGACGTAACGGCTCTGGCGTACGACGTCGCCTGGTGAGAAGGGTGACCACTTCAACGGCGTTGGCCAAGTCAACCCGCCAGCCCGGATGCACCGCCAGCGGGCGTACGCCTGGTTGCGTCCGTAACCAGCTGCCCACCACCAACTCGCCGATCTGCAGCGGGCTGGTTGCGCCCCGCTGATCAGCTGGCCATTCACCGGAGGCAACCAGCGGGCGATGCGTAACGCCGATGGTTGGAATATCCAGCTCGGCACCAAGATGCAGCGCCAGCCCGGCTCCTCGCGGATGATCACGCGCGGTGGCGTCCAGCAGCAATACGTCGGGAGGACGAGACAGCGCTCGTACGGTTCGTTCCATGAGCGGGCCGATCCGCAACGCCATCAAGCCTGGGACGTACGGAGCGCTCGTGGTGCCATTGATCATCTGCTGCTCGACGACACGGCTCGCGACCATGATCAGCGCCGCACACCAGGCCGGATCATGATCGGTACCTGGGCCGGCGAGGCCGCGGGGAAAGCACACCCAGCAGCCGCCGATGATCATGGACCTGGGATTCACGATCACCTGCTGCGGCGCGGCGCTGGCCAGCCGCTGCTGATAAGTGATCAGCGAGTCAGCATCGGTAGGCCACACGCAACATCCTCACTTACCTAGTAGGTTCGGCTCGAGGCGGGCTACCTGGCTTGTCGTCGAAGGACAGGTCCGGAGAGGATGAGGGTGTGGAGCCTTCGTCATGACATATACCGCGGCCACCGAATCCAGCACCGCTACCGATCGGCACTTCGCGGCACTGCAGCCTGGTGAGGCGAGCCAGGACAAGATCACCGCGCTCACGCTGTCGCTGGTGTTCCTGCCTCTCGACCGACCTATCAGCGACGCCAAAGTACTGACCGGCCGGCAGCGGCCGATGACCGAGATCGCCTTCTTGTTCGCCGAGATCACTACCGCTGAAGGACACCAAGGTGTCGGCTACAGCTACTCCAAGCGCGCCGGAGGCCGCGGGCAGTACGCCCACGCAAAGGAGATCGCCAACGAGGTGATCGGCGAGGACCCCAATGACATCCAGCGGATCTGGACCAAGCTGATCTGGGCTGGCGCCTCAGTCGGTCGCAGCGGTCTGGCGACTCAGGCGATCGCCGCAATCGATATCGCGCTATGGGACCTCAAGGCCAGGCGCGCCGGACTTCCGCTCGCCAAACTGCTCGGTGCGCACCGAGATTCGGTGGCCTGTTACAACACCTCCGGCGGCTTCTTGTCCTCCTCTATCGAAGAGATCATTGACAACGCGCACGCTTCGATCGAGCGCGGGATCGGCGGAGTCAAGATCAAAGTCGGACAGCCGGACCCGCGGATCGACCTGAACCGAGTGGAGACCGTACGCGCCGCGCTGAGCGAGGACGTGCACTTGATGGTCGATGCCAACCAGCAATGGGATCGAGTCACCGCACTCCGAGTCGGTCGACAACTCGAAAGCTTTCAGCTCACCTGGATCGAGGAGCCCCTCGACTGTTATGACGGCGAAGGGCACGCGATGCTCGCCGACAAGCTCGATACCGCGATCGCTACTGGCGAGATGCTCACCAGCACGGCCGAGCACCGCGCTCTTATCGATCGCCGATCAGTGGACTTCATTCAGCCGGATGCGGCGCGGGTCGGTGGCATCACTCAGTTCGTGCGGATCATGACCTTAGGCGAGGAGGCGGGTCTCAAGCTTGCGCCGCACTTCGCAATGGAGATCCACGTGCACCTCTCCGCGGCGTATCCGCTGGACGCCTGGGTCGAGCACTTCGAATGGCTGGAGCCGCTGTTCAACGAGCGGCTAGGAATCGCCGACGGCCGGATGCACGTACCAGCACGGCCCGGTCTGGGCTTCTCGCTCAGCGACCAAGCTCGAGCCTTGACCGTAGAGACAACCACTGTCGGACAGCGTTAGCTCCGCCGCGTCCTCCTGCTGCTCTTCACCAACTTGCTCAATTTCCCACGCAGCGTGGGATGCCTGGCGACCGGCGCTTCTTATAGGTGCGACAGCAGCTCGGCTACTTCGGCCTCAGACAGTCGACCGTCGGCGATCGCCACCTGGAAGCGGCGATGCAGGGGGGCGCCCGGAGAGAGCACCTTGGGTCGATCCCAGGCTAGGGCGGAACCGAGTCCTGGGTAGTCGCGTACCCGTACGAACCAGGGCTCACCAGCCTCGGCGGCGTCCGGCGCCGCGACAACGATGGTGGCGGGCCCGCTGACTCCTGGCCCGGCGGTGAAGTCGGCAATCCATGCCAGCCACGGGGCCACCGTGCCGTGTACCTCATCCTCGCCTCGACGTTCAGCGGTGAACACCTCGACATTGCCGCAAGCGGGGAATCGCCAGAAGAAACCGCCGTAGCCACCTCCGACGCGACCCTTGCTTCCGGGTGAGTTGATCTCTGCACCGCTGTCGGCGTGCAGATCAGATTCGAAGATCAACTTCCATGCCTGATCATTGAGAGCAGTCCAGCTGATCGAGCGCACCTCTTGCAGGTGCACCGATCCCTCATGGCCGATCCACCGCAGGTTTTGGGAGAACTGGTCGCCATCCAACGTCGGTGGCTCACCGGTGATCACGCCATGATTGTCGAGCAGCACGTAACCCTGCCCAGGGACATATGTGCCACCGCCCCAGAAGTGACTGCCATTCACATCAGGTATCGCCATGCCGACGCCGTTGTGCCAGTCATGATCAGCCGGATGATGCGCCGATACGACAACGCCGCCGAGTGTCTGCACCGGGTGCAGGTACGGCCTGGGACTTGAGGTTGGTATGGTGCCGAGTCCGTCTCGATAGTCCGCCACGTTGGCATCGGAAAGCTGAGCCCGGACGAGCACGGTGTCACGTTCCCGGTGCGCCCAAGGCACTTTGAGTTCCGCGAAGGTCTGTCCCGTCGATGCTGCTTGCTCCAGCCAGTGCTCGATATCGTCGACCGCGGCTCGACGATCTTGATCTGCACCTTGCCATCGGATGGCGCGCGGATCGATCCGGACCGGCTCGTCGGCGGCTCCGACGGCGGCTAACACCCGCATGAACGCCCCGGTATTGACCAGAGGTACGAGGAGCGGCGCTCCCTCACGACGGTGGGCTAGAAGGTTCTCGACCAAGTCCGTACGGCCTGTGACCTCGGTACGACCCCGACCGGCTGCCTCAATCTCCAGTCGATCGGCGGTGTAGGAGAAGGTGGCGCGGCCTTGCCTTCCTTCGACGAAGATCAGCGGTTCCCGCTCGACCGCCACGGCGAGGCTGAGGGCACAGGTCACCTGCAAGCCAGACGTGGTACGAATCCGGACCACGGAGGTGTCATCGCTGTCAATGGCATTGGCCCGGTAAAGATCGGTGTCCACGACCTCGACGTCGTCCAGCCGCCAGCAGTCGACAATCGCCAGCGCCGTTACCACCGCGTGGGCCAGGGCATTGGTAACGACCCCATCCACCACGGGCCGACCACCCAAGCTCCGGCGACCGGCCCACGGCGAGCGGGTCCAGTACCCAACGGTGCGCGACCACGGCCCCGATGCACTGACCTTCAGCAACGGGCCGATGCCAAATGCGTCTTCGGTGAGCATCTGAAGCGCATGTGATCCAAGGCTTTGAAAGCCCACCTGGACCACTCGCCCGGACTCTTGCTCGGCCTGCAGCAGCGACCTGAAGTCATCCAAGGAAGCAACCGGGGGCTTCTCCAAATAGACATCCGCGCCGGCACTGAGGGCCACAGTGGCGAGCCGGAAATGCTCAGCAAGCGGCGCGGCAATGATCACCACATCCACCGGGCCAACTGAAGACAGCGCCTCGCCGAGGTCGGCGTACAGGTCCACCCCGTAGATAGTGGAAGTCTCCGCTACGACTGCAGGGTCGACGGCCGCCACCATGTCAACGAGGCCTTGATCAGAGAGCCGAGCGATCCGCTCGGCGTGGACCTTTCCGAATCCCTGAACGCCGACCAGGATGAGGCGGGCAGCAGAGTTTGAGGTGCCCGACGCTGCGGCGGAAAGGTTCATTGTGTCCCCAGCCCTTCCACGCATCCCTCAATCAGTAGAAAACGCTTTCGCAAACGTACACGATAGGTACGTCCGGCTGCGACCCGATAGGACCGTCCTGCTAACCGGACTAATGGCCCGGCTGCTCGGCGGGGCGGGCTGGGTCCAGGGACTGGCTGCGCTCGGATCGGCGACGGCGCTGGTGCTGCTGCGAGTGGCTCGCACACAATGCTCCAATCCTGATCTTGCGACAGCCAAAGGCGCCATTCGAGGCGCTTTGGCGGCAGGCCAAGCATTACGACTGAATAGTCGGCACCTGCAGGAGCCCGGATCGCGCCGTAGCCAGGGCCTTGTCCAGGTCCTGCATCCGGAACCGACGCCCATAGCGAGCCTCGCTGTCCGCCGCGAGCCGACTGATGTGCTTGTCCGCGGCGAGAGCGTTCGCCGCGGTGTTGTAGACGATCACCTCGATCTTGTTGGCGCCAGCGTGCACCGCTTCAGTGATCTCAACTCGGTACGGCGGAGCCCAGGCCAAGCCGCAGTCGATACCGTTCACCTGGACCTGGGCCACCTCGCCCACCGGGCCCCGCACACCGACCCGGTAGGAGGGGCCGACGAGGTCATGCCGGGTAGAGCCGCCGTCGCGCATCTCACAATCGCCGAAGTCAATCCAGACCGGACCATCAACGGCGGTCAGATCGATACTGGTGGTGTACGTGGCGGCCCCGGAGTAGTGCTGCCGGTCAGGCTCATCTTCCCAGACGTGTGGCACTTCAACGGGCTGCGCCGGCTCATCGCCGTATGCCAGCCGCCAAGGACCTCTCAGCGGCAGGCGGAGCCGTCCCCTAGCGTCCCTCGAGACCGTCTTAACCGGCCCATCGGTCAAGCCGAGCACCGTCGCCTCGTACGGATGCAGGGTGAGATCGATTCCCTCCCCCACCGCTCCTGCTCCGAGCACGTGACCCGACATTGCGTCCCACTGCTCGTAGCTCCCTGCGCTCGCGCGCGGAACGACGCCGAAGTCACGCACCGCCGGTCCGGTATTGATGATCACATAGACGTCGGCGTTTCGGCAGCGACGGTGCACGAAGCCGACGTCAGCTGGCGACGGCGACAGCTCGAGATCAGGGCTGACGGCCTTCCCCAGAGCCTCGGCAAGCTCATTGGCCGCAACCGTAATCGCACCCGCCATCTGCACTGTGGAGTCGATCATGATCACCGAGCCGCCGGCTGTGACCACCCTGTCCAGCCAGCTCGCAGTGGCGTCCATGATCATTGTGGTGGTCGGAACGATCACCACCTGATACCGATCCGGTGGAGTGATCATGATCGCGTCGTCATCGATCACGTCATAGTCCAGCCCGGCATTCCGGATAGTCGCCGGAATCTCTTTCGGAATCCGGCGCCTTGCTTCTCGCCAGGTATCCAGCGAGCCGCCCCGGGCCCGGCCCATGATCGCGAACAGATCTTGGTTTGGCACGTACAGCGCAACGTCGGCCACCGGCTCGCCTTGCTGCAGCAGCCAGCACAGCCGGCCCAGGTATTTGCTGAGCTCCGGCATGGCGGGCCACCAGGGGTTGCGGTCGTCGAGCGCACCCGCGGCGTAGAAGAACCAGCCCAGTCCCGGCGCGTCGCTCGGCGAGTACGGCCAGCCGTGCCCAATGAACTGGTTGATGCCGTTGAGAAGGTGCTCGTGTGCCTCGCCTTTTAGATCAAGGGGCGTGGCGCGGAACGATGGCGAGTGCACCCAGGTCCAGACCTCGGCGGAGGTCACGCTGCGCCCGTACAGATGCGCGGCTGAGGAGGCCCAGCGGGTCTGGGTTATCTCCCGCCAGCCCCAGCCCTCACCCTCGAACAGGTCCGCAAACCGGTAGCTGCTGATCGTTGCGGGCGGCGTCCCGTAACCCTGGATCCGGAAAGGTACGCCCCGCGCGGCCGCCCAGCGCTGGCACCCCGCGACGAAGTTCTCTTCATAGAGCTCGACCAGAGTGCGGTGATAGTCGCAGCGGAGCCGCGCTGCCTCGGATCCATCAACGGTCAACAGGTAGAGCATGGGAAGCATGTCGTAACCGCGCCGTCGGGCGAACTCCGCTGGCAAGCTTGCGGTCCAGTCGGCGCCGTACACCTCAAGGCTGTCGCAGAAGACCGAGCCAACCAGGTCAGCTGGGACTGTGTCGAGCATCGGGTCACCGACCGCATCCAGGTGCGCTTCGATGGCGGCCGCGGAGTAGTGATCCAGCACCGGACCCTCGGCTCCCGCCGCCGCGCGCTTGACGTTCTGCCCGGTCAGCCGTGCGTACCCGAGCAGCACCACCCGAGGACCGACGCCGGCCTTGATCATCAACCGCCCATCCACGACCGGCAACGGCACGTACGAACTCGGCTGCTCCTGCAGCGAACCGCCACCGATGTACGCGGCGATCAGCTCGTCGCCTGGCCAAGGCGAGATCACCGGGATCTCCAGGGGCCTCCGGTCGATCTCGCGGCGCTCCCAGTGCAGCTGCCGTGCAGCCAGCTCAGTTGAGATGTGCGGGCCGCCGAAGGACCAGCCGCTGCCAAGTGTCAGGTCGAAGCGGAGCCCGAGCTCGTGCGCTCGCTCGGCAGCGAAGCGCAGGTCCGCCAGGAAGGCATCCGAACCGAATTCGGTGGTTGCAGTCACGAGTGGGTAGACGTAAGCAACCTCGACTCCACCGATTCCGGCGGCGGCCATTGCGGTCAGCTCACGCTCCAGCTCCGGTCGAGATACCGACGGGCCGAACCACCACCACCGCATCATCGGTGCGGCGCTTGCCGGCGGCTCGGCAAAGCCGGAACGAAGATCGTCGATAGTCAAGGCCTCTGGAGAAAGCGTTTTCGTGCCACGCTACGATACAGCATGACCGCTCGACCCGATGAGCTAGCACCGTCCGCGGCCGATCTCCTAGGGGATCGCGCCTATCCAGAATCTCAGGTCTCCTATGGTGGCGCGACCTACTGGCTCGAACGATCAGTCGACGGTGCCAAACGACTGATGGCCGTTGCCGATGACGAGTCGGCCTTCCGTGGCTTCGTGGGCACGGTAACACGGGTCGGTGACGAGGTACGTCTCGTCGCGGAGACGACGCCAGACAATGCCCTGGCGCTGCGGGCGGCGCTGCCTTGGCTGAAACCCTCGCGCTTCGGACTGCACACGTCGGTAGGATTCGGCGACCGGCTGGGGCTGGCGACACCGGGCCACGTACGGGCGTTGAAGACAGTCGGCGCGGCGATTAATCCGGTCTTCGCCCAGCAGTCGATTCGTGAGATGGGGCGCTGCCATCGCACTCCGCGCAACGTGCTCGACGATGCGACCTGGGGTGCCTTCCAAGCCGGCTGGCCGAACCCGGTCGGCGGCGATGCGGATCATCTCGAACAACCCGAGGACATCGACGACACTGTGGCTGCCGGCTTCGTGTTCTACACCTTGGATCCCAAGGCCGAAGTCGATGCCGAGGCCGAGCACGCCGCTCCTGCGGCAATCCGGCAGAAGGTCGAAGCGCTCGACTGGGCTGCTCTGGAGTGCGACCTGGCAACATTCACGAAGTCCTACGTCGGCCGCAACCTTGATCTTGAGCAGAAGGCGATCGAGCTCGACGAAGAGTCGGTCTTGCGGGCCATGGCGAAATATGGCCCAGGCATGGTGCATGCGATGGCCATGTACCGGCGCCTCATAGAGACCGGCATCGACTGCGAGGTGGAGTTTGCCGTCGATGAGACCGACTATCCGACAAAGCCGGCTGAGCACATTGTCGTGGTCAGCGAGTTGCAGCGTCTCGGGATGGACTTCATCTCGTTCGCACCGCGCTTTGTCGGTCGGTTCGAGAAGGGTGTCGAGTACATCGGTGGCATCGAGGAGTTGCAGCGCGACTTCGAGATTCACGCGCAGATTGCCCGAGCGCTCGGCCCGTACAAGCTATCCCTGCACTCCGGCTCGGACAAGTTCTCCACCTATCCCCTGATTGCCGAGGCGACCAACGGCTTGGTGCATCTCAAGACGGCGGGTACCAGCTGGGCAGAGGCGCTGCGGGTTATCGCGCACAACGATCCCGATCTGATGCGAGAGGTTCTGGCGCTTGCGCTCGACAGCTTCGAAGCCAACCGCAAGAGCTACCACCTCTCATGCGACCCGACGAAGATCCCCGCAGATCCAACCGATGACGAGGTCGCTCAGCTGATGGACCGGGTGGACTCACGGCAGGTATTGCATGTGGGATACGGAGCGATCTTGGAAGAGTTCGGACCGCGGCTCTACCAAGTGTGGAACGACAATGAAGAGGAGCACTACAGGATCATCGCGGACCACTTCGTCAAGCATCTAACCCCGTTTGCGCCCTACGCGCGTTAGAGATCACCCCACCGGAAGCTGATCTTTCGCTGTCCCTGAATATGCATCGCGATTGAGCTCCGCAGGGGCGAAATCGGCCTGCCTTGAGTCACTGCTGATGCAAAATCAGGGAGACGGGCGCCGGTAGGACTCCTTGGGCAGGTGGTACGCAAGATCGATCGCCGTCTCAACGGCCTCGTCCATGGTGAGTCGATGCTCCAGGACCAAACGGGCGAGGAAGCCCGCGTCGACGCGACGGTAAAGGTCGTGGCGGGCAGGAATTGACGCGAACGCCCGTGTGTCGTCTACGAAACCAGAGGTGTTGTAGAAGCCGGCCGTCTCAACGGCGTACTCCCGGAACCGCCGCATGCCTTCAGGCGAGTCTAGGAACCACCATGGAGCGCCCAGTCGGACTGAAGGGTAGGTGCCGGCGAGCGGAGCAAGCTCGCGGCTATAGACGGTTTCGTCGACGGTGAAGAGGATGACGCGGAACCGGGGGTCGGTACCAAACCGGTTCAGCATCGGTCGTAGGGCCCGGGTGAACTCGGTCTGGATCGGGATGTCGTAGCCCTTGTCCGGTCCATACGTTGTCCAGATGGCGGTGTTGTGGTTCCGCAGCACTCCCGGGTGAATCTGCATGACGAGGCCGTCCTCGCAGGACATCTCGGCCATCTGGTAGAGCATGCTCGCTGCGAACGCGTCGGCCTCGGCCTCGGTGGACTCCTCCCCGCCGAGGATGCGGTCGTACAGCTCCGAAGCCGCCCTTGCGTCCATCGCGGTCGTATCGGCCAGTAAATGGCCGTGATCGGTGGCCCGGGCACCCGCCTCGACAAAGGCCGCGCGGCGTGAACGCAGAGCGTCCAGGAAGCCGCCGTAGGTTCCTGTATCGATATCTGTGAGCTTTCCCAGCTCCTCTATGTCGGCCCGCCACGTTGGTCGATCGGGGTAGGCAACAGCATCCGGGCGGAAGGTCGGGAAAATCCGCTCGCCCAGACCATCGGCGGCGAGCTTGGCATGGTGCCGTAGATCCGAGGTAGCCGAATCCGTGGTGGAAATGACCTCGATGTTGAAACGGTCGAGCAGTGCACGCGGACGGAACTGCGGATCGGCCACGCAATCGGCGATCTTGTCATAGATGGCATCAGCCGTTTCGGCACTCGGAACTTGATCAACTCCGAATACCTCGACGAGCTCGTGTTCCAGCCAGTACCGCGAGGGCGTGCCACGGAAGAGTTTCCAGTTCTCGCAGAAGGTACGCCAGATCGTTCGAGAATCTGTCTCGACGGGACCGCCATCGAGCCGCGGCACCCCAAGGCGAGCAGGCTCGACGCCTTGCGAAGCCAGCATGCGGAATACGTAATGATCAGGAACAATCAGCAGCTGCGCAGGGTCGGCGAACGGAGGATCGTCCGCGAACACCTCTGGTTCCACGTGTCCGTGCATGCAGACAAGAGGCAGGTCCTTCGTCGCGTCATAGATTTCTCTGGCGATGCTCCGCTGCTCTGCGGGGAACGGAAGCGCACGATTAGGGTCCAGCTGTAGTGACGCCATCAATTCTGTCCTTCCTGCTCGCACCCGTTCGGGCACGGGAGCTTCTGTCTTCCTCCCGCGCTCGAACGGCCAGCCGAGCACATTGCGCTGACCATGGTTACTTGGGGCCGTTCTCGCTTGGTCGTCCAGACAGAACCGGTGCCCTCACTACCCGATGCTCGCAGGACCGTCGACTCATTCACGAGAAAGATCAACACCGAGATCAAGATCGGCGATCTTGACAGGCGCACCGATACGCAACGACTCATTGCCTGCCATCCCTACTGCGATCGCCCGGATTCCATCCAGCCAATCGGCTGGCCGTTCCAGCCAGTCATCGCCCGGGCCGCGGAAAATGTCTTTGAGCAGCAGCGCGTCACCGCCGCCGTGAGCCCCGGTACCCTCTTCGATCTTGACGTCCTGGGCAGGCTCCCAATGGCGTTGCAGGGTCAGCCGTTCGCCACCTGTCCGCGATGATGATTCCGGAACCGCGCTTGGATCGATCACCACATTGCCGTCCGCGTCGACGAGCACAGCAGCCCGTTCGACAACCTCGAGCTCGGCTCTACCCTCGTCTCCATTGACGGCGATTCGATAGCCCTCCCAGGGTGAATGTGCATTGAGGGCGTAACTGAGCGTGGCACCCCGCGCGTAGTCCACGATCACCGCCAGATTGTCTTCGGTGGTCACACCTGGGCCGAACACGTCCTGGTCCCGGCGGTAACCGTCGAAAGACTCGTTGTCCAGATACAGCGCCCGCAGCCGGGGGTCGCTGCGCAGGTCAAGCTCCCAGGGATTGTGTACGCCCTCATGGGTGCCTCTCTCCGAACGATCACCCATCCCGCGTGCGGCGGCGTTCTCCGATCCATAGAACTTCACTCCGCCACGCGCGTAGACCTGCTCCGGAGAATCACTGAGCCACCAGTTGACAAGATCGAAATGGTGCGACGCCTTGTGAATCAGCAACCCACCGGAATTGGTCTTGTCCCTATGCCAGCGACGGAAGTAATCAGCACCGTGTGCGGTGTCGAGTACCCATTCGAACGTGACCGACAGCGGGGTGCCTATCGAGCCGCTCTTGATCAACTCCTTCAGCGCGGAGTTTCGTGGTGAATACCGATAGTTGTGCGTTACCACGACCTGCCGACCGGTACGTTCCACAGCCTCGGCGATCCGACGCGTGCTCTCTGGATCGATCGTCAACGGTTTCTCGACGACTACGTCGGCGCCGGCATCCAGAGAACGCACGATCAGCTCGGCATGGGTGTAGTCGGGTGAGGTGATGATCACCCGGTCCGCACGGGTCTCACTGAGGATCCGCTCGAGCGCGTCGGGATAGCCGGTGATGATCCCGTCGACGTCGAGACCAGCTTGAGACAGCCAGCCGAGATGTACCTCGAGCCTGCCGGAATTTGGTTCGACGAGTCCGACCAGCTCGGCGTCGTCGCGGTGCTCGCCGGCCATGGCATCGAGATACATCTGGACCCGGTGGCCAGTCCCAACCACCACATAGCGTCGATGGGAAGTCACAGGAATTCCTTTCGGAAATTGAAGAATGTGGGACCGCGCTTTTGCGAGGTCCCACAGATAAGGTCACTTTCCGCCGGTTGTTGCGATGCCCCGGACCAAGAACCGCTGGCCGAACAAGAACACCAGGAAGAGCGGGATCAAGGTGACCACTGACATGGCGAACATGGCGCCCCAGTTGCTCCCGGCCGTTGCGTCCAGGAACGAGCGCAGCGCAACCGGAACCGTGTAGGCGATGGGGTCGGTCAGGTAGATCAGCGGGGTGAAGAAATCGCTCCAGGTCCAGATGAAGGTGAAGATCGCCGTCGTGGCGATCGCTGGGCCCATCAGCGGCAGCATCACCCTGCTGAAGATCTTCCAGTGGCCGCAACCGTCGATCCGAGCCGCCTCGTCCAGCTCCCGAGGAATGCCGCGGATGAACTGGACCATCAGGAAGACGAAGAATGCGTCGGTGGCCAGGAACTTAGGCAAGATCAGCGGAACGAATGTGTTCACCCACCCCAGGGCGTTGAAGATGATGTACTGCGGCACTACAACCACGTGGAAGGGCAGCATGATCGTCAACAGCATGATGGCGAACCACAGCCCCTTCAACCGGAACCTCAGGCGGGCAAACGCGTACGCGGCAAGCGTGCAGGCGAACAAGTTGCCGGCGATGGCCCCGATCACCACAATGGCAGAGTTGATGATGTATTGGCCGAAGGGATAATTCAGCGCATACCAGCCCTGGGTGTAGTTCTGCACGTAGACGTCGTTCAGCCAGAGGCCTGGAGTACGGAAAATGACGTCGGTCGGCCGGAAGGAACTGGCAATCAGCCAGAGCAGTGGATAGATCATGAGCACGCTGGCGGCGATCAACAGTATGTGCTTGATCACCGACCGTGCCCGGTCCCGCCACGTGGCGCGGTGATGGATCGCCTCTTGGGGAGCCGGTCCGGTCAATGACACCGTTGTCTCGGCGGGGGTTGCCACCCCGCCCTCTGTTTGAAGATCAGTCACCGTAGAACACCCAATACTTTGAGAAGAAGAAGTTGATAGCGGTGAAAGCCCCGATGATCACCACCAGCAGCCATGCCATCGCGGCGGCATAGCCCATCTGGAACTGGACGAACCCACGCTGGTACAGGTACAGCGTGTAGAACAGTGTCGAGTCCGCGGGACCGCCAGTCCCGTTTGAGACCACGAAGGCCTGCGTGAATGTTTGGAACGCGTTGATGATCTGCAGCACCAGGTTGAAGAAGATGATTGGAGACAGCAGCGGCAGCGTGATCCTCCTGAATTGGGACCATCGGCTTGCGCCGTCGACCGACGCCGCCTCGTAATACATTCCGGGAATTTGCCGCAGACCGGCCAAAAAGATCACCATTGGTGATCCAAAGGTCCAGACGTGCAACAGGATGATGGTCCACAACGCCCACTTCGGGTCGCCGATCCAGCTCGTAGTGGCTGGAATACCAAACACCCTGAGGACTTGGTTGACCAGGCCGTCCACTTCAAACATCTGCCGCCAAAGCACGGCAATGGCAACCGAGGCGCCCAACATCGACGGGAGGTAGAAGATCGACCGGTAGAAGGCCAGCCCTTTCATCCCCTCGTTCAGCAGCATGGCGATGGCCAAGGCCACAATCAGTTGCAGCGGAACGCCAACGATCACGTAGATGAATGTCACCTTGAGGGATTGATGCAGACGCGGGTCCTCGAGCATCCGGACGTAATTGTCAACACCGATCCACTTGGGCGCCTGGATCAGGCTGTAGTTGGTAAACGACAGCCACAACGAGGCAAGTAGCGGCCCGAGAGTGATCAGCACCAGTCCGATTAGCCAGGGCAGCAGGAACAGGTAGCCGGCTTTGTTGTCTCGCCCGGCTTCCTTTTTCCGCAGGCGGCGCTCTTCCGCCGTCTTCGGCTTCTCTACATGGATGTGAGAGAGTTCTGAGATTGCACTCATCGCACTAACCCAGGTTCGACTTCATCTCGGCCACGAACTCCTGTGCGGCGTCGGCTGTGCTCTTGCGCCCGAATAGGGCATCAAGCCCGTGCTTGAACAAGACGTTGGCTATCGTAGGACCGCCGCCAGGGGGTGGAGCGATGGGTGTGTTGCCGACCTCGGGCTTGATGTCGGAGATGTATTTCGCGACTGCCTGTTGCGCTTCGGACAGCTTAGGCTTTACCTCGGCGAGTACCTCGGTGTTCGGCGGGATGCCCCGCTCAGCCAGATCGATGTTTGCGGCTTCCGGGGAGTTCGCAAACCAGTTGATCCAGGCGATTGCCGCATCCGGATTCTTGGACTTGCTTGACGCGGACCACAGCATGCTCGCCTTGTACCAGCTTTTGCGTTCCGTTGCCTTGCCGGCCAGGCTCGGGCCCCGCAACAGCTTCATCAGCTCACCGCCAGCCGCAGCGCTGACCGCTTCTAGCTGATTCGAGTTGTAATACTGCATAGCAGCGTTCCCCACCACGATCGCACTCTGGTCAAGCGGCTTCGGTTGCTCCTCGCTGACCTGCTCGGGAGTACCAAAGGCTTTGGCTTTCTGGCCCTTCAGCAAGAGGTCGTACCAGGCTTGGGCTTCGGCCACGTCAAACCCAAGCCCATTTTCGGTGAAGAGTTCCTTGCCGTGCTGGCGTACGAACGTGCCGAACAGTGCGTCCGATTGCGCCAGCGCCGCCACACCGAAGGGCACTCCGGCTTTAGATGCCACCTCTGCACCGATCTCGATCATCTGGTCCCAAGTCCAGGTCTTGTCATCGGGCAGCTTCATATTGGCCTTTTCAAAGACCTTGGGGTTGGCAAAGATGAGCGCACTATTGATGCCGGCATTGACGCCGACGAGCTTGCCGTTGATCTTGCCCGAATCGACAGTGCCCTCGACGAACTTGGACACGTCGACCTTGCCCAAATCCAGCAGGGCACCGCGACTCCCGTACTCGGAGATGTAGTTCATGTCCATCTGAATGATGTCCGGAGCATTGCCGCCAGCTGTCTGGGTGGCCAGCTTGTCCCAGTAGGTGTTGAACTCACCCGGTTGAGCCGAGATCTTCACATCGGGGTTTGCCTTCATATAGGCATCGATCTCGGCTTGGGTGTTCTTATTGCGCGTCGGGTTGCCCCAGAAGGTCAAAGCCAGGCTGGTTCCGCCACCTTGGCCACCACCGCCGCCACCCTGAGAACCGCCACCGCTCGAACCAGGAGCGCAGGCCCCCAGCCCCATCGTGGTGGCCGCAGCGGCTAGTCCGCTGGCGCCGATCAAGAACTGCCTTCGGTTCAGAGCCATCGTTCTCCCTTCATCGGTAACGCGAAAGCGTTTTCGTGACAGAGCGTAAGCGTTTTCTCGAAGGCTGTCAATGTCAACGGTGGCAGAATTCTGAACCGTTACACGCAGGCTGAGGAGTCGCTAGGCCCTGGCTTTCGACTAGCTATACCCTCGCTGTCGAGTCCCTCACAACTAGCCGCGCCGTGACGAGTCGTCGGCGGGGCCTCGCTGCGGATGGCTTGCGCAGCATGCTGAAGGCGATTTCGCCCATCTCGGTCAGAGGTACTGCGACTGTCGTCAAAGCCGGCGCGAGGGATTGGGCCACCTTGATGTCGTCCATTCCTATGACCGAGATGTCCTCCGGGACGCGCATCCCGCGACGTCGTAGCTCCTGTAGTACGCCGATGGCCATCAGATCGCTGAGCGCGAGAATCGCGCTGGGACGGGTTGCCAGCTCGTCAATACGCCCGGCCACTCGGGCGCCGCCGTCGAGCGTGAATTCGTCATGCACCACCGTGGCTTGAGTCCCGGCCCTATGGAACGCCGAACGAATGCCGGATAGACGATCAGCGATGGTGGTCAACTGGTCCGAGCCCGCGGCGACCAAAATGTTGCGATGGCCGAGTTCGACGAGGTGTTGCGCCGCTAAAGTCCCCACTTTGACGTTGTCGGGGAGCACAGCGTCGACGCCCAGGTGGTGGCGCCCGATAACAGACACTCGACCGCCTCGCTGCTGATACGCCCGTAGCACTTCCTTGGCGCGGGTTTCTCTGGCGGGATCCACGTAGCCAGATCCGGCAATGATGATGCCGTCCACGTCCTGAACTACCAGAGTGGTGATCTCCCGGAGCTCTTGTTCTGGGTCTCGGCCCGAGTGCGAAACCTGCACCATGAGGTTCTCCGTCAGAGCCGAACGTACGATGCCGCCGGCGATCTCGGTGAAAAATGGATCGTCGATCTCGTGGACGATCAGACCGATCACCGAGGTGGTCCCGCCGGCCAACTGCCGAGCGTGGAGATTTGGCACGTAACCGAGGTCCCGCGCCACCTCGCGGACCCTCTCGGCAAGCTCGGCGCCGACGCCAGCCTGGCCGTTGAGAGCGCGTGATGCAGTGGCAAGCGATACGCGGGCTGCAGCCGCGACGTCACTCAACAGCACCTGCCCTGACACAGCAGCCATGGCTCCTGAGCTCCTTCGGGTTGTGCTTTCTCCACTGCCGATCGTATAGTACCTAAAGCGATTGCGAAAGCGCTTTCCTACCGTGGTCAGTCAACACCGAGGAGAGGTACGTGGCACAGCGCACAGTTCGAGTGATCATGAACGGGGTAACCGGTCGGATGGGCTATCGCCAACACCTGGTCCGGTCAGTGTTGGCGATCCGTGACGACGGCGGCGTTGGACTCCGGAACGGCGAGCGGATTACCGTCGAGCCGATCTTGGTCGGCCGCAACGCCGAAAAGCTCGCCGCGCTCGCCACTCAGCATGCTGTGGCGGACTACACCACCAACCTGGATGAGGCCCTGAGCGACGCGTCAGCCTCGGTCTACTTCGACGCGCAGGTCACCTCCGAGCGCAAGAAGTCGATCTTGAAGGCTATCGGGGCCGGCAAGCACATCTACACCGAGAAGCCGATCGCCGAGTCGGTCGAGGAGGGCATCGAATTGGTCATCGCCGCCCGAGATGCCGGTGTGATCAACGGTGTGGTCCACGACAAGCTCTACCTGCCCGGCCTGCTGAAGTTGAAGCGGCTGATCGACGCCGGGTTCTTCGGCCGCATTCTCTCGGTACGAGGCGAATTCGGTTACTGGGTGTTCGAGGGTGATCTGCTGCCCGCTCAGCGCCCGAGCTGGAACTACCGCGCCGAAGACGGCGGCGGCATGATGCTGGACATGTTCCCGCACTGGAACTATGTGCTGGAAAACCTCTTTGGCAAGGTGCAGACAGTGACGGCCAAGGCCGTTACCCACATTCCTGAGCGGTGGGATGAGCAGGGCCGCACGTACGCGGCGACCGCGGATGACGCCGCCTACGCAATCTTCGAACTGGAGAACGATGTGATCGCCCAAATCAACTCCTCGTGGGCGGTGCGCGTCGATAGGGGTGAGCTGGTCGAGTTCCAGGTCGACGGCACCCACGGTTCTGCGGTGGCGGGGTTGTTCGGCTGCCGCATCCAACCTCGGGTGCGTACGCCAATGCCGGTCTGGAACCCGGATCTGCCTACCACGGAGGACTTCCGGAGCCAGTGGGAGCAGATCCCGGACAACGCTGAGTTCAGCAACGGGTTCCGAGCCCAGTGGGAGCAGTTCCTCTCCGACGTGGACGCCGGCCGACCGCACTCCTACGATCTCGCCGCCGGGGTGCGCGGCCTGCAGCTGGCTGAGGCCGGTTTGACGTCGTCGACCGAGGGTCGCCGGGTCGAGATCGATTGGTACGAATCATGACCACAACAACTGCAACCGTTGCACTGCCAGAAGCCGGCGGCGGCTGGCGCGAGATCGAACTTTGCGAGCCACGAGCCTGGGTGGAACATCCTCAGCCTTTCCAAAGTCGGACCGCCTTTGCGGCAGCCCATGTGGTGGCCGATCCACGCGGTGAGAATGTTCCCGGCGCGCCGGCAGTCATTGACTGGGAGGCCACGCTCGGGTTCCGCCGTCACCTGTTTCGCTACGGGCTAGGCGTTGCTGAGGCCATGGATACCGCGCAGCGCAACATGGGTCTGGATTGGCCTGCCACCAAGGAATTGATCACGCGCAGCGCCGCGGTTGCTCACGAGTATGGTGCTCGGATAGCCTCCGGCGCGGGGACTGATCAACTCCTCGTCCCGGTCAGCAGCGTTGGCGAGGTCACCGAGGCGTATCTCGAGCAGGTTGAGTTCGTCGAGTCGGCGGGCTCCGAGGTGATCATGATGGCGTCTCGACAGCTGGCGGCCGTTGCTCGCAACGCCGATGACTATCTCGAAGTTTATGCGACCGTGTTACGTCAGGCGACTGAGCCGGTCATTCTGCACTGGCTAGGCGAGATGTTCGATCCGCAGCTCAGCGGCTATTGGGGATCGACCGATATTCCGGCGGCAACCGCCACGTTTCTCGATTTGATCAATGAACAGAGCGACAAGGTCGACGGCGTGAAGGTCTCACTGCTCTCGGCTGATCATGAGCAGCAGCTCCGGGCAGCCCTGCCTGCTGGGGTCCGGCTCTATACCGGCGATGACTATAACTATCCCGAGCTGATCGAGGGTGATGGCACCCATCACTCCGACGCTTTGCTTGGCGCGTTCGCCGCAATCGCGCCGGCCGCCTCGGCCGCCCTGAGCGCGTTGGATGGCTACGACATCGAACGTTATCGCAGGGAGATGGCACCGACGCTGCCATTGTCCCGGCATATCTTCGCGACGCCCACGTACTACTACAAGACTGGGATCGCCTTCCTGGCCTGGCTCAACGGCCATCAAGACGGTTTCATGATGGTCGGCGGGCTGCAGTCGGCTCGCTCAATTCCCCACCTGGCTCGCGTATTCGAGCTCGCCAATGAGGCGCAGTTGCTGATCGATCCGGAGCTTGCGGCACACCGCCTCGGTCTGCTGTTCGCGACCGCTGGCGTGACTCGATGACCGCCGAATCAGCGCTTAGCCGGCTTTCGCTCAACCAACGGACTACCGCCTCCTGGTCGCTGCCCGAGGCGATCAAGGGCTGCGTCGACGCTGGTCTGGCAGCTATCGGAATCTGGCGAGAACAACTGGCCGAAGTGGGGGTCGATGAGGCCTGCCGGCTGATTGCCGAGTCGGGATTGCGTGTTTCATCGCTGTGCCGAGGCGGCTTCTTTACGACCGCGGACCCGGGAGAGGCGCAAGCGGCGGAGGTTCGAAACCACGAGGCAATCGATGAGGCTGCGGCGCTCAATGCAGCAACGCTGGTACTCGTTCCCGGCGGACTGCCGCCTGGTGATCGTGATCTTGTAGCGGCTCGGGACCGTGCCGCACAGGCCATCGAGCGGTTGGTTCCGTACGCGCATGAACGGCGTGTCAACCTGGGCATTGAGCCCATGAATCCGATCTACGCCGCCGATCGTGGAGTGATCTCTACGCTCGCGCAAGCACTTGATATCGCCGAGCGCTTCGACGTAGCCGACGTCGGCGTCGTCGTGGATACGTTCCACCTGTGGTGGGAGCCCGGTATTGCCGAGCAGATACGGCGCGCGGGACAACGCATCGCCAGCTATCAGATCTGTGACTGGATAACCCCGCTGCCGGCGGACACTCTGCTGGCTCGAGGCATGATGGGCGACGGCCACATTGACTTCCCGGCGTTCACCAAATCGGTCATGCGTACCGGATATCGCGGAGACATTGAGGTCGAGATCTTCAACGCCGATCTATGGGCGGAACCGCCGTCGGAGGTTGTAGACACCATGGCGGAGCGATATCTCCAACTGGTACACCCCTATCTGAATGAATGAGGAGTAAGTCGACTTGACCGGCGAAGGGATTGGGTACGCATGAGCACCGTCATCGAATCCGACCAGCGAGTCCGGCTGGCCCTTGTGGGTGCTGGCGTGATCGGAAACCTCCATGCGGCGGTGGCCAGCGAACTGGCCGACCGGATCGAGCTGGTCGCGGTGGTCGACACTCACCTAGACCGGGCACAGAAGCTGACTGCCGCCCACGGTGGCAAGCCGTTTACCTCGTTGACCGAGGCCCTGGACGCAGTCGATATAGACATGGTGTCGGTCTGCACCCCAACCGGCCGGCACGGTGAGGTCGCCATCGAAGCCCTGGAGGCCGGCAAGCATGTGATCGTCGAGAAACCCGCCGAGATCACTGTGGCAAGGACCAATGAGATCATCGCCGCCCAGCGTCGCGCTGGCACCCAGGTCGCGGTGATCTCGCAGCACAGGTTCGATCCGGCGACGGAGGTGGCGGTGGCGGCCATCAGCAAGGGCGAGCTGGGCAAGCTGACCAGCGGCATCGCCTCGATCGACTGGTGGCGCGGGCAGACGTACTACGACTCGGGCGACTGGCGAGGCACCTGGGAGCTCGACGGTGGCGGTGCGTTGATGAATCAGGGCGTGCACACCGTCGACTTGCTCGTGGCCACTATGGGGCGCCCTGTCGAAGTGTTCGCCTACACCGGCACGCTCGCCCACGAACGCATGGAGGTCGAAGACGTCGCCGTCGGTGTTGTCCGGTTCGAGAACGGCGCTCTCGGCGTTCTGCATGCCACCACCGCCGCGTACCCGGGCCTCAGCGCCCGGCTTCAGGTCCACGGCGACCGGGGCTCGGTGATCATCGACAACGACAAACTGGCCTTTATCCACGTCACCCCAAGCGATAGCAACGCCGAAGAGCGGGCCTATGGCCAGCCAGGCGCGGCAATCAACCAGATAACGGACTATCCCGAGGCCTCGGGTGCCGCCGGAGAGACTGCCGGAAGCAACCCTGGCCAACTGGCCATCGACGCGCACCGCCGCCAGTACGAGAATTTCTTGGCTGCGCTGGCCGGCGAGGAGCCGCTCCGCGTCGATCTTGAAACAAACCGCCAAGCGATCGCGATCATTACCGGCGTCTACGAGTCGGCTCGGACCGGAAAACCCGTGGCTCTCTGATCATGCCAATGTTCGACAGTCAAGACTGCTCCAGCCGCGTTCCTGCCTGAGCCTCGTAGTACTGCACAAGGCCGCTGTGATCTTCCCCGCCGTGATCTTGCTCCTCGAGGGTTCGCAGCATGTCGAGCACAGCGGTAGTAAGTGGTAGTGGTGCGCCGACGTCGCCAGAGGCGTCCAGCGCGTTGAGCAGATCCTTTATGTGCAGGTTGATGCGAAAACCAGGCTTGAACTCGTGCGCCAGCATCATGGGCGCTTTCGCCTCAAGGACCGCGCTGCCCGCGAGCCCACCGCGGATAGCCTCAACCACCGCCCGGGGTGCTACGCCTGCCTTCTGAGCAAGCACCAGTGCCTCCGACACGGCGGCAATATTGAGGGCGACGACAACCTGATTGGCCAGCTTGGTGGTGTTGCCAGCCCCGACGTCACCAACGTGAACGACTGAGCTGCCCATCACGCCTAGCACATCGCGAACTTGATCAAAAATCTCTCGATCGCCGCCGACCATGATCGAGAGCGTGCCGTCGATTGCTTTCGGCTCCCCGCCGCTGACTGGAGCGTCAAGCATCCTCACGCCACGCCGACCGAGCGCAGCGGCGACCTCTTGGGCTGCGGCGGGTGCAATGGAACTCATGTCGACGTAGATCAAATCTGGCCGGGCGGCCTCGATGAGCCCATCTTCCCCTAGCGCCACGTCGCGTACCTGCGGCGAATTGGGGAGCATGGTGATCACGAGCTCCACCTGCGCCGCGATCTCGCCTGGCGTACGGGCGGCGGAAGCACCAAGCTCGACCAGCTCAGCAGCTTTGGCCTCATTGTGGCTGCTGACCACGAGCTCGTGACCCGCCTTGATCAGGTTGGTGGCCATCGACTTGCCCATAATGCCGAGTCCGATAAAGCCGATCTTCATGCTGCTTGCTGTCCTGTTCTACGTGGGGACCGAGTACCAGCTAGGCGACCAGAGGCCTAATCTTGTCAAACTCATCCCGGTGAATCTCAAGCTGCACATCGAGGTCGTATCGGGTCTGCAGGTTAATCCAGAAGCGCTCGGACGTTCCCAGCGCCCGAGACAAACGCAGCGCCGTGTCGGGAGTGATCGCCCGTTTGCCGTGCACGATTTCATTGATCCGCCGTGGTGGAACGCCAATAGCCTGCGCAAGCCGGTACTGGCTAATGCCCAACGGGCCAAGGAACTCCTCGAGCAAGATCTCTCCCGGATGAATCGGCCCGCGCGCGCTGGTCATGATCAGTTGTCCTTCCTCTCAAAGTGCTGGCAAATTGCTACACCGACGCACCGCCATGTGTGATTCGTCAGCAGTTTCTCAGAGAAGTCTTGGCACCCTGTGATGCTACGACTCGGGCGCGTCACCCCGTTGGCTCCCTGCCTCGTCCGTCTGATTGCGTGACCCAGAAGTCGGGTACTCGGCAGGCAGGTGAAACGTTCGCAAGCCGGCCGGCTACGAGCGCAATGACAAAGGGGCTGATCAGTAGTGAGCACAACACAACAGGACAGCCAAGCCATTCGATTTGCTGCCGTCGGCCTAGACCATTCACATGCCTTCGGACAGATTCAGGGCCTGCTCGATCAGGGTTGCCAGGCAGTCGGGTTCAGCTCCGAGGATCCCAGCGCTGCGGTTGCGCAGGCGGTTCGACGGCGCTGGCCCGACGTGATGTGGATCGATGACCCGATGAGCCCGCTTCGTGATCCATCCATCGACGTCATCGTCACCGCGGCAGTCCCAGACCAACGCTCGACCATCGCCATCGAGGCCCTGAGGAACGGCAAGGACGTCGTCGCGGACAAGCCCGGCTGTATCACGCTCGAACAGCTCGACGAGATCGAGAAGGCAGTTGCGCAGTCGGGCCGCTTCTGGTCAGTCACGTTCTCGGAGCGCTTCGAGGTGCGCTGCGCGATCAAAGCCGGGCAGTTGGTCCGAGAGGGACGGATCGGCCAGGTCGTACAGACCCTGGGACTCGGACCCCACCGAGAAGGCGACCGAGCCCACCTCGCGGGCGGCGAGGGACGCCCGGACTGGTTTTACGATCGGGACCGCACCGGCGGCATCATCACCGACATCGCCAGCCACCAAGTCGATCAGTTCTTGTGGTTTACCGGCGCTGAGCAGGCCGAGGTGGTCTCGAGCACCGTCGCCAACTACACGCATCCCGAGGCGCCGAAAATGCAGGATTTCGGTGAGACCGTGTTGCGGTCCAGGAGTGCCCATGGCTACATCCGCGTCGATTGGTATACCCCGCAAGGCCTACCGACGTGGGGGGACGGCCGGTTGGTGATCTTGGGCACCGAGGGCTACATCGAGCTTCGCAAGTACGTCGACCTGGCAGGTCGCCCGGGCAAAGATCACCTGTTCGTGGTCGATGGTGGCGATACCGAGTACATCGACTGTTCCGACGTTGAGCTGAGCTACTACCCCGACCTGGTGCACGACGTCATCAACCGCACCGAAACCGCCTGCCCGCAAAGACACACTTTTGAGGTGATGCGGCTGGCAATCCGGGCGCAGCAAAGCGCGACGATGCTGGGGTACGCCCAGTGAAGGGGCCACCTGACAAAGAAACGCTCCGTGTCGGGATCGTCGGATGTGGCACGATCGCCCGCGCCCATGCCCTCAGCTATCAGAACAATCCGCGCGTTAAGTTGATTGGCGTCGTCGACATCGACCTGGTACGCGCCGGTGAGTTCGCTAGCAGTCATGGATGCACGGCATACGGCTCCAGCCGTGAGCTTCTGGATCAGCAGCCGGATCTCGTGTCGATCGCCACACCTCCCGGGAATCACACCGAGGTCGCCGTTGAGCTGCTCGAATCGGACTGCTCAGTGCTCCTGGAGAAGCCACCGACCACAAATTTGGCTGACATGGACGTGCTCGCCGCCGCCGAAAAGGCGAGCTCCGGCGTGATTTATGTGGTGTTCCAGCACCGTCACGGATCGGGCGCACGTCGCGCCCACCATCTGCTGCAGTCCGGCGCGTTGGGTACCCCGACAGTCGCCGTTTGCGAAACCCTGTGGTACCGCCCTGACAGCTATTTCCTACCCGAGTGGCGCGGCAACTGGGTTGGTGAAGGTGGCGGGCCGACTCTCGGGCACGGCATTCATCAAATCGACCTGCTTCTCCACCTGATGGGCCCATGGGAAACCATCGACGCACGTGCGGCACGGATCGCTCGTCCTGTTGAGTTCGAGGACGTGTCGCTAGCAGTAGTCATGTTCGAAAGCGGCGCGGCAGGCACCGTCGTAACAAGTCTGCTCTCCCCACGAGAGCTCAGTCGTATTCGGATCGACACCACAGGCGGCACGCTCGAGGTCAATCACGTCTATGGCTACAGCGATGCCGACTGGTCCTGGACGCCGGTGCCCGATGCCACCAGGGCTGCCAATCTTGGGCGTGATCCGGGCCTGCCAAGGGCTGAGGGCGCTGGACATCCAGGGCCGGACGGCAGCGACGACGTATGGGCCACCTCCGCTGGGTTGGATCTGCCCAGCAACCACGCGGCCCAGATTGATCAGCTGGTCGACGATCTGCTCGCTGGCCGGCGCCACGGCACCACGCTGGCCAGTACCCGACCGACAATGGAGTTCGTCGCCGCCGTCTACGCATCATCGATTGAGCGCGACACAGTTCACCGCCGAGATCTGACTCCGGCCAACCGCTTTTACAACAGCCTTAACGGTGGGCTGCCAGACGACACCATCACAGCTCGACTTGGTGCAGGTCGGCTCTAGGTCAGAGACTCTTCCGCGTACCGGCTGCCCCGCCGATGAAGGCATCTTATTGACCGGTCAGCGTTCCCAGATCGGGGTATAGCGATGACAGGTGGCAACTAACTCGGAGCTCCGAGTCACCGATCGCTTCCAGAAAGGCCCGAACCATGACATCGCTTTCACATCATTCGCAACGAGGCGGGCGCGGAGCCAGGGCGGTCATCACAGCTATCCTCGTACCGCTCTGCCTTGTCGCCTCCGCGGCCTGTGCTCCCGGGCAGAGCCAAGGTGGCTCCCAGGGGTCGCCGGAGCTGCGCGTCTCCACTTGGGGCAACGACTCGCGGCTCAAACTGACCCAGCAGGCGGTGGACGCCTTTACCGCGGCGAATCCGGGCATCAAGGTCAGTGTCGAGAACAGCGACTGGACCGCCTATTGGGACAAGCTCGCCACTGCGACGGCGGGCGGCAACGCACCTGATGTCATTCAGATGGACGAGTCCTACATCGCCGCGTACGGCACCCGTGGGGCTCTGCTCGACCTCAATACCGTGAAAAGCAACCTCGACCTGTCAGCAATGGATCCGAAGGTGCTGGAAACAGGCAACGTGGCGGGCACCCTCGTTGGCGCCCCCATCGGCGTCGCGAACTTCTCGGTGGCGGTCAATCCGGAGGTCTTGAAGAAGGCCGGGGTATCGATGCCCAATGACAAGACCTGGACGTGGGATCAGTTCGCCCAAGTGTCCGCACAGGTCACCGGAAAGCTCGAGTCCCAAGGCGTGTTCGGCTTGGACGGATTCGGCACTGGCACCGCGGAACTGGGCGCTTGGGCGCGGCAGAAGGGTGAGGAGATTTGGCCGACAAACGGGCCAGGTGTCAGCCAAGCAACCATCATCAGCTTCTTCGACTATGCCAAGAAGCTGATCGCCATGAACGCCACGCCTTCGGCGGCACGGCAATCCGAGAATGCCGGTAAGGCCCTGGACGCTACCTTGTTTGCGACGAACAAAGCGGCTTTCCATCTGCTCTTCCACACCCAGATCTCGGCTTTCGCCGCGACGAGCGGTACGCAGATGAAGCTGCTTCGGCTCCCGGCTCAGGCCAAGGGCGAATCGCCTGACATGGTTAACAAGGCATCCATGTACTGGTCGGTGTCAGCCCGCTCAAAGCAGACTGAGGCCGGCGCCAAGCTCGTCGACTTCTTGCTCACTGATCCTGCGGCTACCAAGGTGCTCACCACCGAGCGGGGGATCCCGGCGATCCCCGCGGTGCAAAAGGAAGTCGCTCCGCTGCTGGATCCGCAGGCCAAAGTTGCGCTCGAATTCTCCCAGTCGATCGCCCCGGAGCTCGTGCCGCCACCTCAGGTCACACCGGCAAATGCCTCCGGTTTCAGCACCGAGTTCATCCCAGCGGCCACCGATGTGCTCTTCGGTAAGACCAGCCCAGCGGACGGCGCTGCCAAGGTCCTCTCGATCATTCAGAGCATGAAGTAGCCGGCCCCTGGCCCTCGTTCTGACAAGAAGTTCAGTGCTCGGTGGGAGTTAGAAGCTCCAGCCGTACCCCCAGCAAGCGGACCGGACGAGTGATCTCGAAGCGTGCCAGCACCCGCCGAGCACCAACCTCGACGATGCCTGGGTCTGTAGTCACCTCAGACAGCTTGCCGGTCTTGACTTGGGTAAAAAACGATCGAGTCCGCACGGTCACGCCGACATGGGTCACAACCCGGCCATCGGCGCTGACCTCCACGGTAAGTTCACGGGCCAGCGCAGCGACATGATCGGCAATCGCTGCGGGATCGGTGAGATCGCTGGGGAATGTCACCTGACGACTCTTCGACCTGGGGAGCCACGGCTCGGTGGTGATGGTCCGCGACGTGCCGCCGCGTGCCAATATCCGAAGCCGCGGTCCAATGGTTGGTCCGAACCAGACAGCAAGATCATCTCGGTTCGCCAGGGCAAGATCAGTAACTGTCCGTACACCATGCACCGCGAGCCGAGCTGCAGTCCGCTTTCCGATCCCCCACAGGGCGACGACATCCCGATCGCCCATCATGATCATCCAGTTAGTTGAATCCAGGCGATAGATGTGTCCAGGCACCGTCTTGGCGAACGAGGTAGCCATTTTCGCGCGCTCCTTGGTGTCTCCGATGCCAACGGCACAGGTCAGGCCAGTGCGATCATGCACCGCTGTTCGGACCGCGCCGGCAAGTTCCTCAGGAACGTCGTGCTGAGCTCCGATGAACGCTTCGTCCCAGCCCCACACCTCGACCGGATACCCGAAGCTCCGCAGCACGCCCATGACCTCGGCCGAGGCTGCATCGTAGGCGGGATGATCACTCCGCAGAAACACCGCGTCGGGACACTTGCGGAGCGCACGCTGCATCGGCATTCCCGAATGCACGCCGTACGCCCGCGCCTCGTAGGAGGCGGTGGCAACCACTTGCCGCGGCCGCGTGGGATCACCATCGCCACCCACGACCACCGGACGGCCACGTAGTTCTGGTCGCCTGCGGATCTCGACCGCCGCCAGGAAGGAATCCATGTCGATGTGCAGGATCCACTGCGCGAAAATCTCCGACCGCGCGGTCATCTCTTCAGATTGCCCTATCTGATGCTGCCTCTAGGCACCGCCGGATAAACAGCCGATGGCACCCTAAGCTGCCGGTAGGAAATCGTCGACCGTAAGCAGACACAGGAAGGTGCCTTGTTGCGGAACCCAGCGTGGACCGATTCGACGACGGGCGACCGCCAGGGCCAGAGCGGCCCGACCGACCCGCAGCGCAGCCAGCGTGGAGCGGCCGTCGCAGCTACGAGCCGCAGATGAGTTTGCTCCGACTACAGAGCGGCTGACTCACTTGTCGACGAGGCGCCCGGGCTGCGCGCCATGTGCGTGGACATGCTGGGCGGCGACTGTGCTCCACCCGGGCTGCAGGGTGCGGACCCAGGCCTCCACACCGGCAATATGGACCGTTGCAGCAGCGTAGGCGAGCTCCGCATCATGAGCCTCCAGCGCGTCGGCGATGGCTCGGTGTTCCTCAAGGGTGCGTTCGAGAACGCCGGGCAGGGTTTGCCCCCGCCAGACACGCATCCGAACGGTGGGGGCCGCGAGGCCGTCCAGCAACACCGAAAGCAGCGGGTTGCCCGCGGCGCGCGCGATGGCATGGTGAAACTCCCAGTCCAGTTCGACGTACTGGCCGACCTGGTCGTGGTCCAGATCTGAGCGGATGTAGGAGCGGATCTGCTCGAGGTCTCCGGCGGTGATCCGGCTGGCGGCCAAGGCGGTGGCAGCTGGCTCGAGGATCCGTCGGACGGCGATCAGGTCCGGAATCGCCTCCTCACGCTGCAGGTCGACGGCAAGGCCGAGGGCACCGAGCAGCAGTTCCGGGCCCAGCCCAGTGATATAGCTCCCGTCCCCCTGACGGGTGTCGATGACGCCCAACACCGTCAGCGCCCGGACGGCCTCGCGAAGGGAGGTGCGGGAAAGTCCGAGGTTCGCGGCCAGATCCCCCTCAGGCGGCAGCCGATCACCTGGCGCCAACTCACCGGTCAAGATCATGTGCCGGATGCTGGTGATCGCGTCATCTGTCACCCTCATCCGGTTTGGTCGACCGGTCGCCTTGGCCGTCGGAGACGGATCGGTTCCCGGAGTGGGAGCGACGGATCGGTTCATGATCATCGCTTAACGGCCGCCGAGTCCAGACAAGGCGATGCCCCGGACAAGATATTTCTGCAGGGCTAGGACGAGGATCACGGTGGGCACCATGGAGATGGTCGCGGCTGCCATCAACAGCTCCCAGCGCTGGCCTTGCTGCCCAAGGAATAGCTCCAGACCCAGGGGGACAGTCATTTTGTCGGTGTCGTTAATGATGATCAACGGCCATAGGAAGCTGTTCCAGTAACTGAGGAAGGTGAAGACCGCCAAGACCGCGAGAGCCGGGGCCGCGATCGGGATGATGACGCTGCGGAGGATGCGGATGTGCCCGCAGCCGTCGATCTTGGCGGCTTCCTCCAATTCCCGAGGGATGGTGAGGAAGAACTGCCGGAGCAGGAAGGTCCCGAATGCGGTAAACGCCCACGGCAGGATCAGAGCTTGGTAGGAGTTAACCCAGCCGAGCCTCTGCATGACCAGGAACATCGGGATGACGATGACCTCCTGGGGGACGATGAGGGTGCTGAGGTAGAGCACGAACAGGCCGCCCTGGAACTTGAAGTTCAACCGTGCGAACGCGTATCCGGACATCGCGGAGGCTATCAAGGTGATGAACGTCCCGATCCCGGCGACGAACAGGGTGTTCACGATAAACCGGCCGAATGGCAGGTAGTTCCAGGCCTCGACGAAGTTGCTGAACTTGACCTCGGACCCGAACAGCTTCGGTGGGACGGTGAAGACCTCGGCGCTCGGCTTGAGAGCCGACAGCAGCATCCAGATAATCGGTACCAGGAACAGCAGGGCCACCAGCGACAGCAGGATCTGGGAGACGACGGAAGTAACCCTGGATCTGACCTTCCGCGCTGCCGAGCTCCGGTGCGGGGTGGTGGCGACCGCTGCCGCGCCCAGTGCCGGTGTCGGGGTGAAGGTGGGGGTCTCACTGGTCATAATGCACCCACCTCTTCTGTCCGATGAACTGGAAGACCGTGATCACCAGGATGATGATGAACAGCACCCAGGCGACGGCCGAGGCGAGGCCCATTTTGTAGAACTGGAAACCCTGCTCGTACAGGTACACCACCATGGTCGTAGTGGCGTTCCCCGGACCTCCTCCGGTGAGGACGTACGCCTGGGTGAAGACCTGGAAGGACGAGATCAAGGTCAGCACAACGGCGAAGAAGATCGACGGCGTAATCAGGGGCAGCACAATCCGGAAGAACCGTGCGACGGTCCCTGCCCCGTCGATCGCCGCGGCTTCGGTGAGGCTGGTGGGAACGGCGTCGAGTGCCGCCGAGAACACCAGCATGTTGTAGCCGAAGCCCTGCCAGATAGAAAGCATGACCACGGCGGGCATGGCCCAGGTCTTCGAGCCCAGGAAGTTCGGGGCTTGGACCCCGAACCACGTTTGCATCAGTGAGTCGATCAGCCCGTTCGGCGACAGGATGAGCGAGAAGATCGCAGCGTTGGCGACGACCGGCGTGACCGCAGGGATGAAAAAGATTGTGCGATAAAGACCGCGAAGCCGAATTCCCTTGGATCCGATCCAGACCGCAAGACCGAGTGAGATCACAATGTTGAGCGGGACGTACAGCAGCACGAAGACGAACGTGTTGAGTATGGCGGTGTGGAATTCCTTGCTGGTCAGCAAGTTCTCATAGTTCTTCAGACCGATGAAGGTGTGACTGCCGATCACGGGCCAGTTGTAGAAGCCAATGATGAGCGACGCGACGATCGGAAACGCGGTGAACGCCAGCAGGCCTAACATGCTCGGGGCCATGAAGCCGGTCGCCGCCTTACCGTCGCCGCGTCTGCCTCGCCGGGCCTGGGTTGCAGTGGCCGCGGCGGCGGTGACATCAGCGGGCAGCACAGTCATAGGCCCTCCCTCCTTCCTGGGAGCGGCTGTGGGGTGTCGCGAAGGCGGCACCCCAGCGTCCAGATCACCAGGCGTCTACGTCATGAACTGCCCTGCTCCTGGGTCTGGCTGAGGAGCTCGTCGACGGAACCCTGGCCGTTGTAAGTAGCCACGGCCTGCTTGGAGAAGGTCGTTACGACCTGCTGCCAGGTCGGGATCGTGGTGTACGGCGTCGCGTTGGCCAAGGCGGCGTCCATGACGGGCTTGACGTCCTGCGTGTGATTGCCTTCGTACCAGGAGTTTTGAGTGGAGATCAGGGCCGGGTAGGCGCGGCCCTGATCGCCCAGATAGGACTCCGCCTCCGGGCTGACCATGACGCTGACGGCCTGGAACGCCTCGTCTGGAGTCTTGCAGTTCTGCGTGACACCGAAGCCGGAACCGTCAGACCAGGTCTTGGAACCGCTCGGGCCGGCCGGCATCGGAGCGATCCCCACCTTGAACTTGGCCTGCTCCCGGGCATTGATCAGATCCCAGGGACCGTCGAGCGACATGTAGGTGTTGCCGGCCAAGAACTGGTTCGCGCTAGCCGAGGATGAGTTGGCGCTGGCAACTGGCGGGGCAACCTTCTCCTTGCTGACCAGGTCGGTGTACCACTGGGCAGCGGCGTGCCACTCCGGATTGTTGACGTCCAGCTTGCCGTCGGCGTTCACCGCCGCCTTGCCGGAGGAGCTCAGCACCCACGGAAGCAGTTGGCCAATATCGCTCTGTGCCCAAAACCCGTACTTCGGCGGCTTGGTCAGGGTCTTGGCGGCGTTCATGAACTCGTCGGTGGTCCAACCGATCGCCGGCTCTTTCAACCCTGCGGCTTTGAACGCGTCCTTGTTGTAGAACATGATGAAGGGACCCACATCGTACGGCAGCGCAACCTGCTTCCCCTCGTACTGCAGGTTCTTGGTGATGCTGGGCACGAAGTCCTCGGCCTTGATTCCGGCCTTGCTCATGTAGTCGCCCAGGGGCACCAGCAGGTTCCCGAACTGCGGCGCCCGCTGACCCTGCAGGCCGATGATGCACGGTGCCTGGCCACTGGCCGCCTCGGTGGTCAGCTTGGTCCAGAAGTCGTTGAACGGCGTGGTCTCGAACTGGATCTTGATGTTCGGGTACTTCTGGGTGACCATGTCAGCGATGTGCAGCCAGGCGTTCTTTTCGACGTCTGAACCGGACCACATGAACCACGTCAGAGTCACCGGACCGCCGGAGGAGCTACCCGAGCTGGAGCTGCCGCTGTTGCCGCTGCAGGCGGCCAGCAAGACGACGGCCGCGGCCGCCGCGAGGAATTTGGTGAGACGGGAAATTCGCATAGCACTCCTTGAGGTGACGTCATCGTCGTCCATGACGGAACTGGCCCGAGAGAGATGTTCGGAGCACAAGACCTCGTAGGTCTGATCGTCGTCTCATACATCTCGCGATGTCAACGCCCTTGTCGAGATTTCCCTACGTGCGCTGAATCGTGATGTGTGGTTGAAGGACTCGCCGGTTACCCGTGCTGACGCCGATCATCACATCACCTTGCCTCGGCGTCGGGCGCGGGAACACAATGGGCTCAAAGGTCGGATGATTTAAGACGACAGACGTTGGTCGATCATCGTGGCGTGTACGGGAGCCGCAGGGCCTGGGCCACCGAGGAAGGACGACCATGGCAACCGAGTCTTCGGCCGTCGAACAAGCGCGCGCTACGATCCTCGGCCGAGTCGAGGCCGGCATCACAGAAGGCCCGTTCAGTGCCGACTGGGACTCCATTACCTCCGGCTATCAGGTTCCGGACTGGTACGTCGACAGCAAGTTCGGCATCTTCGTCCATTGGGGTCCGTACAGTGTTCCCGCATATTCCAGCGAGTGGTACCCGCGCGAGATGTACCGGCAGGGAACGGCGGTCTACGAGCACCATCTTCACACCTACGGCGCTCATCGGCAGTTCGGCTACAAGGACTTCATCCCTCAGCTCACCGGGTCAGCGTTCGACCCGGCTGAGTGGGCCTCCCTCTTCCGCCGGGCAGGTGCCCAGTTCGTCGTGCCGGTGGCGGAGCACCACGACGGATTTTCGATGTACGCAACCGACCTCAGTCGATGGAACGCGGCGCGGATGGGCCCGAAACGGGACGTGATTAAGGAACTGTCTGATGCCGTTCGAGCGCAGTCAATGGTCCCCGGCGCATCTAGCCACCGTGCCGAGCACTGGTGGTTCTTCAACGGTGGCATGAAGTTCGACTCCGACGTACGCGATCCCGAGTTCGCCGATCTCTATGGCCCCGCGCAGCGTGAGGAAATCCGACCGTCGGAGGCGTTCCTCGAGGACTGGCTCGCCCGGATCGTCGAGCTCGTCGAGCACAACGACCCCCAGCTGGTCTGGTTCGACTGGTGGATCGAGCAGGACGTATTCAAACCGTGGCTGGCCAAGTTCGCGGCCTGGTACTACAACCGGGGCGTCGCCCGTAACCGTCCGGTGGCGATCAACCACAAGTTCGACGCCTTCCCGCCGGGCGCCGCCGTCTACGACGTCGAACGCGGGCAGAACGCGGACATCCGGCCGATGCTGTGGCAGAACGACACATCGGTCGCTGTGCAGTCGTGGGGCTGGGTTGAAGGCCAGCAATACAAGGACATCCGGGTGATCCTGGGCGATCTCCTGGACGTAGTAAGCAAGAACGGTGCGCTGCTGCTCAACGTCGGCCCGAAACCGGACGGCTCGTTCGAACCCGAGGAACGGGACCTTCTGTACCGTATCGGCGACTGGCTGGCGCTCAACGGCGAGGCCATTTACGGCACTCGTCCGTTCACAGTCAGTGGCGAGGGTCCGACCAAGGTCATGGACTCCTTTCTCAGCGATCGGGATCGCGCCGACTTCACTGCTGCCGACATCCGTTTCACCACCCGGGCCGACATCGTCTACGCCATTCCTTTGGACTGGCCCCGAGGGCAGCTGCTGATCACGTCGCTAGCCGAAGGCTCGCCTCACCTGCCCGGGCGCATTGCATCCGTCGAGCTGATCGGTGCAGAAGAGCCGCTGGCGTTCGAGCAGCGGGCCGACGGCCTATCGGTCATGGTTCCGCAACCCACCAGCGGTTCAGTGCTGCCGGTACTGCGCATCACACCGGCTGACCGGATTCCGAACGCCCGCAAGTATCAGCTCCGGAATTGACCTTGGACGACGAGAGGCAACGACTATGACAACCGATGTTGACCGCAGCATCTGGGCCGACCTGGCTCGGCCCCTCCCCTCCTGGCTCGCGTCCGCCAAGCTGGGCATCTTTATCCACTGGGGCCCCTACTCGGTGCCGGCTTGGGCGGAGCCGACCGGAGCTCTCGGGGCCGTGCCGGAGGCCGAGTGGTTCCGACACAATCCCTATGCCGAGTGGTACGCCAACACGAGCCGAATTCCCGGCTCGCCGGCTGCGCAGCACCATTCCGAGGTCTTTTCAAACGCGCCCTACGACGACTTCCTCGACCAGTGGACCGCGTCGAACTTCGACCCGGCGGCCTGGGCCCGGCTGTTTGTCGAGGCTGGCGCCAGCTACGTGATTCCAACCACCAAGCATCACGACGGGGTGGCGTTGTGGGATGCACCCGGCACTGGCAGGCGCAACACGGTCCACCGGGGCCCGCGACGTGACCTGATCGGCGAGATCGCCGACGCGGTCCGGCAGGCCGGCTTGCGATTCGGCGTGTACTACTCCGGCGGCCTGGACTGGGGCGTAACCGACTTTCCCCCGCTCACCAGCCACGCCGACTTCACGGCCTGGCGACCGAAAGATCCGGCCTACAACGTATACGCGGCCTTGCACGTACGCGATCTGATCGCGCGGTATTCACCTGATGTGTTGTGGAACGACATCAACTGGCCCGACGCCGGCAAGCGGACAGGATCTTGGTCGCTGCACGAGCTCTTCTCCGACTACTACGCCGGCAACCCCGACGGCGCAGTCAACGACAGATGGGGTGACACGCACTGGGACTTCCGCACCAGCGAATACCAGGCCGGCAGTGAGAAGGAGGCCGAACCGGGGTGGGAAAACTGCCGCGGGATCGGCTTCTCCTTCGGCTATAACCGCGCAGAGGACGAGCGGCATATCCTGACCGGCCGCCAGTTGGCCTTGCACCTGTCCGATGTCGTGTCCCGCGGCGGACGGCTGCTACTCAACGTCGGCCCAACCGCTGAAGGGGAGATCCCTGAGCTCCAGCAGGCATCCTTGCGATCGCTTGGCCGCTGGATGGCCCAGGTCGGCGACATTCTCCGGGCGTCGCAGCCCGTGTCCCGTAGCGTTGCCCGACCAACGAATGAACCGTGGGTACGTTGGCTCGACACGCCGGACTACCTGGTGGCGCTGCTCGATCAGAAAGGCGAGGTGACACTCGATGTCGATGAAGACGCTCTCAATGGTGATGGCGAGGTGCGAGCTGCGCCTGGCGCGGTGCAAGTAGTCGGTGACAGCGTGCGAGTGACGGTAGAGGAGCTCAGCGACGGCCCGGCCGTGGTCCTGCTTTCCAAGCGGTGACCTCATTGAGAATCGAATCGAAAGGCATGATCACATGAAGTTCGGCGAACTCGGCCGCTCCGGCATGAACGTCAGCAAGATCTGCCTGGGCACGATGCATTTCGGTCCAAGGGCGACGGAGGAGGAGTCGCACGCGATCTTGGACAAGGCGCTCTCCATGGGCATCACCTTCATCGACACAGCGAATGTGTACGGCGGTGAGACGGCTCGCGGCCGTTCGGAGGAAATCATCGGCAGCTGGTTTGATGCCCGCCCGGGCGTGCGTGACGAGGTGGTGCTGGCAACCAAGGTCTACCAGGCGATGGGCGATCTCGGTCCAGCCAACAACAATCGCGGCTTCTCGGCGTACAAGGTGCGTAAGCACCTGGCGGACTCCTTGCGGCGGCTCCGAACGGACCGGATCGACGTCTACCAGGTGCACCACATCGATGAACGGGTGTCCGCCGAAGAGTTCTGGGGAACCTACGAGCGCATCGTGGCCGACGGAGATGTGCTGTACGCGGGTTCGAGCAATTTCTCGGGCTGGGGACTGGCCAAGCGACAGATGCAGGCCTGGCAGCGAGGCTTCTTGGGCTTCGTGTCTGAGCAGACGCAGTACAACCTGCTGAGTCGGGTGCCTGAGATGGAGGTTGTTCCGGCAGCGCAGGACTTCGGGATCGGTGTGATCGTTTACATGCCGTTAGCGGGCGGTCTGCTGACTGGCAAGATGGCGTCCCTGGAAGGCAGCCGGACCCGTCAAGTGGAGGAGGAGTACGGAATCCGGATCGGTCGCGAGAACCGCCAGTTCCAGGACTTCTCAAAGCTTTGTCGTGAGCTTGGGGAACCAGAGCACGTCGTCGCAACCGCCTGGGTGCTTCATCACGCTGCTGTCGCTTCGGCCATCGTCGGCGTTCGGACCGTCGATCAACTCGCCGGGCTTGATCGAGCTGCGGAACTGGAGCTCGATGAAGCAGCCTTGCAACGGCTGAACGAGATCTTCGACATCAACGAGGGGCGCAGAATCGGCCAAGGTCGCTCTCCGGAGGCGCACTCCTGGTGAACTAGACGACCAGGGGATTGGCGACCTCGAGTCGATCGTGATCGATCAGCCAGCGAATGCCGTCCAGCACCGCTGCCTCGGGCTCAAAGGCCGGCGCATAACCGAGCAGGGTGCGCGCCTTCTCGATCGAGGCGTACTGACTGCGAGATAAGTGCCCCCAGCTGGCGTCCGCGAACTCCGCCGTAGTGGCTGAGCGGAACTCAGCCCAACTTACCGACCGGGTTTTGGCAGTCTGTCCGAACCAGCCGGCGGCGATTGCGAGGAAGCCGCGCGCGGTCAATGCCGACGGCGCCACCACATTGAACGACTCCCCTGCTGCAGCCTCCCGGTGATCGATAACCAGCTGGAACGCCTGCGCCACGTCATCGGCGTGTACGTGATGCATGAGCTCGGCGCCCAGCCCTGGAACGGCGATTTCCTCGCCTGAGGAAAGGGCATACCAGACGCCTGGGTCGAGATTTCCCAGCGGTCCGATGGGCTCCCAACCAGGACCGCTGATGTGGCCGGGCTGGAGCACGGTCGTCGGGAGCCCGCCGGATGCAGTCTCGGCAGCCAGCAGTTCGGCGATAGCGGCTTTCTGCGTACCATACTCGCCGAACGGCGGCGAGGTGTCATCCTCTCGCATCGGCTGCTTGACGCTCGGCCCGTACCGCCAGATAGTCCCGCAGTGGATCAAGTGTCCGCTATGTCCGCGCAGTGCCTCCACTAGCGCAGCCGCCGAATTGGGCGTGAAGCAGATCATGTCCACCACGACATCTGCCTCGAGCGCGGCGATCCGCTTCCCGAACGTTCCAGCCGCTTCTTCGGCTGCCCGGTCCACCACGACCTGCCCGACATCGGACCACGCTGGGTCGTCAAGGTAAGGAGCACGAGAACCACGGGTCAGATTGATCACCTCGTGCCCGGCGCGGACGAGCCGGGGAACAAGGAAGCTGCCGACGTGTCCGCTGCCGCCGATCACTACGATGCGCACGTTTCTTCCTACCTCAGGCCGTTCTTAGAACCTCGTCGCGCCAGCTGTGCTGAGGCTCGTAGCCGAGCAGTCGGCGGGCCTTGTCGATAGAGAGCAGCGTGTCGTTGTGATCCATGTCGCCGCGGACCTCGACGTCCGGGAAGCACTCGGCAAGTAGCTCGGTGTTGCTGCGTTCCATAACCGTATCCGCATTGGCGATCACAAAGATCTCGCAACCGGTGAGATCCGACTCCAGGGCCAGCCGGATCGCCTGAGATCCGTCACGAGCGTCGATGTAACCCCAGAGGTTCCACTTACGCCGCGCCGCATCATGCTGGAAGTCGGCGAAGCCGGCATAGTCCTCGGGTCGCATGACGTTGGAGAACCGAAGCCCGAGCATCTTCAGTTCAGGGTCCCAACGGCACAGTTGCGCGGCCATAGTCTCTTCCATCGTTTTCACCAGGGAATAAGTGGACTCTGGCCGAGGCGGGTAATCCTCGTCGACCGGAACATACGGCGGTGGTGTGTCGAACGGCAAGCCCAGCACGGTTTCGCTGGAGGCCCAGACGATGTTCTTAATGCCAGCACGCCTTCCGGCGGTGACGGTATTCCAGGTCGCGTTCATATTGTTGGCGAACGTGGCATGGTTCGGCACGATGCCGGGAGCAGGAATGGCTGCAAGGTGCACCAGCGCATTGATCCGGTCATAACGCTCCTCAACACCGAGCAGGGCATCCAGCACCTGTCCGTAGTTGGTCAGGTCGACCAGCACGAATGTGGAACCTCCTGGCAGGTCTGCTGGGCGTACCCGGTCGAAGATCACGACGTCGTACCCGTGCGAGACAAGGTCGGCAACGCATGCGCTACCGAGCTTTCCAGAACCCCCGGTTACTACAACTCGTGTCACTGGTATCGCGCTCCTCGTTTACCGCGCAAGCTATCGTGCATTCTTGGCGGTGTCTTACCCGACCCGTGGAGGATTGTGTCGCCCCAAACTGACCGCTTTGTCGCATTGGATGTGCACGACGTGCGTTTTCCCACGTCGGACACCCTTGACGGTTCCGATGCGATGAACCCGAATCCGGACTATTCGGCCGCGTACACGGTCCTGCGCACCGATGCTGCCGACGGCCTCGAGGGTCATGCGCTGGCCTTCACCACCGGGCCCGGCAACGATTTGCAGATCCGGGCCATCGAAGCGCTGGCTGACTGGGTGGTTGGGCGAAGCGTTGAAGAGATCCTGAGCAATATGGGCGCCTTCGCAGAGGAGCTGGTCCACGAGCCGCACCTGCGCTGGCTGGGCCCCGAGAAGGGTGTCGTTCACATGGCCGCCGGTGCAGTGATCAACGCTGCCTGGGACCTGCGAGCCAAGCGTGCTGGGCAGCCCTTATGGCAACACCTGGCCAGGCTGGAGCCCGAGGAGCTGGTGTCGCTTGTGGATTTCCGCTACTTGACTGATGCCCTCACCCGGCGTGAAGCGCTAGAGATTTTGGAGCGGGCGCGAGCGGGTCGTGCCGAGCGAGAAGAGCGGCTGCTGAGCGAGGGTTATCCCGCCTACACCACCACGCCGGGATGGCTCGGATACTCCGACGACAAGCTCGACCGGCTCGCCCGCGAGGCCCTGAAGCAGGGCTTCACCATGATCAAGCTCAAGGTGGGCGCCGATGTAGCCGACGACGTACGCCGGATGGAGGTGGCCCGTGCTGCGGTCGGCGATGGCATCCGCATCGCTGTTGACGCCAACCAGCGCTGGGACGTCGGACCCGCGATCGACTGGATGCGCGCACTGGCGCCGTACGACCCGTACTGGATCGAGGAGCCGACCAGCCCAGACGACCTACTCGGCCATGCAGTCATCCGTCACGCCATCCACCCGATCAAGGTCGCCACTGGCGAGCACGTGGCGAACCGGGTCGTGTTCAAACAGCTGCTGCAGGCCGATGCCGTCGACATCGTTCAGGTCGATGCCGCCCGGGTGGCCGGCGTCAACGAGAACCTTGCAATCCTCCTGCTGGCCGCCAGACACGGGATACCGGTCTGCCCGCACGCGGGCGGGGTGGGCCTATGCGAGATGGTCCAGCACTTGTCGATGTTTGACTATGTCGCCGTCTCGGGAAGCTGGGAGGATCGCGTCATCGAGCACGTCGACCATCTCCACGAGCATTTCGTCACTCCGGTACGCCTGGAGCGCGGCCGCTACCGAGCCCCATTGGCTCCCGGCGGGAGCGGGGAAATGCTCGCAGCCTCGGTGGCCGAGCACAGCTACCCGGTCGGCCCCGTCTGGGCGGCCCGCCGGTCGTGAACGGCTCGAGTACGCCGGCCAGTGCTCTTGCCGGGACGTTAGTCCAGGTGGAAGACCTCCTCGGCGGACGCCCACCATTCGCCCTCGGCCGCCGTCGTTACGGGCTCTTGCATCGGGTCAGTCAGCTTCCACCACCGCTGGGTATCGGGGTCGGCGGCGATCTCGGCCTGCGCTGCAGCCCAGTCGTCCCCGGTGTACTCGAGGTAGCTGAACAGCAGCCCATCGCGCAAGAAGATCGAGTAATTCCGCACGCCGACACGCCGCAAGGTGGCGAGCACACTCGGCCAGACGTTCGCGTGCAGCCGCCGGTACTCGACCTCGTGCTCTGGACGCAGGCGGACGATGGCGCCCACGCGACGAATACCGCGATCAGCAGCGTCGGACGGATTGGGGCTGGCATCTGTTGCGCTCACCGGTCCATCGTGGCATCGCGGTCGTGATCGACAGCAGGAGTGTGGCTATCGCGGGTGGCGCGGTTGACGCTCACCACCACCTGTGGGACCCGAGCGACCCGGGCCAGGGTTGGCTGGCTGATCCCGCGCTGGCCGCCATCCGGCGTCGCTTCGATCTACAGGACTTACACGAGGCGGTTCATGCCGGGGTCGCCGGCCGGCCGGTGACTGCCACCGTGCTTGTCCAGTCGGTCGCCCGCACAGACGAGAGCGTACGGCTGCTAACAACTGCTGCCAACGACGATCTGGTGGCCGCAGTGGTCGGCTGGGTGGACCTGACCGCCGATGTCCCGGCCCAGCTGGATCGGCTGCGTACTGGGAACGGTGGACGCCTGCTGCGCGGAGTGCGGCACCTGGTACAAGACGAGCCGGATCCGCAATGGCTGCTCCGCGACGATGTCATGGCGGGCCTGCAAGCTCTCGGGAACGCCGACCTGCCATACGACGTCCTCGTCCGGCCGCCCCAGTTACCGGCAGCTGTAGAACTATCGCAGCGCCTGCCGAGTCTCCGACTGGTGCTCGATCATGCAGGCAAGCCGCCGTTGGCATCGGGTGATCTCGAGGGTTGGGCACACGACGTCCGCGCCCTGGCCCGTTCCGAACAGGTGGTGTGCAAGGTCTCCGGCCTGATCACCGAGGCCGACCATCAGCGCTGGTCAATCGCAGACCTTCGCCCGGCGTTGGACACCGTGCTCGACGCCTTCGGACCACACCGCCTACTCTTCGGTTCAGACTGGCCGGTTTGCCTACTAGCCGCCAGCTGGGAGCGCTGGGCGACCACCATCGCTGAGTTCATCGCACCCTTGTCACCTGACGAGGCCGATGCCCTGTTGAGGACCACTGCCAGCGTGACTTATGGGCTCGACCCCCCGGTCAATGCTGACCTTGACCAATCGAGACCAGGAGGAGGACCAGGCGTGACCACAATCCCGGCATCCGTCACATCGACCAGCGGCGGCTCCGCAGAGTTCGACGGGGTACGCGCCCTTGTCACCGGCGGCGCCAGTGGAATCGGCCGAGCCACCGCTCGCGCGCTGCGGGTGCGAGGGGCAGCCGTAGCGTCCCTAGACCTGCGACCACTCACCGAGCCCGAGGAGGACATCCTCGAGATCGCCTGTGATGTCGGCAACGACGCCTCGGTACGCGAGGCGATAGCTGAGGTCGCTGGGCGGTTAAGCGGCCTCGACGTCGTGGTCTCCAACGCCGGCATCGGCTCCACCGGTGGGGTGGAGGACGTCAGGGACGAGGAGTGGCAACACATCCTGAACATCAACGTGGTCGGCACGGCACGCCTGGTGCGCGCCGCGCTGCCCCACCTGCGCCAGTCAGCGCCCACCGGACGTGCGGCCGTTGTCTGCACCGGCTCTATTGCCGCCTGGACCGGCCTGGTCCAGCGAGCGGCGTACAGCGCAAGCAAGGGTGCCCTGCACGCGCTCGTCCTCGCAATGGCAGCCGACCTGGTGCGCGAGGGCATACGGGTCAACGCCGTTGCGCCCGGCACTGCCGACACTCCCTGGGTCCAACGGCTATTGTCCGCCGCGCCTGACCCGGATGCGGCTCTCACTGCGCTCCGCGCCCGACAACCGACCGGCCGCCTCGTCACCGCAGAAGAGGTCGCCCATGCCGTGTGCTACCTCGCCAGCCCGCTCGCTGGGGCCACCACCGGCACAATCCTGCAGGTCGACGGCGGCTCCCACTCACTCGTCTTGCCGCCAGCGCAATAGACGGCTAAGCACTATGACCACGGCCAGCCGCCTGCCACGTCGGGAGATCCGCCGCACCGGCGTGCACCTGACCACCCTCGGTTTCGGCGCCGCTCCTATCGCGGGCCTGTATCAGGCGGTGGATGAAACGACCGCACAGGCCACCATCAACGCTGCCTGGGAGGGCGGCATTCGCTACTTCGACACAGCCCCGCACTACGGCCTCGGCCTGTCGGAGCGACGTTTGGGTGAGGCGCTGAGGGATCGGCCGAGAGACGACGTGGTCATCAGTTCGAAGGTCGGGCGCCTGCTCATCCCACGCCGACCGCCGCTGGCACGCGACGACGACATGTTCGACGTGCCGGGCGACCTGACACGGCGCAGGGACTACAGTCGCGACGGCGTTCTGCGGTCACTAGAGGCGACGCTCCAGCGGACAGGCCTAGACCGCGTAGACATCTTGTACGTCCACGACCCCGACGAGCATTGGCAGCAGGCAGCGGAGCAGGCGGTGCCTGCACTCGTGGAACTGCGCGAGGCCGGCGTCGTCGGCGCGATCGGCGTGGGAATGAACCAGTCCGCGATGCTCGCGCGCTTCATCCGGCATACCGACGTCGACGTGGTCATGCTCGCTGGGCGCTACACCCTTCTGGAGCAGGGGGCTGCCGACGACCTCTTACCGACCGCACTCGAGCAGGGCCGGTCAGTGGTTGCCGCCGCTGTCTTCAACTCCGGCCTTCTCGCCCGGGCGGAGGTTCCGGAGATCGCAACGTACGACTACAAGCGGGCCTCGCCCGACGTCCTGGAGCGAGCACGGCTCCTAGCCTCGGCTTGTCGAGAGCACGGAACTACGCTCCCGGCTGCGGCGATCCAATTTCCCTTACGCCACCCCGCTGTCGCCAGCGTCGTGGTGGGCATGCGCGATCCCGAGGAGGTCCACCACAACCTTGCCGCGCACGCGCAGCACGTACCCGACGACTTATTTGCTGATCTTGAACACCAAGGCCTGATAACCGGCGGTGAAACACGATCTTGATCGTGAAGTCATCCATCCGCGGCGCTCGCCGGGTCGTGGGCCGGACCACTCCCGGCTCAAGCCTGATCGCCGACCACCGCCTCGTAGGCATCGAGGGCCTGCTGGTACTGACGCTTATGGGCCTCGGGCGAGATCTGCTGTACGGCGTTGGTAACAAGCCTGGCTGGGCAGTCATCAGTCGGATATCTCTTCTCCGGTGTCTTCTCCGGCAGCGCGCTCGATGGCGTTGGTCAGCCGTTTCCGCTCCCGGATTCGCCACTGCCCCTCCGGGTAGTTCTGAATGAACGCCTCGACGAACTCCACGGGGTCCTCGCCGACGATCTCGCGGATCGGGGTGCCGTTCGCCGCGCTCTGCTCGAACAGATCGGCAAGGTCATCCAACATCGAAGCCCAGCTGGGGCCGTCGCCGCGTCCGAAGTACATCAGGTACCGCTCCACCGCATCGATTGCCGTGCGATAGTTCGCTGGAAGCTGTTCCTTGCGTGCCTTGTACTGCCGCCACCGTTTCTTGTCGCCGATCACCTTTGAGGCGAAGCTTGAGATGGACATGATCATCTGCCTCCTTCCTGTAGCTGGTCGAGCCGTTCTGTCAGGAAGCTCCATGTCCTCCAGAACTCTTCGAGGTATTCCTGTCCCCGAGCGTTGAGGGAGTACACCTTTCGCGGTGGTCCCTTCTCCGACGGGACCTTCTCTACGTCGACCAGGCCGCGCTGCTCGATCCGGACGAGCACGGCGTAGACGGTGCCTTCGGCTATGTCGGGAAAGCCTTGCTCCCGCAACCGTGCAGTGATCTGGTAGCCGTACGCGGGCCGCGCGGACAAGATCGCGAGGACGATGCCTTCCAGCGTGCCCTTGAGCATCTCGGTCATCTGCTTGACCACGGAACACCTCCTCGGACTACTCAACGTTACTGACTACCGGTAGATAGTAACACTGAATAGTGACGGCGCAAGCACCGATCAATCACGGACGCCTGGGCAACCGACGCCAATTGGGAGTACGGCGAGTACCGTCCAGGACATGGACACTGCCTCACCCCGCGTCCTCGTCATCGGGCTTGACCCGTATCGGGTACCCGGGCCGTGGGAACCAGAGCCGGTAGCCGAGGCGATCGAGGCGGGACTCGCCAAATTCAGCGAGCATGGCGTAGGTGTCGAGACCTGCCTGATCGGCCTCGATGGAAGCGACGATGTGGAGACCGTCGTCTGCAATGCGCTGCGCGCCCACAGGTGGGAGTGCGTCACTATCGGTGGTGGTCTGCGGCACTCAGACGATCAAGTTGAGCTACTCGAGCAAGTGATCAACCTTGTCCGGCGGCACGCGCCGGATGCAGCCATCGCGTTCAACAGCACCCCGGCAAGTACCTACGAGGCCGCTGCCCGCTGGATTGGCTGACGGCAGCCGGCCAATCAGCCACTGTGTCCTGACGAACCGCATAGGGAACCCAGAAGCACCCGTAGCAGCCGATGCCTTATGAACTGGGTCGGACGCCGCCGAGCATTGATTAGGAAGCGCTGCCGGAGGCCAGCGACTCCTCCCAGGCCCCGTGCAGGATGGCGTAACGACCGCCGGTTCGCCCTACCAGTTCCACGGGTGAGCCCTGTTCGACCACCTGCCCATCCTCGAGCACCAGCACCCGGTCAGCGATCTCGACGGTACTGAGCCGGTGGGCGATGATCACCGCCGTGCGGTCTGCCAGGATCGTCTGCAGGCCCTGCTGGACCAGTCGTTCGCTGGGAATGTCGAGACTGGAGGTCGCTTCGTCGAGGATCAGCACGGCGGGGTCGGCGAGGAAGGCCCGGGCGAACGCCACGAGCTGCCGCTGTCCCGCCGACAGCCGCTCACCGCGCTTGGCGACGTCGGTGTCATAACCCTCGGGCAGCGAGGTGATGAAGTCGTGTGCGCCCACCGCGCGGGCGGCGTACTCGATCTCGGCCCGGCTCGCCGAGGGCCGACCGAAGGCGATGTTGTCGGCGACCGAGCCGGAGAACATGAAGTTTTCCTGGGTCACCATCACGACGGCCCGCCGCAGGTCGGTGTCAGCGATGTCGCGGAGGTCGACCCCGTCGAGCCGCACCGCGCCGCTGGTTGGGTCGTAGAACCGGGCCATCAGCTTGGCGATCGTTGTTTTGCCGGCCCCGGTGGTTCCGACGAGCGCGACGGTCTCGCCTTCGGCGATCGTCAAGTCCAGGTGGGAAACGACCGGCCGCTCGGGGAGGTAGCCGAAGGTTACGTGGTCGAAGCGCACCTCACCGCGGACATGCGGCAAGGGAACGGGACTCCTCGGCTCCGGTACACCGGGCCGCTCGGCCAGCACGCCCGACAGCTTCTCCAGCGCCGAGGAGGCCGACTGGAAGGTGTTGAAGAACTGGCTGATCTCCTGCATCGGCTCGAAGAACATCCGCAGGTAGAGCAGGAATGCGGTCAGCACCCCGATCGTCAGGTCGCCCTCGAGTGCTCGTAGGCCGCCGTAGAGCAGGGTTACGCCGATGGTCAGGTTGCCGATCAGCCTGACCCCTGGCATGAAGACCGCGACGAGCCGGAACGACGTCGTGTTGACGTCGCGGTAGCGTGTGGCCAGGTCAGCGAAGATCTCGGCATTGCGCGGTTCGCGCCGGTACGCCTGCACGGCGCGGATACCCGTCATCGTCTCCGCGAACTGCACGATGACCAGTGCCGACGCCTCGCGCACCTTGCGGTAGACCACAGCCGACGTACGCGCGAACCAGCGGACGAGCAGCACCAACAGCGGGAAGCACAGCAGACAGACCAGACCGAGCTCGAGGTCCAGACTCAACATCAGGACGCCGACCCCGACCATGGTCAGCACGGCGGTCACCAGGCCGTCGAAGCCGCCGGCCAACAGCTCGGTGATCGCGTCCATGTCGCTGGTCAGCCGGGACGTGACACGACCGGAGGTGTAACGGTCGTGAAATGCCACGTCGAGTCGCTGGAAGTGCGCGAAGACGCGGCGCCGCAGCGAGAGCAGCACGGCCTGCCCGATCCGACCTGAGATGCGCAGGAAGCTGATCCGGCCGATCGACTGCAGCACCACGGCGACAACCATGGCGGCGACGATCTCCAGCAGGGTGCGCGCGCTGCCGCCGGCGATGATCGGCGGCAGCCCGCGGTCGATCCCGAGCGCGACGAGCCACGGCAGGCTGAGGCGGGCAGCGTTCTCGACGACCACAACCCCAATGGCCAGCGCTAGACGCCTTCGGTGGGGACGAAGCAGCTCGGCAAGCAGCCGGTGACTGCCATGCCGGGGAGCCGGCGTCAGGCGCTCCGACACCTCGCCAGGACCCTCGAGGACGCCGCGCCACTGCTCCCTGGGTCGTGGTTGGGTCTGGGTCGCCGAGCTCACGACGCGACCTCCAGCAACCAGTCATCCTGGGCAAACTCGGCCGAGAGCAGGTCCCGGTACTCCGGCACCTTGGCCAGCAGCTCAGCGTGTATGCCGATATGGGTGATCGTGCCACCCGAGAGCAGGGCGACTCGGTCGGCGAGGAGCACCGTCGACGCGCGGTGGGCCACGACGATGCCGGTTACGCCGCGCAGCACGCGCTGCAGCGCCACCTCCACCAGTGCCTCGGTGTGGATGTCGAGCGCGGAGAGGGTGTCATCGAGTACGAGCACCGCGGGCCGGGCGAGCACCGCCCGGGCCAGAGCGAGCCGCTGCCGCTGACCGCCTGACAGGCTCAGGCCCTGCTCGCCGATCCGGGTGTCCAGGCCGAAGGGCAGATCATGGAGAAACTGCGCCTGCGCCACCTCGATCGCCTCGGCGACGTCGGCGTCGCTCGCATCCGGCCGGCCGAGCGTAAGGTTCTCCCGCGCCGACATCGAGAACAGCGTCGGATCTTCGAAGGCGGTCGCCACCAACTGGCGCAACTGCCGCAGGCGCAGGTCGCGCACGTCAACCCCGTCGAGGGTGATCCGGCCACGCGTGACGTCCCACAGCCGCGCGATGAGGTTGGTGAGGATCGACTTGCCCGAACCGGTCGCGCCGACGAGGGCGATGGTCTCACCGGGCCGCAGATGCAGGTTCAGGTCGTGCAGGACATCGGCATCGGCGTCCGGAAAGCGGAAGGACACATGCTCCAGGGCGAGCTCACCGCGGACGTCGGTCAGCTCGATGGCGCCCTCAGTGATGGGGTTCTCAGCGTCGAGGATTTCGGCGATGCGGTCGGCGGCGGTCATGGACTCCTGGGCCATCGACAGCAGAAAACCCAGCGCCGAGACCGGCCACACCAGCGACATCATCAGGGTGGTGAAGGCGACCAGGGTGCCGAGGGTGACGCGGCCCTGCCCAGCCGCGAGCGCGCCGAAGCCAAGGACGATGATCAGGGTCACGCTCGGGATGACGCCGAGGAAGGTCCAGAACCGCGACTGCACCCGAACGCGCTCGAGCGCAGTGTCGTGCAAGCGCACGGCGCGGGTGTCGAAAGCGCCCACCACGTGGTCGAATCGGCCGAAGGACTTGGTGGCGCGGAGGCCGTGAGCCGCCTCCTCCACCGCCGAGGCCACGTCGCCGGTCTCGTCCTGGACCGCCCGCGAGAGGCGGGTGTACGCCTTTTCGGTGCTCATCGAGACCCACACCACCGGCACCGTCGAAGCGAGCACCACCAGGCCGAGCGGCCAGTAGAGGTGGATGAGGATTGCGACCACAACTGCGATCTGCGCGATGTTGACGACAATGAAGAGCATTCCGAAGCCGAGGAAGCGCCGGATCGTCGACAGGTCGCTCATCATCCGCGATAGCAGCTGACCGGATTCCCAGCGGCTATGGAAGAGCATCGGCAGGCGCTGCAGCTGCGCGTACAGCTCGACCCGAACGTCGGTCTCTACTCCAAGCGTCGCCTTGGACACGACCCAGCGTCGGAAGAACATCAGCAGTGCCTCGACAATCCCGAGGGCGATGGCCGCCGCGCCAAGTGCATACAGGCCGCGCCGGTCGGACTGGGCAATGGGCCCGTCGACCACCGCCCGGGTGATGAGCGGGACGACGATCGTCGCCGCGATACCCAGACCGGCGAGGACCGCCATCGAGATGAAGCGCAGCGCGTACGGGCGCAGGTAGGAGCGGAAGCGCCACAGCGACACCCACGACCCGGTGCGAGGCGCCCCGTTCCGGCGCACCGGCACCGGGCGCAGCGTGACTAAGTCAGGATCAGCAGGCAAACAAAGACCTCAAGCGAGCAGGGCGGACACCATCGTGCGCAGAGGACAACCTCCATAGCCAGTCGATTTAATCCCTCGCCGCCGGCATACGGAAGGTCGTGGTCAGTGCCTGGCGCTATGCACACGCGCGCTTTGCGGTAAGGCGCGAAGATCGGTGGTGCGGGCCAGATGGAATCTGATCACCGCTAGAAGACATCGGGCCTTGTCAAAGGCCGGGTTCCTGATCGTGGCAGGTGTTGGATCAAACAAATCTGGCGGGTTTCGGGCAAGGGGCGATACTGCGCAAACCGCCGCTGACCAGGTAAATCACTGCTCAACGTGGCGTGCCATCCAGGCCGGAGCGATCGGCACCGTACGCGACCTCCGGACCGAATGGAATTTTCGTGTAACCAACGCTGATCTTTTCATCGCTCAACCTTGGGCTGGCCGGCCCGACCGCTCCAACGGTTCGAGGGAGAAGGCCTCTCCCATGAGTTGGACAAAACGCGCTTCCTGACGGCTGCGAGTTCACCAAGATCGTCAGCGTTATCAAATCAATAACTATCAAGCAGGCAGGTGGCTTCGTGGAGGCGGCCGCACGTTTCACTTGGCAGAGCTATCCAACGGCGTGGTCGGCCAGTTCGTTATGACCCTCATGCCTGGGCAGGACCGCTGGAACATGAGTGTGTGATCGAAGATGAACGATCGCTGGTGATCCCCCTGCATGCCGTACGAGACCGGGATATTGAACACGAGAGAGTCCCACACCTCGCTACCTTGACAGACGGTCTCCGTACCGAGGAGATCATCGCCGCGGCCCGACAATCCAGTGATGCGCACCAATAGATGACCGTTTGATCAATTGATCATGAGATTTCCCAAACGCCTAGTTGGCCATGGGCGCCTGCAGAGCCGCATGGACGGGGCCTCCCGCCAGCTCCTCGGGACGGACGATCATAGTCGATTCTGTGTCCACCGGTTGCTGCGACTTCTTCGCAGTAGAGAACACGGCGCCTGCGTGTGGCTCCGACCGATCGACCTGAGCCGCGTCTGTCCACATCAGGCCGCCATTCGGCCCCATGAATAGCTGAAGCCCAATGGCCGACGGCCGACCAGTCTCGGCGAATGCATGCAGCAGCCGCCGCGCATAACTCCACAGCCAAGGCCCATTCACCGCATGAGCCCTTCTGGTGGACTTGTTCATTTCATGACTCCTTCTCTTGGTGGCTTGATTACATGAGATGAACTGTGCCGATCCGGACGGTGATGCGTATCCGAGCTCAGTACGGATGTATCCGATTACCGACACTGGTTTTGCTCTGTCCTCGGTATGCGCTACTACGTTGGGTTCGGAGACCATCTGCACGACAATGCAACGGTGGGCGAGGACTTGCCGCTGGTTGCTCGACGCGCCGAGCTCGCAACGCTGACCGGCGCGATCGACGCAGCGAAGTACGGTCGGGGCGAGGCTGTGCTGCTCACCGGCGAAGGTGGAGTGGGAAAGACCCGGCTACTGGTCGAGGCTCAACGCGAGGCCGAGCGTCAGGGGTTGTTAGTCCTCAAGGGCCGAGCTGTCGAATCAGGTGGAGCGTATCGACCACTGGTGGAGGCATTTGCCAGGGCGTCGGCACCCGTTGCAGACCAAAAGGAGCTCGCAGGCGTACGGCCGATCCTGGCGCGGGTGCTTCCTGGCTGGGTCAGTGATCAAGATGTTCTCGCGCCAATGGCGGATCCGGCCGCCGTTCTTGCGGAGGCTCTAATACTCCTATTGCAAGCAATCGCCGCCGACGGCGCTGTGGTGTTCATCGATGATTTGCACTGGGCTGATGAGGACACAGTGTCAGTCCTCACCTACCTCGCCGATTCCGTGGAGCAGCTGCCGCTTGCGCTGGTCATGGCGGCGCGCGCCGAGCCGCTGCTGCCAGATCGGCTCGAACGCTTGAGCGCTGGCCCTTCGATCCGCCAATTGTCGCTGAGCCGTCTCACGCCTCTCGAGGTTGCCTCAGTCCTCCGCGCACAGGAGCTGCCACAGCTGTCCCCGGAAGCGGTCGATCAGCTCGTCACCGCGGTCGATGGACTACCGCTGGTTCTGGATGAATTCGTTAGGCAACTCCGCGAAAATGCACCGGCAACTGGCGAGTTCGACATGCGGCATACGACGCTGGCTGCCGCCGTGCAAAAGCGACTACGGCGCCTTCCGCCAGACTCCAGGGTCGTTCTCGATGCCATGTCGGTAGTTGGGGAGACAGACAGCGACTTGCTAGTCGCCGTCACCGGCCTGGACGAAGCCAGGTTGAGCGGCGGCTTACACGATGGGTTGTCCAGCACGTTGCTGGTCTCTGCTACGACGCCGCTCGGAGTCACCTGGCGACACCCACTGATGCGTGACGCCGTACGCGATCTTTTGCTACCCCTGGAACAGCAGGTGCTTGCCCGCCGCGCCGCCGACCACTTGATGAACAACCCGACCGATCCCACGGAAGGGCAGCTTCGGCAAGCCGCTGAAATGTATGAGCTTGCCGGATACCCAGACCAGGCCGCGCGGCAGCGGATCCGCGCAGCCCGCGCCGCTGTACGCAAAGCCGCGCTGGATGTGGCCCAAGAGCACCTGGCCGCAGCTCAGGCTCTGACCGGCACCGTCCCAGAAGCCGCACTAGAGGTGCTGATCGAGCGAATCGACACCCTCACCCTGGCTGGCCGCGCCAGCGACGCCTACCACAGCGGGGTCGCTGCCCTTCATAGCGTGTCCGGTCATGATGCGCGTCCGTTGCTAGTCGCGACAGCCCGGGCCGCGTACGGCGCTGATCTACACACCGAAGCCGCGGCCCTTCTCACGCGACTTGAGCAGCTCGCTGACCCGCCGGATGTCGACCTTGCGGCCCTCAGGGCTCATGCAGCATTGGCCGAGCGAAGGATCGGAGCTATCGCGCTGGGCCAACGCGCGGCGGCGCTCGCCCAAGAGCATGGCCGCTTCGACGTCGCTTGTGAGGCCTTGCTGGTAGTCGATTACGCATCGAGAAGACACCACGACACCGACTTGGCGGGGCGCGCTCTGAGCCAAGCCTTGTCATTGAGCGAGAAGTACCAACTATCCGTTTGGCAGGTTCGGGCCCTCATGGAACTAGGCATGCTCGACCTGGATGCGGATTCGGACCCCTCCCGGTTCTATGAGGCTCGAGAACGTGCCACTGCCGCTGGCATGGTCGGCATGGTTGCCGCCATTAACCTGCGGATCGGCGAGGCGATTGCCGTGCGCAACGGGCTTGTTGCCGCATACCCCACGTTCCTGGCTGCGGACACGCAGGCCCGGCAGTTACAACTCATGGGGCTTTACGCCCACACCCGTGTGCACATCGCAGAGTGCCTCATCAACGCCGATGACCGACCGCTTCCCGGCAGGGCGCGGCCAGCCGCGCCGTCAGAGATCGATGACCTGATTGCCGAGGCCATTGCGCTGGGGGAGAAATCCAAGCCGATTCCATGGGCGAAGCTATTTCTCGGAATGCGTGCTTGGTTAAACGGCGATAGCCGTTCCGCCATCGAGTTGTTCGACCAAAGCCTGCGCTATTTGCATGGTGAGGTCCACGTGATGCCGTGGTGGGGCGTGTGGGCACTGCTTCGCGTCGTGGCCGACACCGATCCCGAGGAGGCATTTGGCCCAATTGAGTTGACCGGTCACCACATCAACTGGGCGGCGCGCGGCTTTGCAGCGGCTGTTTCGGATGTCCGTGGCGGTCGCTCACCGGCTGAATCGATCGCCGAAGCCGAGTACTACGTCCGACGTACGACGTTCATGCGTCATGTAATGCACACAATCGTTGCGCCGGTGCTCTACGCGGCCGGCATCGAGGCCGCCTTGGGTTGGCTGCGCGAGGCTGAGGCCTTTTGCAGTGCGGCGGGCGAACGGGCGCTCCAACGGCGGATTCATTACGACCTGAGAACCATCGGCGTCAAGGTGCCCAAGGCTTCGACGGGAGCAGTGCCGCCACACCTGGCCAGACTCGGCATCACAGCCCGCGAGACGGAGATCCTCCGGCTCGTCAACGCCGGACTCAGCAATGCCGACATCTCGCAACGCCTGTTCATCTCCACCAGGACCGTGGAGTCCCACGTCAGCAGCATGCTGCAGAAGACCGGACAAGCCACCCGCGAGCAGTTGCCGTCAGCCAGTAGCACTAAGGAGTGAACCCATCAGGTTGCTCTCTGAAGATTCCGTAGTCACGCTCGGATAGGTCCGTGTTCACCACGGATGTGGGGTCCTGGTGGTGATCACAAGAGTTGAACCACCAAGATCACTACGAGGCCCCGAGGAGCCCTGGACATGACTGAACTGATCAAGAATGACGCACCGATCAACGAGGCAACCGCATCAATTTCGGAGCTAATCACCCGCATGCATCCCGGCCCACCGGGACTCTGCTCTATCCCGGTGATCGCGGCTGGGACGATGCGCGGACTCCGTGGGTCCTCAACGTCGATCAGCAGCCCGCCGTGATTGCGCTCGTACGGTCAGCGGAGGATGTGTCCGCCGTCGTCACTGGCGCAAGACGCAATGGATTGCAGGTGATGGCACAGTCCACTGGACATGGAGCTTTGCCGGTCGGCCCCCTCAGCCACACCGTACTGGTGCCGACTGCCGGTTTGAACGAAGTTCATGTCAACCCCGCCGAGTGCACGGTATGGGTCGGCTCAGGCGCGGAGTGGGAAGCCGTCACGGCGGCCGCGACGGAGCATTGCCTTGCTGTTCAGGCCGGTTCCGCGCCGGATGTTGGGGTTGCCGGCTTCTTGCTATCGGGCGGTATCAGCTGGCTGTCTCGCTCCCTCGGGGCTCGCTGTCAACGACGTGACAAGGGTCGAGGTGGTTGGTTTGGACGGCACGCCGCGAATCGTCGACCATGATCATGAGCCGGATGTGTTTTGGGCCCTGCGCGGCGGTGGCGGCGAATTCGGCGTGGTCACCGGCGTTGAGCTTCGGCTTCATGCGCTGCCCACGGTGAGCGCAGGCACCTTGTTCTTCCCAATGTCCCGAGCTGGTGAAGTGCTGCATGCATGGCGGCGCTGGACCCGTACCGTGTCCAATCACACGATGTCTTGCGGACGGCTGCTCCAGTACCCACCGCTGCCCGAGTTGCCAGGACCGCTGCGTGGGCAGACCTTCGCGGCGGTCGAGGTCGCGCATCAGGGAGGGCTCGCAGAGCTCAATGGCGCGATAGCGCCGCTGCGAGACCTCGCACCTGAGCTGGACACGATTGCTGAGATACCTACAGCAGGTCTGTTTGCTTTGCATATGGATCCACCGGGGCCAACTCCTGCCCGTGCCAACGGCATGCTGCTCAATGACTTGCCGCCAGCGGCGATTGACGCGCTTATTGCGTGCGCCGGTTACGGATCGGGATCGCCCCTTGTGTCGGTAGAGCTACGGCAGCTCGGTGGTGCTGTTGCCAAGCGTCCGGTCAATGCCGGCGCGGTCGGTCATCTGGAGGCCGGCTTTCTGATGTTTGCCCTGGGAGTCACCCCGGACGCTGCCACGGCCGCGAAGGTTGACGCCCACGTGCAGGTCGTTGAGCAAGCACTCCTGCCATGGGCGGCCAGCATCCACTACGCCAACTTCGACGAGCGCCCCGGCGGGGGACGTAACCGGTTCCACGACCGGCCGACTCTGGAGCGCCTGCGTGCTGTGAAAAGACAAGTCGACCCAACCGGAGTGTTCACAGGCGCCCATCCCCTTACCAACCCCCCATAAATGACTGTTCACACTCTCGCTTGAGGATCACACTGAGCTGCAGGCACGAAAGGAATGCCGATCATGATGATCGACACAATTGACAGCTACGTCGACTACATCGACAACACGACATGGCAGCAACTGGTCGGTGCCCTGCTCCACTCCGAGAACGCGGAGATCATCTCCCGCCACACCGAGGAGATCTTCATTGGCGTGGGTGCCGGTACTCGCCTCTACCGGGTCACCGGCACCATCACCGGCCGGCGGCGACCGGTCCACTGGACGATCATCATCAAAGTGCTGACACTTGATCAACTGAGCTTCCAGTCGATCAGCACCGATCAGAGCTCCTGGGATTACTGGAAGCGGGAGTGGCATGCCTATCAGTCACCGTGGCAACAGCAGCTAGCAGGTCCGTTGGTCGCGCCCCGATGTGTGGCGACTGGTGAGCTTCTCGCAGAAACCGACGAAGAGCTGGCGTGGATCGCAATGGAAGACCTGGAGGCCATGGACCATCGCCCGTGGCCGCACGGCCGCTTTCGTAAGGTCGCACGGCAGCTAGGCATATTCAACGGCGAATATCTGGCTGGCCGACCATTGCCGACCGACCCATGGCTCAGCCGTGACTGGCTACGCGGTTGGACCGAAGCGGCTGAGCCCGTTATGGATATACTCCCCACCGTTTCCGGCCATCCAGTCGCCGGCAAGATCTTCACTAAAGACTTGATCAAGGACCTAATCGAGCTTTGGGAGCAGCGCGAAAAGCTATACCAGGCGCTCGATCAGCTACCACAGACGTTCTGTCACAATGATGTCTTCCCCCGCAATCTCTTCCTTGGCGACGATGGCCACCCTGATCGCAGCGTGGCCATTGACTGGGCTTTCTGCGGCTCCGCGCCGGTCGGGCAGGAGCTGACGGCGCTGGTCGGTGCCAGCCAGGCCTTCCTGGAGAGCCGACCGGAGCGGTGGGACGATCTTGAACGCGACTGCCTCGATGGGTACGCCGAGGGCCTTCAACAGGCGGGCTGGCATGGGTCGGATGAGATCCGCCTCGGATATCTTGTCTCGAGCGTCCTGCGGTTCAGCCTGGGCGCGCTACCACCGCTACTTGGCCTCACCTTGACCACCGGTCACGAAGATCTTGTCGTACGCGTCTTCGGGTGCTCCTACGACGAGTTCGTTGGCAATGCCGCCGCCTTCATGCAGTTCAAGCAGCGCCGGATTCGGCAGACAAAGGCACTGCTGGGTCTCTAGGACGCCGGATCGCCGAGGCTATGGCTGCCGGCAAGAAATCCGGCGGGCGCCATGGGTAGGGAGCATTTACGGCCTGCGCGCCTGGCTCCACGGCGACAGCGACTAGCCGTAACACTGCTGAAGGAGTTGGGCCACGTCTTTGCGGAGGTTCAGTGTGCAGGGACGGCTAGTGCAGGCAGGTAGCGCGCACGGAGTGCTTCAGCCGAGATCAGCTCCTCTGTCACCGGATGCTGAGCTTGTCGGGTGGTACCAGTGGTTCCTCGTGGGGAGTCATCATGCCCTTCGTCTGGAGGCACGGGGTCTTGTCGAGGCGAGCATCGCCCCACCAGTGCGGCATGCAGCCTTCCGATTTCCCGGATCACCAGCTCCGCATCATCGACACAAGCACCTGCCGACTTCAGGTGCGCATCCAGCTGAGGTCCTCAGCAAAGCAGCGAGGCGCCGCTCTCCATCTCGACCCCGCCGAAGTAGCACACGGGCGTACGCAATGGGCAGTCAGCGGCGAACTCCGCGATAGAAGCCGAACTCAGGCTCGTAGAACCCCATGGAGTGGATCATTGCCTGGGCTTCCGGATTGGAAGCAGAAACTGGCGCAATCGACGCCGCTAGGTGCGGTCGGGCGAGGCAGCATCAATCATGCCAATCAATACCGCGAGCTCGGCGCGACGAGAAACCAAAGGCAGATCCGCGCCCGCATTTTGCATCGTGATCTAAATACCTTCTGACCCCGCCAACTTCGACAACGTGATCGACGGTGAGCAAACATCCGTGTACGCAATGGGCTATTTCCGTGGTCACCTCGGATACGCAACACCTTCGCTGTCAGCAGAGTTGATCTTGACAACTTAGCCATTCGCCCACCCCGAGGAAGGTCATCATGAGAGATCAGCTGCGGACGTACGCACAGCGCTTGCGTCACGCCCCCGTCGAAAGCGGTCAATTGCTGCCCGCTACCGCGCTGCAACCACTGATCGGTCCGAATGGGGCCCTGATGTGGACCGACCAGCGCCTGGGCGCGCTCGCTGCGAGGCGTGGGCAAGGGGTCGCCGTCGGGCTCGCCGTCACGCCTCCCGCAAGATCACAACCGCGGCATACCGCGAACCTGGTCACCGGCTGGCTCCCAGCCGTGGACGACCTGGTGGAGAAACTCACCGTATGGGCCACCCTCGTCGATGTCGGGAACGGCTACGGCGCCCGACGGCACCCGAGGAGGACGAGATGACGACAACAAGCAAACCCACCAGCGATCAGTTAGCCGTAGATGATCTTGCTGGAGTCCGGGGTAAGATCATCACCCAGTCCGATCCCGACTACGACCAGGCTCGAGCCGTCTACAACGGCGCTGTGGATCGGCACCCGCTCGCAGTCGTTCGATGCGCCGACGTGGCTGATGTGATG
>JBJMIR010000020.1:0-6993 GCA_045806785.1 Propionibacteriaceae bacterium | reverse complement strand
CCGCCGAACTGGTTGGCTACGAGCACGCGCCCCTCATTGGACACAACGGACCGCCTCAGGCAAGGACCCCGGACCGCCGCCAATTGATCAGTTGGGCCAACCCGAATCCGAACCTTTTACCCTCGGCATATCAGACCGACGCTTTGACCGAGTGAGCTAGTGCGGCGCGTCTAAAGTAGTTTTACAGTGGAGTGCGTGAGAATGAGGGGTGCGTGCGCAACTCTTGGGCCTGCGGCCGGGTGATCGTGAGTTGTTGGAGTCCTGGACCCGGTCGTCTTCGATTAGGGCGGGTCTGGCGCAGCGGGCCCGGATCGTACTGCTGGCCGCCGACGGGGTGTCCAACACCGAGATCGCCGAACGGGTCGAAGTGTCGCGTCCCACGGTGATCGGCTGGCGGAACCGGTATGCCAGCTCTGGGGTGAGGGGCCTGGAGGATGAACAACGCTCGGGCCGGCCGCGCACGGTGGACCGGGCCAACATCTTGGCCGCCACGCTGACACCTCCGCCGGCCGCACTCGGCGTGACGCATTGGTCGTCTCGGCTGTTGGCCGACCATTTGGGGGTGGATGCCTCGACGGTGCTGCGGACCTGGCGGCATCACCGGGTGCAGCCGTGGCGGGCGGAGACGTTTAAGTTCTCCACCGATCCCGAGCTGGTCGCCAAGGTCACCGACGTGGTCGGGCTGTATCTGCACCCGCCGGAGAACGCGATCGTGCTCAGCATCGATGAGAAGTCCCAGATTCAGGCGTTGAACCGGACCCAAAAGACGCTGCCGATGCAGCCCGGGCAGGTCGAGAAACGCACCCACGATTACGTTCGGCACGGCACCACCACCTTGTTCGCCGCACTCGAGATCGCTACCGGCCAGGTCACCGGCGTGTGCAAACCGCGGCACCGGCACCAAGAGTTCCTGATCTTCCTGCGCCACCTCGCCCGGGCCTATCCCGACCAGCAGCTGCATCTGATCATGGACAACTACGCCGCCCACAAGCATCCGAAGGTGAAGGCCTGGCTCGCGGCGAACCCCAGAATCCATATCCACTTCACCCCGACATCGGGATCGTGGCTGAACCTGGTCGAGGTCTGGTTCTCCATCATCGAACGCCAAGCCATCCACCGCGGCGCATTTCCCTCCGTCCGAGACCTCATGATCCAAATCCGGACCTTCATCAACGGCTGGAACGACCGCTGCCAACCCTTCGTCTGGACCAAGACCACCAACCAGATCCTGACGAAAGCCGACCGTAAAACAACTTCAGTTGCGGTCCACTAGGGAGATCCGATTCTCACCAGATGAAGACCAGGTCCTTTTAGGTTCAAACTTGTTTCGTCTGGTCGTTTCAATCTGAGCGGTGTTCGGGGTGACAGGATTTGAACCTGCGAAATCCAGATACTCATGGGTAGTCACGAGTGATCACAACTGCCCACTCTCCCTTGCGTATAAGAGAACTAAGGCATTAATGGGCGCTCACGAGTGGTCACGGCGTTACACTCACTAGGGCACGATTGGGGCACGAAGAGACGCAATCTAGAGAGTCGCAATGTCGAACACTGTCACCCAGAAACGATCACGGCGGAGCTTCGGCAAGGTGCGCAAACTGCCCTCGGGTAAGTTCCAAGCTAGCTACGTCGGGCCCGACCAAAAGCGGCACAACGCGCCCACCACATTCGAGACCAAGGGCGACGCCAATACGTACTTGTCGATCATAGAAACCAAGATCACGACATCGAAGTGGGACCCCACAGTAGATGATCAAGACAAGTCGCTGACCGTTCAGGGCTATGCCGATCCCTGGCTAGCTGATCGTGATCTCAAGCCGCGTACCCGCGCTGTATCGAGCACTGCTAGATAGCCGCATCGTGCCAGCGCTGGGCAGCAAGCCACTGGCGAGCCTGACAGCCTCCGATATCCGGGCTTGGCATGCCGACCAAGGGGGCGACATGCCGACCGCTAGAGCGCATGCGTACGCATTGCTGAGGACCATTCTGGGCAGCGCGGTGGACGACGGATTGATACTAGTCAACCCGTGCCACATTCGGAGCGCATCTCAAACGACTCGGCGGCACCGGATCGAGCCCGCAACCATGGTACAACTTGAGATGATCATGGACAGCATGCCGCAACAATATCGGCTAATGATCTTGCTCGCGTCCTGTTGTGCACTGCGCTTTGGTGAGTTGACCGAGCTGCGGCGTGGTGATCTTGACCTAAGGCATGCCCGAGTACGGGTGACGCGCGGGGTGACGTGGATCGACGGGAAGCCGACCATTGGCGCTCCGAAGTCGGCTGCTGGCATCCGTGATGTTGCGATCCCGCCGCACCTCGTGCCGGCTGTCCGGCAGCACCTGGAAGATCATGTTGGCTGGGGCAAGGATGCCCTGCTCTTCTCGACCGCCAATGGCGAGCAAATTGGGCGTGGCGGGGCTTTCCAAAAGCACTGGGAGCGGGCGCGCAAGGCCGCTGGGCGCGATGATCTCCGTTTCCACGATTTGAGGCATACGGGCGCAGTCATGGCTGCGCAGAGCGGCGCAACCATTGCCGAGCTGATGGGCCGACTGGGGCATACGACTCCGGCCATGGCGATTCGGTACCAGCACGTCGCGCAGGGCCGCGACGATGAGATTGCGCGGCGTATGTCAGAGATGATCAAGGTCGCACAATAGGGCTAGTGCTCTTGAGTACCCATGTATAACTGCTACTGTTTGGTCAAGGGACTCGGGTTATGGGAGAGAAAGATCAAAGGTGATCTTGACACTCCCAGGAAGAGGAGTCCCACATGGCCAAAATGGTTTCCATTGCGGTTGCTGCCGAGCATTACGACGTCTCGCGGCAGACTGTCCGCCGCTGGATTGCGCAAGGCAAGATCCATGCCTATCGCGTTGAGCCTCGGCTGATCCGAGTCGATCTTGACGAGATCGAAGCGAAGATCATTCACACTGTGCCGACGATAAACGGCCAGTCATGATCAACGATGATGCGGTAGAGCCTGACCACAAGCCAAAGCAGCATGAGTCGGCACAGGGTGGCGTCATCTCGGTCGCCATCGCTTCCGTGGGAGATCCCCAGCAAGAGGCTGAACGGCTCAAGGCGGTGCATGAATCTCGGGTCAAGATCGTCCCCAGGGTCTGAGCACACAATCAACAGATTTCCCACGAAGAAGAATTCTGGGCACGCGGAGGAGAAGCTTTGATTCGGGTGGCGAAGCTTTGATTCAGCTTTGTGCAACGACCGGATTGGGTACGGTAAGCCCGGGTGTGGCCACGGCCCCACCAGAAGTTCCACCTAGATATCGGGGTGCACCATGACGCTTACGCTCGACGACGTTCGCAACAGGTTGCCGATGGCCCGCAAGTCTGGCTATGAGGTCTTGGACGTTGATGAGTTCGTCGAGGAGGTCAAGAAAAGCTTCGCCCAGCTGCTCGAGGAGAACCGGAACCTCAAAAGGCAGATCGAGGCTCTGAAGTCAGCGCCGCGAGTTCCGGCTCGGGCTCCTGCTCCGGTGGCGCAGACTCCTGCGGTTCAGCCACCTGCACCTCCGCAGCTTGCTCCGGTGCAACCTTCGGTGTCCGGCACAATCGTGGTGACAACTGGGAAGGAAGCCAGCGCGGCCGTCGTCCGGCTCGTCGAGCTGTCCACCGAGCAGGCCGAACGCCTGGTCGAGGAGTGCACTGAGGATGCCAACCGGATCCGAGAGGAGGCCAGCCGGACCGCACATCAGCTCACCACCGACGCCCGTACACGTGCCGGGCGAGTCGAGTCCGAAGCCCGGGTCAATGCAGAGCGTCTCAACGCCGATGCACATAGTCGCGCCGAGAAGCTCGATCGTGAGATTGAAAGTCGCCGCGGTGAAATGTTCGACGACATGGAGAAGCAGCGGGATCATCTCACGGCAGCCGTGGGAGCGCTTCGTGACTTCGAGGCGGCGTACCGCACGAACCTCACCGACCACTTGCGCAAGGAAATCGAGAGTTTGGAGTCGGGTCGCGCGGAGCCAGACGAGCTGGCCGGACATAGTACGTGACGAGGTCGAGTCTGGCCTGGCGCGAGCGCTTCCATAATGTCTTGTGGACAGGCTCACACCGTGGGCCGGAGAGAAAGGTTGGCGGATGGGGTGTCTGATCGCACTGCTTGCCGGGGTCGCGCCAAGAGTCGCTCTCGTGCTGGTCTGGATTTTCACGAACTGGGTGGACCGTGCATTCAACGGCTTCCTCATCCCGCTCCTCGGGCTGATCGTCTTTCCCTATGCGACCCTGTTCTACGTCCTTGCCTATAACCCAGTTATCGGCGGACTGGCCGGTTGGGGATGGATCTTTGTGGTCCTCGGCTTTGTCTTTGACATCGGGCACTGGGTCGGCGGAGGTGTGACTGGTCGGCAGCGTTATGCGAGCGCATAGCCATCAAAGATGGCTGATATTGGGCACCGGTATCGAGGCAACGGGTGATGGTTCGCGGGCGACTGACATCGAGAGTGTGAAGGTCACCGAGCACTGATTGGCATGCCTAATGGCTTCGTGCGCGCCCGTGCGCGTGCGCGCCGCATGCGTATTGGTGCATAGGTCTCCGCCAGATCCCGCAGCTCGAAGGTGATCTGCAAATCTGCACCAACCGCCGCGATCTCGCAGTCAGGGAAGGCGGCGCGAAGGCGGGCCTCGGAGACGTCGCGGACGAGGCATCCCAAGGACCCACGGAGTCCAGGTCGCCGCTAGAGACTGATGTATAGGATGACAAGGCTCGCCCCCGTTTGCCGGACGCGATCTAGGAGCGGATAGATCTCCGCCAGACGTGCTGGTCTGGATTTTCACGAACTGGGTGGACCGGGGACCCTAACCCGAGTGTGCGGTCAAACTCGAACCTGCAAATTTCGTAAGAGAAAATTCTGGGCACCGGGGCGCGCGAACGGTCTTGACGCGGGCCTGAGGCTCAGATTGACTTGCCGGGCAAATGACTACGAATGAAGGCCGCCGTGCACCTCGCGTCAAGGCTGAACGCGATCCGCTCGGAATGATCAACGGCGAAGGCATGATCACGGGCACGGTCGTCTCCGCTTCTGTCATCGCAGCATCGGCAGGGCATCTGGAAGAGACGCGGCTCATTCTCGCCATTCTGGGAACCGCGTTCATTTACTGGCTGGCACATCTCCATGCTCGGACTCTGGGCGATGCCGTCAAACACCGCACACATCCCGTAGACGCATTGAAAGAGTCGCTGGCAGAGACCTGGCCGATCCTCGCGGCGGCCCTGGTGCCCGCCGTCATCTTGTTCGCCCTCCAGCTCTTCGGCGTAGATATCGTTACCGACGCCTGGATTGCCGTGATCGCCTGCACCGTGTTGCTGACCGGCTACAGCTTCTTTGCGGGCCGACGCGGCGGACTCAGTCTTAGAGGCAGCGTGCTGAGCGCATGCATCGGCGCGCTGCTCGGAATGTTGGTCATCGGACTCAAGGCGGGCCTGCACTGACGTGTTGCATCCAGGCCGCGCTGGAGCGCCGCGACAGCGGCACCCCACCCGATGCCCGCTCCACCGAGCGCGCAGATAATCTGCGCGACGGTATGGCCGCCGAGGGGCAATGAGGAGGTTGCAGATGTACGGGGGTCATCATCACTGTGCCAGCACCTGTCGAGATGTACGACGCACTGCATGCCGAGGTGGTCAGGCGGGCCGTCGACGGCTTGCTGGTGCATGTCGGGCGTGCGATGGCCGACGATACGCCTCTGGTGCAAGTGGTAGAGCCAGATTTTTTCCGAGGCCAGAGAGAGCGGACCCGGCATGATCATGGACTTGAGCTGCTCAAAGTACTCCGGACGCCGCGAGAGCAAGAAGCGCCGCCCTACGGTCCTCCCGGCTCACTCGGTGGTTCACCTCGCGCGGCATGATCATCGACTTGAGCTGCTCAAAGTACTCCGGATCTCGACGCCCACGCCGCGAGGGCAAGAAGCGCAACTCGATTAGGTCGTCAAAAGACAGGCGACTAGAAGACCGCGAAATGCGCATTGTTAAGAATCCCCTGAGTTTGACCGTCCGACTAACGCAGACGGTGAAGTGATTAAGGAATCGCAGCCTAATCGCGGCTTAGTGAAAATCTAAGTGCAGATCCGTAATGAGAAGAACTGTTATTAATCCGGTCTCGGACGAGGCGAAGAATAACGATTCCGTCGCCGCAAAACCGCCGACGATCTGGAGAGTGTCCGGTTCAGCCGTTCCCACCCGCGGGAGAGTAACCGCTTCACTATTCCACTGACGTCGGATCACGCTGGCCTACTGTCGGAATAACGATCAGGCCACATTCAACGGCATTCCCCTCCGGCTTCCTAGTGGACCGCATCTGAAGTTCTTTTACGGTTGGCTTTCTTAAGGATTTCGTCTGGTGTTTTGGTCCATACGAAGGGCTGGCAGCGGTCGTTCCAGCCGTTGATGAAGGTCCGGATCTTGATCATTAGGTCGCGGACCGAGGGGAAGGTGCCCCGGTGGATGGCCTGGCGCTCGATGATGCCGAACCAGACCTCGACCAGGTTCAGCCACGATCCTGAGGTCGGGGTGAAGTGGATGTGGATCCTGGGGTTCGCGGCTAGCCAGGCCTTCACCTTTGGGTGCTTGTGGGCGCCGTAGTTGTCCATGATCAGGTGCAGCTCGCGATCAGGGTAGCCGCGGGCGAGGTGGCGCAGGAAGATCAAAAACTCCTGATGTCGATGCCGCGGCTTGCACAACCCGGTGACCTGTCCGGTCGCGACCTCCAGCGCGGCGAACAAGGTTGTGGTGCCGTGCCGGACATAGTCGTGAGTGCGCCGTTCGGCGTGGCCGGGCTGCATCGGCAGCATCTTTTGGGTACGGTCCAGCGCCTGGATCTGGGACTTCTCATCCACACTGAGCACGATCGCGTTGTCCGGCGGGCTCAAGTACAGCCCAACCACGTCGGTGACCTTGGCGACCAGCTCCGGGTCGGTGGAGAACTTGAAGGTCTCCGCCCGCCACGGCTGCACCCGGTAGTGCCGCCA
>JBJMIR010000019.1:0-11845 GCA_045806785.1 Propionibacteriaceae bacterium | reverse complement strand
CGCGCCGACCAGCGGACAGTGTCGAGAGAACGTGAGCTTGACGCTCCCTAGCGCGAATGGGAGGATCAATTTCCCGGTTGGCTTGATCAGGACGAGGTGATCTATGACGCTCACCGCCTAAACTTCCTACCGACCGGCCATCTGTCGCACGGTCTCGGTGATGTCCGCGCCTTCCCGTTCGATTTCCTCAAGATAGAGGCGGCCCCAGGCGATTTGGCCATCGCGCATGCCCATGATCGTCACCCCGCGCTCATCCAAAGACGTCCCATCCTCCTTAGTTCCGCACCAGATCCATTCGCCCCACTCCTCCTCTCCAACGATGGCGAGGCGTAGGAGCTCGGCCCGGAAGTCAGGGATGCTCTCATAAAGCTTTGACCAGTTCTCCCGGACCTGTTCGCGTCCGCTGAATGTTCGCGCTGGATGGGCGGGTTGCTCACTGTGGTAATCCTCACTGAAGAGGCCAAGCTGACCCTCCAGGTGTGAGCATTCAGGGCTTCCAGAAGGCGCTCGCTGACGGCCTTGCCGCGCTCTTGCCCCCTACCGCTCATCTGGTGCCTTGGACGGCTCAACCACGACAAGCTGTACGCCATGCGGCGCGCCCGACGGCCGACATCGTTGCCGAATTTAGGGTTGCTGCCGGCCAGCGATGCTCGACGCGCTGGTCTTTGACGGACTTGCAAGCACTGTCCGTTGGATGAGATAGTTAGCCGAATGACTAACAATGCTTTCGCCGCTGTCGCCCATCCGATCCGCCGGGCGATAGTGGAGCGGCTGGCTCGTGGTCCCGCAACAGTCGGTGCCGCAACACGCGACTTCGGGGTGTCGAAGCCAACGATCTCGAGGCATCTGAAGGTGCTCGAGCGCGAAGGCGTAGTCGTCCGCACGGTTGAGGGCCGCACGCACCAACTCGAGCTCAACGTGGCGCCTCTCAACGAGGCAGCAGAGTGGTTCGATCGCCAGCGCGTCGTCTGGACGCGGATGTTCGACGCTGTCGATGAACTGCTCAATTCCCGAAAGGAGGAGCAGTCGTGACTACCGCCGATGACCAGGACCCAACCGCGATCCGCATCGAACGCACTTATGCCGCACCGGCCAAGGCGGTCTTCGAGGCGTGGACCAGCGCCGAAATGCTGCGCCGCTGGTACCCGCCCGGCGCGGACTGGGACACCCCGGTCGCCGAGGTCGACCTCCGCGTCGGCGGGCGGTTGCGGATCGTCATGCGCAGCCCGATTGGCGAGGAGTTCGGTGGTGGTGGGGAATACCGCGAGATCGCGGAGCCGACGCGGCTGGTGTTCACCTGGGCGTGGGACCGACCGGACGTCGGCGCGGGCACCCAGCTCGTCGAGGTTGACCTCACCGAGCACCCGAACGGTACGACCACCGTCGTGATGATCAATCGCGGCCTGGCCGACGAGCAATCACGGGAGTCGCACCGCGAGGGCTGGGAGGGATCCTTCGACAACCTTGACCGGTTGGTCTCCCGATGAGGCGGTCGGTGGCGCAAGCGGCAGCGAACATCGAGTTGCGGGGTGAGGAGCCGCGGACTCGGTTCGCTCGCCAGCCTGCCCGATGGTTACCACCGACTCCTACGGTCCCGTCGTCTCAGTTTCAAGACGCCGATGAGCCGTATCCCCGACACTGGCGCAGGTTCCCGGAGCGTTGGGCGATGGTCGGGCGGGACGACCCGGACGTCCGAGATGCGCTTGCCGCTGCGCTTGAGGAGTTGCCCGCGACCTGGCGGGAGGTGGTTATCGCCCGCGACGGACTCGGCCGTAACGCCGCCGAGGTCAGTGAGCGGCTCGGCCTGACGCTGCGCCAGCAACGGGCGATCCTGAACCGAGCTCGGGCCAGGGTACGAGAACGCCTCGCCCAACACCTCACGCCCGGAGCCGACCGATGAGGAGCGCGGTCGCGGCAGGTCTCGCGGTGCCGCGTACGCTGGCGCAGCGGCTGCTGCCGCTGCAGATCGCCATGGGACTCCAGGGCTTCATTCTCTGGGTCCCAGTCGAGAAGCTGTTCATGACGCAGATCGGTTTCACACCTCGCTCGGTCGCGATCATGGCCGCCGCCTACGCCGCCGTCGTGCCGCTGCTCGAGGTACCGTCCGGCATCCTCGCCGATCGCTGGAGCAGGAACCGTATCATGGTGTGCGCGAGTGTCGCGCTGCTCGCCAGTACGCTCCTGGGCGGTATCAGCACGAATGTGCCGACCTACATCGTTGCGGCAATGATCCTCGGCGCGTACTTCGCGCTCAGCTCCGGCACTGTTGACAGCATCGTCTACGACGCCGTGCTGGAGGAGACCGGCTCAAGCGAGGCGTACGAGGTATGGATCGGCCGCGTCCGGATGATCGAAAGCGCAGCCTTCGTTGTGAGCGCACTCGCCGGCGGCGTACTGGCCGGCTGGAGGTCGGCCCGACTTACCTATTTTTTGTCGCTTCCGTTCGCCGTGATGGCGATCCTGGCGTTCTTACGGTTCGACGAGCCGCGGCTGTACAAGGCGGCAGAACCTGTCGCGCTGAGGAGCCACATCGCACTCACCTATCAGACGATGATCAAGGAGCCAGGGGTGCGTCAGGTCATGCTGCTCGCCGCATTAGTGGGGCTGCTCTCTCAAGCCCTGTTCGAGTTCGGTCCGCTGTGGCTGGTTGCCCTGGCTGCACCGGCCGCGCTGTTCGGCCCATATTGGGCAGCCCTCGTCTCGACACTCGGCGTCGGCGGCTACCTCACCGGCAGACTGAACCTGGACCGCCGCGTCATGCTGACCGTGCTCGCCCTCGCCGCGCCGGCCTCCGCGCTCGTCCTGACTCAGACCCAGGCCCTCGCCGCCGTGATTGTCGCGCAGGTGGTGCTGGCATTGTTGCTGGCGATCATCAGCATCCGGGCCGGCAAACTCCTGCACGACGGCGTACCGTCCACCGTTCGGGCCGGTGTGTCTTCGGGCGTCGGCACGCTGTCCTGGGTGCTGTTCCTGCCCTTCTCGCTTGGCTTCGGCTGGTTCGCCCGGGCCCATGGAGTGCAGCGAGCCGGCTGGTTCTTGACTGCGGCCGCTCTGCTCGTTGCGGTTCTGCTGCTCGCTCCTTTGCTGCGGCGGCACCCCAAGCCCGTCGCGGTGAGCCCGCCCCAGCAGGAGGAGTTCGCTTGCAAGGAGCTCATGGAGCTCGTCACCGACTACCTCGATGGCGTACTTCCCCCTGATCTCAAGGACGAGTTCCAGACCCATCTCAGCGGCTGCGACGGGTGCGTCGAGTACCTCCGGCAGATCGGCCTCACGATTCGCGCCCTCAAGGACGCCGACCTTTACCTGCACCCCGGAAGGGCAGCTACCGTACGCGATGCCGACCTCTCGGACCGCTGAGGCGCCTGCCCCTGAACGGAGGAGACATGCTGCTCAACCAGAAGACCGCGATCATCTACGGAGCGGGCGGAGCGATCGGATCCGCCGTAGCGCACGCTTACGCCCGCGAGGGCGCCGAGGTCCATCTCGTCGGCCGCACCGAAGCGAGCCTCGATGCCGTTGCTCAGCGCATCCGAGCCGGTGGCGGAACGGCTCGCATCGCGCGGGTCGATGTCCAAGACCGGGTTGCGCTCGAGCGGCACGCCAGTGCTGTCGCCGCGGCCGGCGGCGGCATCGACGTCTGCTTCAATGCCACCTCCAACGACGATGTCCAAGGCACACCGCTCCTCGACATGCAATTCGAGGACTTCATGCGCCCCGTGACCAACGCTGTTACTGGACACTTCAACATCGCCACCGCGGTCGGTCGGCAGATGACGCGCCAGGGCCGTGGCGTCATCCTCGTCATGGCCGGAGGTCGAGAGGCGATTCCTCGCCTCGGCGGATCGCATGTCGCCTGGGCCGCGCTCACCGGACTCTGCCGTCAGCTCGCAGCCGAGTTCGGGCCGCACGGCGTACGCGTCGCCTGGCTGCTCTCGCCCGGCTCACCCGACCCCGATGCACAGCGCCACCAAGCAAGCTTCGGCGAGAATCAGGCGACGCCGCCTGGGACCGAAGGCCTCCTACGCAACCACCAGCCCAGCTACGACGAAGTCGCCAACATCGCCACCTTCGCCGCATCAGACTGGGCGAGAACGATCACCGCAAGCGAGATCAACATCACAGGCGGAGCCGTCATCGATTGAGCCGGCGCCTAGCCCAAGGACCGGACTCTCGGCGGCGACACTCTGGGCGCTGCGCCCGACGGCGCGGACGCGCGTCGTACTACTCGGCGTCCTCGATCCGGAAACCCGACCACCGTGATCAGCTGGTATAAGGCCGGGATCGCCGCAGACGTGGGGTAGCCGTAGGCGAAGTAGGTAGCGACCCAGGTCAGGGAGATCAGCGTGATCACCATCGACGCGAAGATCAGCGTCCCAAGGCGGAGGCGCTCATCATCAGAATCCTCCGGTCCGGCGCCAAGATCCGACAGTCGATCAAGGACGCCCATGATTGACCGCATCGATCCGCGCCGGGGAGGACCGACAAGGACATGGGATGCGGCCACGCCGCCGATGCTAGCTTGGCTCCCACCGACCCCCCCTGAAACCGATGCTCGAAACACTCGAAATCACCGACGACGCCGGGCTGAGCAGCCCCAACCATCCACCGATCGCCCCGACGAGCAGACCAAGCCATCCGATCCACCGCGGCAGCGCCCGCGTAGTAAGAATGGCCACTGCGTACAGCGGAACGACCATGCCGAAGCCGAGGAAGTTGCCGGCAGCGTTGGTCACCAGCGCGATGGCGGCAAAGGTGTCGACAGTGGCTGCCAGCGTGGCCTGTCCAGCCGGGTCCGCGGCGACGTAGGCGGGCACGAGTTCGTAGCCCATCGCGATGGGGATCAGATGCGAGACAGTCACTAGCGTCAACCCGACGGCGCCGAGGATCGGTGCCAGAATCATCACCGGCCCAGCCGATCGGAGGGTGTCGTAGAAACCTACTAGTGCGACGATCCCCAAAAATCCCACTAGTACGACCAGCCAGGCCCCAACGAAGAACAAGCCGCCTGCCCGATCCACCGCCGCGATCCAATCCCGGCCCGGCCGTCCGGTTTCGGAATCAGCACCCCGACGCCCGCTGCTACCCATCGCCACGGCGCCAGCCACAAAGCAGATCACCGTGCCGAGTGCACACACGGCGGCGACCGTGGAGAGCCTCAGCTTCCTCACAGTCCTTACCCTGGCACCGCGGTACCCCGGAGCTACGGCTGAGGTCCCGACTTTGCTGGGGCTCTTGATCTTGGTTGCTGTCCGGGCTACCGGCGACTCTCCGCAGAAAATCGTATGCCGACGCCAGCACCTGGTCACGGACTTCCTTGCTCATCAGCTCCGGCATGCGTCCTAGACCTGGTCAGCGCTGTGGGCCAGCGACGACTGCCCATCATCACCGTGTGCGGAGAACCAGCGGGGCACGCCGGCAACGGCCAAGCCCGCAACGCCGAGCAAATAGTTGGGCGACGTGCGTCAAGGCGGCGCCAGGACTGGGCGACCCACGCCGTCGGTAGCCACTACCGTTAGCCAATGCCGTTAAGGGCTGACCTAGCTGAGCTGGCGGACTGGGTAGAAGGCCTCTCCGCGGCGGCGCACAAGGCCCGCGACGAGGCAACACCACGCTAGCCGAAGCGTTGGAGACCACCCGCTTCGAGGTCCCTCAGGGTTGTTACCTCGAGGAGATACTCCAACAACAGAGCAAAGCACTTGATGATCAAGAATCTAACAAGGTCAAAGCTTCAGGGCATGGGTGACAAACAATGTTGTTGAATTGCTGAATCGTCGACTTCGGCGAGGCCAGGATCGTCTGGGGGTTGTCATCGACGACGCTGCCGCACATCGCTATGGAGCTGGTGCCTGGCGACCACTATCCGCAATCATCGCCCGAGAGGGCGCGGTAGAAGTCGACCGGGCCGCTTCGATCGTCGCAAGCCGCCGCAGCATGAACGCCCGCGCACGAATCGGGGGTCGTGCATCGTGACGTCAAGCCGGCCAACTTTGGGCTAGACGCAAGAATCCGGGAGCGCACATAGCTTCCGGTCGTATGGCCATGATGAGCCAGAAGCTCACTGCCGGCGCTGGTCTCCGACGGCTATACCCTGAGACCGTGTTCCCCGGGTATTGACGGCGCTGCCCGTAGTCGATCGGCCTCTGGCTCGCCAAGGCTTAATGGCTGCAAGATGAATAGGTGGCGGCGCGGCTCTGCGGACTTGGGTTGGCCTCTCCGGTGACAGGTGTGGCTGTGTGGATGCGCGTCCCTGGTCTGGACGGGTGCAGTCCGCATCGTCACGTGCAGCTGGCGGCGGGGAGATCGTCGAGGTCTTCCTTCCAGATGAGTGCGTCGTGTCATGAGCGTGTTGTCATCGGCGCGTCGCGGTGTCGTACGCCACCCGGTCGTCACGTTCATGCTGATCAGCCTCGGGGCGTACTTCGTGACGGCAGCGATCCCGCCGATTGTGAATTCCGAAGTTTTGCCGTTCGGACTGCCGTTGCACGGAGTGGTTGGCGGGGTTCTTGGCGTCGGCCTGGCTGCTTTCCTGGTCACGGCCGCGTTGTCGGGGTGCGCTGGTGTCGCCGACCTCGTCCGGCGCAGTGTGCGCTGGCGGGTCTCGGTGCGCTGGTATCTGATTGCGCTGTTGACGGTTCCAGTCGGGCGAGGCTTATCTCGCTGGCGATCTACGGCCCGGGTGCTCTGGCTGTGCCGTCTGGTGGCTGGCCGCGGGCGCTTGCGGAGGTCGCCGCCGTGTTTGTGCTGCAACTGGTGTTGTTCCAACTTGCCGAGGAGATCGGATTCACCGGTTTCCTTCAGCATCACTGGCAGGACCGGTATCACCCCATGAAGCTCGCCTTGTATGTGGCGCTGCTGTGGGCGCTGTGGCACGTGCCCGACCACTTCGCCGAAGAAGGCTGGGGAATGGAGGCGCTGATATCGGCACCCGTAGTTTTTGCTATTGGGTTCGTCTCGTTGTTCTTCGCCCGCGCCTTGTTCGTGGTTCTACAACCGGACCGGGTAAAGCGTGCTGTTGGTGGCGATCTTCCATGCCAGCTTCGATGCCGCAATCAGCCAGCTCTCCTACGACGTGGTACCTGGGTCGAACACGGCAAGATTCCTGATCTTCAGCGGCGTCATCGTTGCGGTGATCATGGCCACCAAAGGCCAACTGGGGCGAGCCAAGGAGGCCGTCGAAACTTCGGCCGGAGTCTCTGATCGAGACATGTAGCGAAAGCTTCGATTCAAATCTACGCAGGTTTGGTGTTGACGGACATTGAGTCGTGCGCGGTGATGGCCGACGGCCACCAGGCCTCGGCGTACGACACCGATGACCGGGGCGTTTCGGGTGGCGACGATATCGGCACCGTCGCCTCGCTGGGCGCGGTGGTCCAGTCGTAGGGGTGGAGCTTCGACGCCGTGCTGGTCGCGATGGCGGGGACCGGGTTGACCTTAGGCTCTGGTGGATGTACTTCACGGTCCCAGCCGGGGAGGTGCTGCACGTTCACCGTACTCATGGCGATCTTCTGGCCCCACCGTCACCGGAGACCGTCTTCGACTGCGGAGGCGAGCCAGAGAAGCATCTGTCGCGGCGTACCGGGGGTGTCCAGGAGTCCCACTAGCAACCGCTGAAGACGTTGGAGCACCATCTTGAACGGGGCCGCCGCTGGCAATAGATCTTCAACGGCGATACGCAAGTAGTCCTCCCATGTGGGGAGGAGGTGCCCGACTTCCACTGGAATCGGACCAGATCAAGATCACCGGGCTTAACTTTCGTCAGCTGTCAGGCCAGCACCACGATTAACGCAAAAGCCGTCCCGTTTCTCCCAAGTCCCGGGGCCAAGCGGGACCGTCTGCTGTTTCGAGCAGAAGAGCTCATTACGGGTGCTTACCGCGGGACAGGCATGTGTGGCTAAGTCCCGTAGGCACTGTCTGAGCTCGCCGTTCCCATCCGAGGCGACGAGGCTAAGCAAAGCCAGCCGTACGCAACGCACCTCAACCGTGATCGGTCGGCCCGTACGCTATCTGCCACAGGCTGCGCCGCTCGGATTATCACCACCAACCCTGTTTGCGGGCCCAACGCAGCAGGAATCAACGAAATAGCCAGCATGATCAACGAGAAGATGATCAGCTGCATCCATCGCGTGGAATCGTTGACGATGACGTCCATGCCCATCACAGACGACAGCGAGGTGATCGGTAGCGTGAGCGCCGCGATGACGGCGAGCCGCTCGGCGGCGATGGTCATCTTGGTGTCGGTACGCGCACGATAAAAACTCAGTAACGCCTATCAGAAACCGCAGCTGTGAGTCGCTGAGATGGGTGACGGTCTCGTACTGATGGAGCACGTCTTTCATCAACTCCAGCCCCTCGGCGGGTGCAAATCTGACCAGCTTGATCGCCCGCCGATAGATCTCGCTGCCCTGCTCGGGTCCATGGTCTAGATCGTCAACGGCTCATGTCGAACCGCGAACAGCTTGCTCAGAGACTCCTGCGGATCCTCATCCGCCTCAGCCGTGACCCGCTGATGTTCATCCGTCACCGTGTGAATCTGCGTGGCAGTAGATTTACGCGGCGCGAACCGCCGCGAGTGATCACAACAGGTGCTGGCTAGGTGCAGTCCTGAAGACCAAAAAGTCCGGCGACTCCGCTCGTGGCCGCGGGACTCATGATCTTGGTGTGTCAGTTGATCACAACGTGTCATCCATTAAGACGAACTTGTCGCCACCGCTCATGAACCCGATACGCAACTCACCATCGGTGATCGGCTTACTGGTCACGTTCAAGATCACCTTCTAACCAACGCATACATTGATCTTCTGTCAGCTCGGAGATGGATGGTCCCGCGGCACTCCCAAGGTTGGCCGCATCTGCCAGGGCCTCGCTGGTAGCGGTTTTGATTTAGTGACCGGTCTAGCGGATGTCACCCTTCGATCATGTCTCGATTTGCCCCAAACTGTGCTGCGTGGCTGTACAGAACCCTGACGGTGTGCCCGCCCGCGATCCAGATCGTTTGATCAAGTGGTTCATCGGGGTCGTGGTGATGGGAGTCGGAGTCAATCTGCTCGGCGGCTTCGTTGGGGCGCAGAAGTGGGCTTGGCTTCTGCCGGCTGTCTTTGCTGCGGCGTTGTCGGTTGCTGTGCCGAGTACTGCTCTTCTGCGACGGGAACGTTATCGCACAACGCGGGCTCGGGGCATGGCATTGCTCGCGCTGACCGGCTATCTGGCGATCACGGTGTGGGGATCAGTGACTGGGTGGCCGCTGGCAGTGATGATCTTGTCCCTGGCCTACCTCTGGGAGGCCGGAGTGATGCTCACGTGGTCGACCCTCCGAAGCCGCGCCGACCTCGGCCATGTCGCCATGGGGACAGCCTGTTTGCTGGTGGGTTCGGCGTTCTTGCTGCTCGGGATCGCGAACCCGCCGGCTGCCTGGACGCTGGGCATGGTCGAGGGTTTGCTGGTTAGGGTTGCGTTCTTGCTGCTCGGCGTCGCGGCGCTGCTGCTCGGGGTCGGCTTCCTGCTGGACAGATGGACACTGGCGGGGGTCCCCTTCCTGCTCTTCGGAGTCGCGCTCTTGCTGGGCGGTGTTGCGGCGTTGCTGGACGGATGGACCTTGGTGGGGCTCGCGCTACTGCTGGGCCCGGTCACCGCCCTGCTGCTCGGGGTCGCGTTCCTGCTGGACAGATGGACACTGGCCGGGGTCCCGTTCCTGCTGGGCGCGGTCGCGGCCCCGCTCAGCGGTATTGCGGCCTTGCTGGCCGGATGGACGCTGATGGGGGTCGCGTTCCTGCTCTGCGGAGTCGCGCTCTTGCTGGGTGGTGCCGCTGCCCTGCGGGCCGGATGGAAACTGGTGGGGGTCCCATTCCTGCTGTTCGGAGTCGCGGCCCTGCTGGGCAGTGTTGCGGCCTTGCTGGCCGGATGGACACCCGTCGGAGTCGCATTCGTGCTGCTCGGGATCGCGGCGCTGCTGGGCGGTGCCGCGCTCCTGTACCGTCCTGAATTGCCGCGGCAGCTGATGGCGTGGCTCACCAAACAAGACGATCTGCCACTTACCGCCAACGGTGGTGACGACTGGAACCAGCCCTATATGGTCAACCGAATAATTGCCGCGCCTCGGCCATCACCAGCCTCAATGCTGAGTACGTGGTGATCCGGAACGGCGATGAGTCTCGCACTCCATCTCCGGATGGACCGTGGGGATGATGGGGTCCGACACATCTACACATTCGGCCCTCCGCCTTGGGCTGGCAGGCAGGCCATCGGGAAGGGCACCAGTTACACCACCACTGACACATCGGCTCCTGCGGGGGCTTTGGACGTGCAGTGATTCCGGCGAACGACGGTGCCATGATTGATTTCTAAGTCGGTTTGGTGTTGACCCGATGCAATGTTGAGGGACAGCGATGGTCAATACGACGAATGGCACTGCCGGCCCGATGATCAACAGACGCATTGATCCGGCGCGAGACAGGCGCCGACTCGTGTTGTTCTTCGCCGGGCTGATCGTCTTCTACGTCGGGGTTCTCCTCGTTACACAGCCTGTGCTCAACGGCGGCGAGGCTGAGCTCAACAAAGTCGCGTTCGGTGTCATGCTGGCGCCGACGGTCGGTGCAATCTTGGCGTGCCTCTTCGGTCCCGGGGTCATCCGGTTCGGTATGCCGTCGTGGTGGCTGCTCGCCTCGTTCTTGCCGGCGATAGTGGTCTTCCTGATCACCACGATCGCCGCTTCGGTTTCCGGTGCGGTCACGTTCCACCCCGAACACGCGGTGCGGTTGCTGCTGCTGGCTGTGCTGCTCAGCCTGGTGGGTTGCATCTCGGCGCTCGGTGAGGAGATTGGCTGGCGGGGATTTCTTTGGCCGCTGATGCGGCGTCGTCTCACCTTTGTCGCGAGCACCGCGATCATGTTCATGATCTGGTGGATCTACCACGCCGTGCTCATCTTCGCTGGTTGGTATGGGTTCATCGGTGGCATCCCGGCGTTCACGGTGGGGTTGCTCGGCTTCGTGTTGTTTGTCGGTGTGCTTACCGAGCGGTCCCGGTCGGTTTGGCCGAGCGTGTTGGCCCACGGTTCCTGGAACGGGCTGGTGCAGTCGTACTTCTCCTCATCTGGTGCCGTGGAGGATCGGGTTTTCACTGGAAGCCGGTATCTGCTCGGTGAGTTCGGCTGGCTGGGGGCGGCGGGCATGGTGATTCTCGGAGTCGGGTTCGTGTGGTGGCATTTCCGTACTCCAACCAAGGACGGTTTGTCCCCGAAGGAGCCGACCGGTTACCAGTCACCGGTGATGTGGCTGTGGTTCCGCAACACCCCCAAGCGCAAGATACCCGCCGCGGCAACGTGACATCGTCCTTGTCTTGGCTGACCTCGCGTTGATGGCCCATCGACGGGTCAGATGTTGCCTTTGATGGGTCTGGCTCGCCGAGGCACTAACTCGTTCGTGCAGTCTTTGAGCTTGAACCGCATGATAGGCATTGGTTGATGACCTATCCGCACCCGATTGTGGTCTTCGGTTCTGATATGTACGCGGCAGCCGCCGCGAGCGCCGACAAGATTGGAGCTGCCCAACACCGCTCTGCGCCTCGTGCGTTCGGCGGCGGCGGCGAGTAGCGCCTTCTGCGTCGACGCAGCTCAGGTGAATTTCGGCCGGCCTGATGCGTGCAAATCGATGCCGGAGGCGGGCCTAGCGTGGGTGGTCCGGATGTGCCTGTCGTGCAGCGGCGCGCTGATCGATGCTCGGCAGCGGGGACTTCGGCTCGGCTTTGGCGAAGTCTGCGCCCCGACGGGTCAGCAGATAGCCCGCGACCAGCACCATGATGATCATGGTCGCCACACCGGTCTCCGTCGTCACGTACGCCATCATCGCCGGCG
>JBJMIR010000018.1:0-10847 GCA_045806785.1 Propionibacteriaceae bacterium | reverse complement strand
GCGGGATGAAGTATTCGACGGGTACTCGAAGAAGCAACTCACCGTCCGGTAAGCGGACGTCGATATGCGTGATTTCGTCGTCAGTGCCTTTGTGGAAACCCATAGCCTCGGCTCTCCTCCCCTGGGGATATGTTCTTGTTGAGAGCGCGCCCCGCTTGACGAAGTCTTTCGTGAAATAGATGGGTCCCAGATCAGCGGGTTCTTTGTCTACCTGCCGATCAATACGTCGGATTCGCTCGACAAGCTCCTCAAGCATGTCCTCAGCTGATCGACTTGGCTGAGTCTCTGGTTGTACGGCGTTGATCGCATCCAGGACGGCAGCCTCTAGCTCGGGCCACATGGCATTGAAGATTCCGTCCAGCCGCTCCTTGGGCATCTCCTTTTCGGCAGCTTCGTTAAGATCTCGAACCAGCCGCCTCACGCCGTCCTTGTCGAGTAACCGCGCTTGAAAGCCTGACAGAGGCCCTGTTACATCCGTCGACTTGAGGTCGATACACAACGGCACCACACGGCCCTCATCGACACTCTTGGCAATGGCACCTGCCTCGAAGATCAGCCACGGCGCGTGCTGGTTTGCCCGTGTCACGCAGACGATTCCGAAGTGCGTCTCGTCAAGCGATTTGCTGATTGCTTCGTTCCAGCGCTGACCGCTGCCGATTTCCTCATCCGACATCCAGACATCGACGTGTTGAACCACGCTCTCGAGCCAGCCATCCAATGCGCGTGCGATCGATCGGCTCGGCTCTTCGCTCCAGGAGATGAACACCTTCACCCCGGGAGAGTATCGACGGAGAGTGATGCCTCGAAGCTGAAGTTGGCAATCGCCGGGTCATCAGCTCGCTATCGTCGCGGCATGCGGCGGCTTGGACAGTGATCGCCAAGACCTCAGAATGGTCTGTATTCGCTGATCTGCTCGATCCACCTGAGAACCCGTACGCTTCGGATCCGGTCGGATGGGTGCGCGATCGATTGGGCGAGTTCCTCTGGAGCAAGCAACGGCAAATTCTCGAAGCCGTCGTTCGTCATCGCTACGTCGCGGTCAAGAGCGCACATGACACCGGCAAGAGCCACAGTGCCTCACGAGCGGTTGCATGGTGGCTCCATACGAGACAAGACCCATTCGCGACCACGACTGCACCGACGACCAAGCAGGTTCACGCGATCCTGTGGCGATACATCGGCCAAGCTCATCGCAAGGGGAACCTTGGCGGCCGGATAACGCTCGATGACGAGTGGTACATGGGCCCGGGCGGGAAAGAGCTCGTCGCCTTTGGCCGCAAGCCGGCTGATCATGATCAATCGGCCTTCCAGGGCATTCATGCGCTGAACCCGTTGATCTTGGTCGACGAAGCATGCGGGGTCTCGAAATCGATCTTCGATGCCGTCGACGCCTTGGCGACTAACTCGAATGCCCGCGTGCTGGCGATTGGTAACCCCGACGATCCCTCATCTCACTTCGCGCAGATCTGCAAGCCTGGTTCCGGTTGGCATGTGATCACCGTCTCCGACTTTGATACGCCGGCCTATACGGGCGAGGACGTCCCGGAGGATCTGCTGCCCCTGCTGGTCTCGCCCGAATGGGTGGAAGAGCGCAAGATCAGGTGGGGCGTCAACAGCCCTATCTACCAATCGAAGGTCCTCGGCGAGTTCCCTGATCTTTCCGATGACACGTTGATCTTGCCAAAGTGGATCGAGGCGGCACAGAAGCGGACACTCGAACGCACTCGTCGCCCGATCATCGCGGCCGACATCGCACGCTTCGGTGAAGACGAGACGGTGATCATGAGAAGAGAAGGAGGCTGGATCCGGGTCTACCGAGCGCATCACAAGGCCGACACCATGACCACCTCAGGTCACATCGTGAAGGCCATGCGGGACATCGATGACGAGGCGGGCAAGAACGATTGGGTGCGGGCGATCATCGACGTTCCCGGCGTTGGTGGTGGTGTGGTGGACCGCCTGGCCGAACTCGACCTGCCGGTTGTGCCATACAACGGTGGTGAGGCACCGATCGACAAAGAGCGGTTCGTGAACGCTCGAGCGGAGGACTACTGGACATTGCGGGAGCGGTTCGAGCAGGGCGAGATCGACATCGATCCTGATGATGACAAGCTCGCTGCCCAGCTCGGCTCGATCAAATGGGGCATCGACTCCCGCGGTCGCATCAAGATCGAATCGAAGGACGACATGCGCAAGCGGGGACTGCCATCACCGGATAGGGCTGACGCCCTGGCCATAGCCTTCGCTGGCAGGGCAAACGCCGCGCCGATCAATGTCGAGAGTCATGCCGGCGAAAGCATTACCGGAGACCTGATGACCAAAGCTTGGTGATGTGCGCCTCTGTCCCGGTTCATCCGTAGCGTTCCGCTATGGGTACCCAAACCTTCGATGAGTGGCCGGACTTCCTCACGACCCAAGACCTGGCAAAGATGCTTCAGCTGCCGTCGGTCATGACGGTTTACGAGTGGAACAAGAAAGGGACTGGGCCGCCGTACTACCGCGTCGACAGGCGGCTCGTCTACCGGAAGAGTGAAGTCCTGAAATGGCTCGAACGGCGCGACGCGTCACTCGACTGATAGATCAACTCTCGGCTGGACGAACGTCTGAGGCTTTGACCCATCGCTGACGACCGTCTGGTCCTCGCACCCGGCCCAACCACTGCTGGCGCTCCTTCACCCACCAATCAAGCGTTCCTGCCGCTGACCACGTTGCGACCTGCACTTCGACAGGTGGATCCACTTTTCGGCGATCTGCTTCGGCGTATTGACTCGGGTCGAGGTCCTGCCTATCTGATTAGAACACAAGTGCGATTACTTCCGGAAGGCAGCCACGCGCATCAGCTGGATGGTTCCTGATGATGCCTAGTTCTCGGCGCGTCGCCCTTCCGGGGCACTGAGAAAGCCAATACGATCCACGAGATGCAGCGGGTGGTCTCGCTGGCCGGCGGCATTCATGTCTGTGCGCTTGCGCCGGTGAAACTTCGAGCCGCACCGTAGACCCGCCCGATCCGAGACTGCCAAGAGAGGGCCTCATGGCAACAGTCAGCTTTTTTCGGTTCGACTTTCTTAGTAATCCGGCCTTTCTGCCTGGAGAGGAACGAGGCACAGCGTTCGGTCCTTGGGAGTGGTCCGGAAAGTCGGCCAACTGGACGGTTCGGCCGTTTAACCTTTCGACGGCGACACGCGGGCTCGAAATCACGCATGTCGAAGCACGGTCGAGGCCGCATCAACCTGCCGGTGAAGAACTTGTCCGGGTTTGGGTGCGAAATGTCGGCCCTGATCCGGTAGTGATCTGGCACCTATCCCTCGGCATCATCGAGGCCTGATCCAGCGACGGAGTGATACACGATGCGCGCACTTGCAGCCCATAACACCGCTGGGGAAATCTCATCTCTGGTCATCGGCCCCCCGGATGGACCACCGGTTGCCGCGATGTTGGAATCGGATCAGCAGGTCACGGTGGTGGACGTGCCCGACGACATCATCAATCTCATCCGCGAGTCGGGCGACGAATTGCAGGTCCTTGAGACGCTCAAGGCATACCGGGTCGAGCTCGAAGGCGAAGCGCGGCTGGTGAGGCAAGAGGAGGCTTCGTAAGCGGTTTGCCGAGCGCTGCCGCAAACCGGTTTCAGCGAAGATTTTCAGTAAATCTTCCTGTCTTCGCGTAAATCGCCGTCAAGACCTGGACTTTTCACCAACTCGGCGCGTCAATAGAGACTTCGGGGGATGGGTTGAGTGGGAGGCTCCAGCTAGTCGGCGGCTCAAGACCTGGAGCTAGCTGGAGTCTCCTGCTGAACCTACCTGGTGTACCTAAGAACCTTTTGCTACCGCTGATCCACCCATCCTGCGTGGGTCGCGTTGACCTGTATCGGACTCCTGCCCCAGTGGCGCAGGCTCCTACGCCTCAGACACCCGTGCCTCAGAAGCCTGCGGCGGTGGAACCTTCGGCGTCCGGCCCAATCGTGGTGACAACTGGCAAGGAAGCCAGCGCGGCCCTCGTCCGCCTCGTCGAGCTGTCCACTGAGCAGGCCGAACGCCTGGTCGAGGAAGCCACCGCGAATGCCAACCGGATCCGAGAGGAGGCCAGCCGGACCGCAGATCAGCTCACCACCGATGCCCGTACACGTGCCGCGCGGGTCGAGTCCAAGGCCCGGGTCGATGCGGAGCGTCTCAACGCCGATGCACATAGTCGGGCTGAGAAGCTCGATCGTGAGATTGAAAGTCGCCGCCGCGCCGAGACGTTCGACGACCTGGAGAGGCAGCGTGATCATCTCACGGCAGCCGTGGAAGCCCTTCGTAACTTCGAGGCGGCGTACCGCACAAACCTCACCGGCCACCTGCGTAAGGAAATCGAGACTTTGGAGTCGGGCCGGGCGGAGCCGGACATGGTGCCGGACCTAGTACGTGGCCAGAGGCTCGCAGAGCGTAGCTGAAGCGGGACGGCCTAAGTTCGACCCAAGGCGGAGCAGCTACCGCGCGAAGCCCTGCGGTGACGGCACCAGCGCGACTGACTTGCCGCCGGATCGATTCGGTCAATCTGCCCGGGCAATGCAAGGGTCGCTATGTGTGACAGCGGGCATCGGGCCACGAGCACTGGCAATGATCGCGCATTGACGCTGCCTCCTGCATCGCCGTAGCTTTTGGCTCGTGGCAAGCGGCACCACAGACGCGGCTGTCAAGGGTGCGACGCTGCGCCGTGCCGGGGTGCTTGCCGGCATTCTGGCGGGGCCCTTCTTCTTGGCTTCGATCGGCTTGAACACCTGGGCCAGCGTTGGTTACCTTCATCAGCTGGGCTGGGAATTCGTGGGCGGCGAGCAGGTTCCCTGGCCTAGCTCGCTGGCGCGTGGACCATACGGTTGGGTGCAGGTTGCGACCTTTGTTATCACTGGTCTGCTGATCTTGGTCCTCGCCGTTGCGGCGCGCGATGACCTGCCGGGCAGGCGGGCGAGTGCTGTGGCAGTCGTGCTGCTAGCGCTGCTGGGGGTGGCGCTGATCTTGGCCGCGTTTCGGGTTGATGTGCCGATGCTCAGTGGTGGGAGTCCGGCCACGTGGCACGGCTGGTTACATGGGATTGCGTTCTTGTTGATCATCACGATGGGCGTTCTCGCGCCGCTGGCGATGGCTGTTGCGGTGCGCCGCGATCGGAGCTGGCGGCCAATTGCGGTCCTGTCCCTTGCGGCTACGGCGCTGTTTGTTGTTTTCCTGCCCTTGCCCTGGGGCAACGCCTCATTCCTGATGGCGATCATCACCGTGTTTGCCTGGATCGCCGCGATTGCGGTACGCCTCGCGACGCACCAACAGTCACAGCAAGATCAATAAGCGAGGCAGCTGCGTCAGGTCCTGGAGCGCCTGGGGTACCCGCTCGTCCAGACGCGGTCGGCACAGGTGCTCCTCGATCAGCGGGTCAGCGACGGTGCGAGCTGTGACTCGCCGCAGCAACGGTCCTGACCCCCGACAGCAGCTGCGCCGGAGGCGTTGTCTTGAGCAGGAAACCGCCGGCGCCGGTGCGCAACGCTCCTTACAAAGCGGTCCGCGTCATAGCTAAGAAGAACGTCGGCGTTGCCGCCATCGAGAATGTCGAGCGCATGCTGCAATCCTGCCCGCTCAAGGGTGGCGCTACTGGCCCCGGAGTCCTCGCCGACGATGCGGAGCAGCGACCAGCCGCGAAGTTCACGTTGTGTCAGACCAGGTAACCGTCGATTTCGAGACGAGCCGGGGGTTCGCCGCCAGCGGTGGTGAATGCGGTAAGGGCAGAGACCAGGCCGTACCTCTCGCGTTCCGGCATGTTGTGTACGACCCGGGCGATTTCCTCGCGGCGGTGTGCGGTGACGGCCTGCACGATCTGCTGACCGTGCGGGGTCAACTCGACGACCAGTTCCCGACGCAAGGCCGGGTGCGGCCGGCGGTCGATCAAACCCGCGGTGAGTAGCCGCTCGACCATGCGGCCGGTGGTGGAGCGTTGCACATGAAGGAGGCCGGCCAGGGTCTTGACGCTGATGGGGCCGCGGGTCGAAAGAATCACCAGGGTGCGGAATTGCGGGATTGTGATCGTTTCATCGGCCTGAGCGATCGAGCGTGCTGAGATAGCCACCAGCAACCTCGAGGCGGTCAGCAGCGCGTCGGTGATTGCATCCAGCGAATCCTCGGCGGCCGGCTGGGTGCGAGCGGTCATTGCAGTCCCCCTTGCCCGAAGCAAAAAGCATGTCCCGCTCGGAGACAATCCGGTGCTTTTGGCTGAGATGAATACATACCCAAGGAGGCGTGAACCAGACGACAAAGACGGCGTGCCCGCCAGCGTTAGACGAATTCAGCCAGTCGACAAGACTCCGCCGGTCAATTGACTATTCCTCAAGGCAAGTTAGTGAGGTGACCGGCAGGGCGACAAGTGGCCCATCCCTGTGACTTCGCCGGAGCTGCACTAGCATCCCGAGTGCCCTTCGCTGCGTCTTGAGCGGCTATCGTGAGGACTGCTTTGGACGGGGAGCTCACCTTGAGTCCGATCGCAAATCTGTTCTGGAATGCACCGGAACGCCGCCTCCGGGCCGGGTGGCGCCTGATCGTTTTCTTGGTGATGCTGCTTGTCGTGGCCGTGATAGAGGGCCGCGTGCGGGCCAGTCTGGCCGGGCGCCTCCCAGACCTTTATGAGGGCCTTGTTCGGGCGCTGGTGTTCGCGCTTTTGATCGCCGTCGTCTTGTACCTGGCGAGTCGCGTACTCGATCATCGCCGGATGAGCGACTACGGGTTCCACTTCAGCCGGAAGTGGTGGACCGACCTCGGCTTCGGAATGGTGCTCGGCGCGTTGCTCCTGTTCGGGGTTCTCGCCGTGGAGCTCTCCGTGGGTTGGGTGAAGGTTACCGGCAGCCTTACCGCGTCCCCTGGCCAACCCTTTGTGGCCACGATCCTGGTCGGCGTCGTGGCCGTTGCGGCCGTAGCTTTCGGGGAGGAGGCGTCGTATCGCGGATACCCGATCACGAACCTGGCCGAGGGCCTCGCCAGAGCACGGTGGGGGATGGTCATCGCTGTCGTGATTCCAGCAGTCTTTTTTGGCCTGGCGCATGCGACGAATGAGAACGCGACGTGGCTGAGCATGTTCAACATCGTCATCTTCGGCTTGTTGTTCGGAACCGGCTATGTGCTGACCGGTGAACTGGCCCTTTCTATCGGCCTGCATTTCGGGTGGGATTTCGTCCAGGGATTCATCTTCGGCATCGTGGCCGAGGGAAAACAATACGGGTCGATGCTCGTCCTCGCCGATGACTCGTCGGCGACGCTCTGGACCGGCCAGCCTTATGGGGCCGAGGGCGGGCTCATGGGGACGGCCGCCTTCATCGCCGGCTTCCTGGCAACATTCGCGTGGGCAAGATCTCAGCACCGCGCGGGCCTGCTGGCTACCACTCGGCATCCCGGCAGCTGACTCCGCCTGGCGCTGATCGCAGAATGTGACAGACAGCCGACACTCAAGCTTCTGTGCTGCTACGTTGGCCGCCATCGCCGACACTCTGCAGCTCGCACGCGAAAGCGCTCGCAAGCATAGCGAGCGCACTCTCAGGGGCACCCGAGCTGGAACTTCGGGTGCTGGCCACAGCGCAACCAACATTGGTGCAGATCCAAGCGGAGCACTTGGGAGTGGCGACCCTATCCGCGGCTTCATCTGGGCTTTGGCGTTCGTCACCCCGCTCTGGGTGTGGCTGATGGTGTGGCTACTGACCTAGCCGCATCGTCGTGATCGGCGGAGTCAGTGCCTGTTTCTATCCATCCTCAGCTGCTGATGCTCGCGGCACTCCTTACACACGCAACCTTGCACATAGGCCGCATTCGTTCCGTGCTCAAGATCGTTTCTACGTGCGGCCATTAGAGCGCCATGCAGCGCTGCCGACCACTGATCATCGGTCCTGGCGAGCCCCCATATCTGATTGGGCGTCAATCCAAGATCACGAAGCACATGCCGGAACGGTTGGCCGGCATAAATGGCGGCCAGGAGCTGCTCCCGCACCTCTATCGGGAGCCGGTCCAGTGCTCTCGCTCTCCCGTAACTCCTCAAGGTGTTGTTGTGCGCTTGGCGGCACTGCCTGCAGCCGCATCCGTTAGACCACCGGGCCCGTGTCCCATGCGGAACCTGAGGACCAGGTCCAAGTTCTGCGGTGTCGCGGACCTGGCATAGCTGCTCAGCTGTCCATGGCGGCTCAGGAAGTAGGCCGCGATCAATCCAGGCACGCACCGCGAAGCGTGTGACCACAGATTGCGGCCGCCCGTCGAGCCGATGTGATCAGCTCCTCAGCTTCGGTCACAGGCGAACGTTAGCCAATGCTCTGCGCTCGCTGCAGGTCTTTGCGGCGGGTCGTCGCGTCAGGGCAGTGGCTGGATCATTCACCTGAGGGAGGAATGAAGCAGAATCTGTTGTGTGGAGATGGAATGGGCCGGGAGGACCGCCCGAACGGACGGCGACCCCGGCCCTCTGGAGTTGTTGGCTGACGGCGCTCCAATGAACGTCTAGCTGGGCGCCGATTGTCAACGGCAACCGAAAACTGATCAGTTCTCGGCAAGTGAAATTTGACCAGTTCCGGGTTCATTTGGAGTCGGCCGTGTCGGCTGGGACCCGGCCTAGGTCTCGGTTTTTGAGTCGGTAGGAGTCGCCTCGGAGGGAGACGACTTCGGCGTGGTGGACGAGCCGGTCGATCATGGCAGCGGCGACGACTTCGTCGCCGAAGACTTCGCCCCAGCGGCCGAATGGCTTGTTGGAGGTGACGATCAAGCTGGCACGTTCATAGCGGCTGGAGACGAGCTGGAAGAACAGGTTGGCCGCTTCGGGTTCGAAGGGGATGTATCCGACCTCATCGACCACGAGCAGCGGGTAGCGGCTGAGCCTAAGGAGTTCGGTTTGTAGCCGTCCACTGCCGTGGGCATCGGCGAGCTTGTCGACCCATTGGCTGGCGGTGGCGAACAGTACCCGGTGCCCGGCTTGGCAGGCCCGGATGGCTAGCCCGATCGCCAGGTGGGTCTTCCCGGTTCCGGGTGGGCCGAGGAAGATCACGTTCTCCTTGGCGGCGATGAAGTCCAAGGTGGCGAGGTGGGCGATCAGGTCGCGTTTCAGCCCTCGAGCATGGTCAAAGTCGAACTCTTCGATGCTTTTGCGGGCTGGGAACCTGGCGGCCCGGATGCGGTCTTCGCCGCCGTGGGCGTCGCTGGCGGCGACCTCGCGTTGCAGGCAGGCCGCTAGGTATTCCTCATGGGTCCAGGATTCGCTTCTGGCCCGTTCGGCGAGCCGGCCCGCGGATTCGCGCAGGGTGGGCGCTTTCAATACCCGCGTCAGATAGATGATCTCGGCGGACACATCGCGAGCGGTTTTAGTGCCAGTCACCATGTCATTCCTCCTTCGAATCCGGCAACCTGGAGTGCGTTGTCGTAGTCGGCGAGACGGCGCTGTTCCACCTCGGTTTCGGTGGTCGGCGGCACCAGGGCGAACCGTTGCTGCCGCAGCATCCGCGCAGCCTTCACATGCCCCGGGTCGGAGATGGTTTGGTGCCGCGCCCAGATTCGATCATGGTCGGCGACCAAGCCGCCCTCGCACCACACCCGGACCCGGTCCAGGTCAGCGCGGATGAGCACCCGGCGGCCCACCGCCGAAGGATGTACCGAGTAGTCGTTGCTGTCCAACCGCACATAGTGGTCCCTCGGCAGCCGCAGCGTGTGCGCCCATCCGATCGGCGGCGGCACCGGCGGCAAGCCGAGCATCGCCGCCTTATCCGCGGCGATCCGGTCGGTCGGAGAGCAACCCAAGGATCGCTTCCGGCGCCGGTTAGCGATTCCCAGCCAGGCCTGCAGCTGAGTGTTGAAGTCCGCCGGACCGGTGAAGCTGCGGCCGGGCAGGAAGGAGCGTTCCAAATAATCGTGCAGCCGCTCGATGATCCCTTTGGCCTCCGGGTCGCCGGGTTTGCAGATCAACACCTTCGTGCCCAGCACACCCCGAAACCCGTGGCAGGCTGCGGTCAATTGTGGCTGTCGGGGCCGCCAGCGGCCGACCGCGGCCTCGCCGTCCCACACCAGTACCCGCGGCACCGCACCCAGCTGCTGCAGCAGCCGCCACCAGCCGGCATACAAGTCCTCGGCGCGTCGGGTCGGCAGCAGCAACCCGGAGGCCCAGCGCGCATGGCCGGTGATCATGGTTAGCACCGGCAGTTGGGTTGGAGTGCGGGTCTGCCCAAACCCGACCGGCAGCTTGATCGGCGGGAACCAGAAATCACACTGGGCGATCTCCCCCGCCAGATAGCTGGTGCGCGAGGCCGGGTCCGGCGGCAGATAGATCGGCCGCAACTCAGCCACCCGCGTGCTCAATGTGCGGATCGAATACCGCCACTCAATCCGTTCCGCGATCACCGTTGCCGGCATCCGCGGAAACGCTGTCAGTAGCTCACGGATCCGCCGGTCATAGGCATCTGCCAGCGATCCCGACCGCGCCCGCTCATACCTTGGCGGCTCGTCGCTGGCCAACGCCGCCTTCACCGTGTTCCGCGAACAACCCATCAGCCGCGCAATCTCCGAAATCGAGATTCCCTCCGACTTGCGCAGCCGTCGGATCTCAGCCCAGTCCTCCACGATCAGCACCTGCTTCCTCCCTGGCTCGACTTCGGCCAGGGTCACGGGAAAGCTGGTCAATTTTCAGTTGCCGCACCGTGGTCAGTATTCAGTTGCCGTCGACACAAAACACGATGCGCGAGTCGACGAAGTCTGATTGCCTTTCTCGGCGGCCTCGCCCTGCTCACGGCCGCTCCTCGCGACGGGCCTTTCCCCTGCTCTCTAACCGTGACCGCTGCTCTTCGTGCCCGTCTTCAAGCGCTGCTTGAGCCTGGC
>JBJMIR010000017.1:0-24514 GCA_045806785.1 Propionibacteriaceae bacterium | reverse complement strand
CCCGGCGTCCTGGAACGGGCCAACCACACCGAGGCCCCGCACGCCGGCGACCACGGGTACAGGACGATCGGCGACATCATGCGGTCGCTGAACCCGTTCACCGGCGAGTTCTACCGCGAGGCGCTGCAGGTCAGCCGGATGACCCGGGAGATGTTCTGTCTGATGGAGGGCCGGCACGTGCATCCGTCGACGCTCTATCCGGGAGGCGTCGGCACCGTCGCCACCATCCAGCTGATGACGGACTATCTGAGCCGGCTGATGCGCTATGTGGAGTTCATGAAGAAGGTCGTGCCGATGCACGATGACCTCTTCGATTTCTTCTACGAAGCACTGCCCGGTTATGAAGAGGTCGGCAATCGGCGGATCCTGCTGGGCTGCTGGGGCTCCTTCCAAGACCCTGAGTACTGCAACTTCGAGTACAAGGACATGACCGAGTGGGGTCGCAAGATGTATGTGACTCCGGGCATAGTCGTCGATGGCAAGCTCGTCACGACGGACCTCGTCGAGATCAACCTGGGCATCCGGATCCTGCTCGGCTCCTCCTACTACGAAGACTGGGAATCCCAGGAGATGTTCGTCAAGAACGACCCACTGGGCAACCCGGTGGATCGGCGGCACCCCTGGAACCAGCACACCAACCCAAAGCCGCAGAAGCGTGATCTGGATGACAAGTACAGCTGGGTGATGTCGCCCCGCTGGTTCGATGGCAAGGACTACCTGGCCCTCGACACTGGCGGCGGTCCGCTGGCCCGGCTTTGGTCCACCGCGCTGGCGGGGCTGCTTGACATCGGCTATGTGAAGTCGACGGGCAACAGCGTGCAGATTCACCTGCCGAAGACAGCCCTGAAGGGTCCAGTCGACTTCGAGTGGAAGGTTCCGCGGTGGAGTAACACGCTCGAGCGGAACCGGGCACGGACGTACTTCCAGGCCTACTCGGCGGCCTGCGCGTTGCACTTCGCCGAGAAGGCTCTGGTGGAGATCCGCGCCGGACGGACCAAGACCTGGGAGAGGTTCACGGTGCCCGACGAAGGCATCGGCGTGGGATTCACCGAGGCGGTACGAGGAGTCCTGAGCCACCATATGGTGATCCGGGACGGCAAGATCGCGAACTACCACCCCTATCCACCGACGCCGTGGAACGCGAACCCCCGGGATTCCTACGGCACTCCAGGCCCGTACGAGGATGCGGTGCAAAACCAGCCGATCTTCGAGGAGAACGACCTGGAGCATTTCAAGGGCATCGACATCATGCGTACGGTCCGCAGTTTCGACCCCTGCCTGCCCTGCGGCGTCCACATGTACCTCGGTGGGGGCAAGAAGCTGGAGCGGCTGCATTCCCCGACGGAGTACGTCGGGGAGTAGCGGCACGGCGATGAGCTCACCCGAGGCGGTGTCCCGGGCAGGGACCCGGGCGGATGACTTCCGCGCTGTCGGGGAGCGGATCAATGCGCTGCTCGACGCCAGTGCCGCGGGTGGTGCGGTGGCACGGGAGAGGGCCGAAGAACTTGTCCGGCTCGTCGCTGAGCTCTACGCGAGCGGGCTGGAACGGACACTCACCATCTTGCATGAGCTTGGCCGGCTCGATGATCAGGCACTCGCCGCGCTCGCAGCGGATGATCTTGTGTCCAGCCTGCTGCTGGTGCACGATCTGCATCCCTACGATGTCACGACCCGCGTCGAGCAGGCGCTGGACAACGTACGGCCATATCTCGGGTCTCATGGTGGCGATGTCGAGCTGCTCTCAGTCAACGAGGACGTCGTCCGGCTCAAGCTGCTCGGCAGTTGCGATGGTTGTCCATCGTCCTCGGTCACCCTGAAGCTGGCGGTAGAGGGAGCCATCGAGACAGCGGCTCCGGAGATCGTACGGATCGACGTCGAGACCGGAGATGATCAAGCTCCAAGCGCAGCAGGTCCGGTGATCACCCTCGACTCGCTGTGGTCGCATGTTGATCACTCCGAGGGGGATCACCCGCCACGAGGACATACGGCAGCGCTCGATCTTGGGCACGGCTCGACATGGGAAGCCATTGCCGGAGTGACCGACCTGCAAGATGGCCAAGTGGCTGGCTTTCTGGCCGGCCAGGCGCCAATCGTGGGGTGCCGCGTCGGATCGGATCTTTATGCCTTCCTCGACCGCTGTGGCCGGTGCGCGGGCAGTCTGGCTGGGGCAATGCTGGGCCGCCTGCTCGGTGGTGCGGCCGGCGACGCGGCGCTGCGATGCCCGTCGTGCGGCGCCCACTTCGCGGTGCGTCGGGCCGGGGCGTGTATCGAACAAGCTGAGCTACACCTGGACCCGTTGCCGCTGCTCGTCAGGGATGGTCTGGCAACCGTGGCCGTGCCCAGCGAGGCCGCCGCATGACAAGCTCTCCGCTGGCGGGATCACCGCTTCGTAACCTTCGACGGCTGATGGCCGACCGGCCCGCACCGGTGGCAGGCGAGCGGTGTGAGATGTGCGCCGAACCGATCGGTGATGATCACCCGCACGTTGTCAACCTCGAGAGCAGGGCGCTGATGTGCACCTGCCGCGCCTGCTACCTGCTCTTCAGCGACGAGAATGCCGAGCTGCGCTATCGAGCCGTACCGGATCGCTACCTCTCCTTTCCAGACGTCAGGTTGGACGCCCGGTCGTACGACGAGCTGGAGATCCCTGTCGGCCTCGCCTTCCTGTTCTCCAGTTCTGTATTGGGCCGGACAGTCGCCTTCTATCCCGGGCCGGCGGGCGCCACCGAATCTGAGCTGCCGCTCGCGGCATGGCAGCGGATCGTGGATGCAAACCCCGAGCTACGCCTGCTGCGGTCGGATATCGAGGCGCTGCTGCTGCGTGCGGATCGTGGCGGGGACAGTTTCTCATGCCATCTTGTGCCCATTGATGCGTGCTACGCCCTGGTCGGCCGGCTCCGCCAAGTGTGGCGAGGTTTCGATGGCGGCACCGAGGCGCATCAGGCGATGGACGATTTCTTCGCCGACGTCGCGGCCCGTGGCCGGCCGGCACCGTCAGCCCAGGAATCCGGTGGCGGCGAGGAGGTTGGGCGATGACCGAGCTGACCTTCCAGGTGCTCGACATCGTGGCCGAGCCCTACACCGTTGCACCCCAGCTGACCGCGCGGCTGCAGGTGACCGAATCCAGCGGCACCACGATCCACGCCATCGCGTTGCGCTGCCAGGTGCGGATCGAGCCGCAACGGCGGGGATACACCGAGGCGGAGGAAACCGGTCTGCTCGGGCTGTTCGGTGAGCGATCGCGCTGGCGGGACACGTTGCGTCCGTTCATGTGGATGCAGTGCAGCGCAATGGTTCAGGGTTTCCGGGACCAGACGCAGCTCGATCTGGCGCTGCCCTGCACCTACGACTTCGAGGTGATCGGCTCCAAGTACCTGCACGCACTCCGTGATGGAACCATCCCGCTGGCGCTGCTGTTCTCTGGAACGATCTTCACTCGGGGGTCGAACGGCTTCGGGGTCGAGCAAGTGGCCTGGGATTGCGAGGCGTCGTACGCGCTGCCGGTGAGCGTCTGGCAGCAGATGATCGAGCTCAACTATCCGCATACCGGGTGGCTGCGGCTGGACAGCGATGTCATCGATGCCGTGGCGAGCTACCGCGCTGAACACGGCTTGACCAGCTGGGACGCCACGATCGAATCGCTGCTGGCCGCGGTGGGTCAGCGGGTGCCATGAGCCTCGAGCTGGCGCGTACGGTCGCCGATGCCGTGCTCTACGAGGGGTACTTGCTGTATCCGTACCGGGCAACCTCCGGTAAGAACCAGGCGCGGTGGCAGTTTGGGGTACTCGGGCCGCCCGGTGCGGCGGAGCAGGGTATCGGCGAGGAGCGAACAATGTCCTTGCAGTGCCTGCTGGAGCGCCTGGACCAGAACACCTGGGCGGTTCCGACTGTGACGATCTATCTGCGCTTCCTTCAGCTACAGCGCCGGATCGTAGAAGCGCCGGACAAGGATGAACCGTCCGGGTTCATCCCGGTAGATCAGCTGGTCGTCGATGATGATCTTGTTTTCAGCTGGGACGAGGCGATCGAGCAGGAGTACAGCTGGCCGGCCTTTTCCCTGTCCGAGTTGGCCGAGGGAGTCGTACGGCGGATCGATGTGGCTGGTGGTGATCAGATCGATCCGTCAGTTGATACTGACGGCTCCGGCGCAGGACGCATTGTCCGCCGACGCTGGCCGCTGAGCGCCAAGCTAAGGGCAGCGATCACCGAAGTCGGCGGCTATCTTCGGCTGGAGATCGAGGTCGAAAACATTACCGGCGTGCAGCCCGGCAATCCCGATGACGCGATCCGATGCTCGCTGATCGGCGCCCATCTGTTGATCGAATCCTCGAATGCCGGATTCGTGTCTCTGCTCGAGCCGCCTCGGGCAGCCGCGGCGGCGGCTGCCGGCTGCCAGCAGCATCGGTGCTGGCCGGTACTGGCCGGACCGCCTGGAAGCACCGACATAGTGCTCGGTTCGCCGATCATTCTCTACGACTATCCCGAGGTCGCCCCGGAAAGTGCTGGTGCCCTCTTCGACTCCACCGAGATCGACGAAATCCTCACGCTCCGGGTGATGACGATGACAGACGAAGAGAAGGCCGAGGCTCGCGCGACTGATCCACACGCACGCGAGATCATCGACCGCTGCGATCAGATGACCCCGGAGGCATTGCAGCAGCTGCACGGAGTTCTGCGTCAACCCCGGGCGCAAGCGGCGGATCCGATACCGCCCCGCGACGGCGCCGGCCACTCCATGATGTGGGAAGACCCGGGTGCGGGGGAGTCCACCCCCTGGTGGGAGCCGCTCGCGGACGAGTCCGTACGACCTGAACTCGACTCGGTGCTTATCGAGGGCGTCCCGGTCAGCAAGGGCAGCCGAGTTCGCATTCACCCGTCCCGCCGCGCCGACGCACAAGATCTCTTCTTTGCAGAGCAAGATGCCCGCGTCACGGCCGTTATGTCGGACGTCGACGGCCAGGTGCATGTGGCGGTCGTCTTGATCGACGACCCGGCGGCCGATCTGCACGACTGGTATGGCCGCTATCTCTACTTCGCCCCAGAGGAGCTGGAGCCGCTGGCAGACGTACTGCCGAACCAGAGAAAGGAGGGCACATCGTGAAGAAGGTGGGCTGGGTCGCCACTGTGTTGATCATTGCGGCGGTCGTCGGCGCCGCGGTGATCGGAGTCCGGTCGATTCCTGACATGCGCAGGTACACCGAGATGCGCCGAATGTGACCAGCAGCAGGAAGGAGAAGAATCGATGAGCGACATGCCAGGTGAGCATCTGACAGAGGAGCCACAATCCGAGCGGGGCCCGATGGGCTCTCGGGACACCGGCTCGGATGAGCCGGGAGGAGGTCCAACGGATCGTCCCGAGGGCAGAGTCGAAGGTGGTTCAGAGTCGGTCGACGCTCAGGAATCGCAGACTGGTGAGGTGCACCTGCCGACCGGTGACCAGGGCGGTTGATTACGCGTGGCAGGCCGAAGGAAGGAGGATCGCTGATGAGCACCGAGTCTTTTACCGGCGGGAGCGACCCCGACACCGAGGGGCGCACAGTGCCGCCGTACGAGGGTCGCCGGGAGAGCGCCGACGTGGACGATCAGAGCAAGACCGAGAAGGAGGGTGCCAAGACGGCAGGTGCTACCGGACCGGTCCGTGATGAGGAGATGAAAGTCGCGGATCCGACGGACACCGCACGAGGTGAGCATGCCTCACCTGCCGATGAACAGCCCGCGGATCGCATGCCGGAGAGCGAATCCAGCGATCCCGGAGTAGGGCCGGCGCACGTCTCCGGCACTCAGCGGGGCGAGGACCTGAGCGAACCCCGGTGAGCGAAGAGGTATTGGTCGCCGGCATTGGCAATATGTTCCTCGGCGACGATGGATTCGGCCCGGAGGTCGTTCGGCACCTGCAGGCAGCGGACCAGCCCGCGCTGCCGGCCGACGTACGCCTGGTCGACTATGGGATTCGCGGCCTGCATCTGTGCTACGACTTGCTCGATGGTTGTTCGGCGCTGATTCTCATCGATGCGCTGCCGACTGCTGGCCGTGCGGGTGAGGTGGCGGTATTGGCCGTCGCTGTGGACGATTTAGCATCGACTGACGCCGGCTATGACCCGCATGGGATGAACCCGGTCGCCGTGCTGGCCGGCCTGCCTGCCCTCGGCGGGACGCTCCCGCCGACGTACGTGGTCGGCGCTCAACCGATGGACCTCGGCCAAGGAATTGGGCTGTCGGAACCGCTGCGTCGTGCGGTGCCGGTCGCTGCTGATGCCGTACGAGAGCTCCTTGCCCGGCGACCGTGGACGGCTCACCGCGCTGATCATCAAGCTGCGGTGACCGGGAAGGGATAGCTGCGTCATGTGTCTTGGCATTCCCGGTCAGGTGATCGAGGTGCTCGCTGAGTACGACGGCCAACTGGGCCTCGTCGACGTTCAAGGTGCCCAGCGCCGGATCAACCTCGGACTGCTCGACCTTGACCAGGAGGCGCTGAATCCGGGCGACTGGGTCCTGATCCACATGGGCTTTGCCCTGGAGCGCATCGACGAGGCGTCGGCCAATGAGGTCCTGGCCGGCCTGGAACTGATGGGCAGACCCGCGCCGTGACCGCAACGCAAAATCCAATCGGCCCGGCCGCTGGAACCCGTGTTCCGGGACCGGCGCTCTTCGCCCGCTACGCCTTCCCGCCCAACTTCCATGGCTACTGCGGACCCAATGATTCCACCGCATTCTTCGAATACGGCGTTGCCGGCGCCGACCATCGCGGTCTACGGGCGCTATCACAGCAGTTCGCCGGTGCCTGGCCCTACCTGGAGTTGATCGCCGCGGCCACCGGTGTCGCGGACCCCCTGGACCGGCGGGTGGTCGAGGCCTATTGGGTGGGCAGTCCGCGGCTCGACCAGGTCTCCACTCGCGCTGTGGGCGATTCGATGGAAGAGCGGTTCCGCCGCATTACCGGCGGCAAGTTCGCGACTCTGACGACCAGTGTGCTCGCTGGTGGAGTGCCGCATCACAGCTTCGCGGTGTTCTGCATCTATCCCTGGACCGGCCTATTGAGCGACGGACGCAAAGCCAAGCACGCTCTTACGGTGCTTGATCGGTGCCGGATCCGCTGGGGTCAGGTCCGCGCCGTGACTGGTGATCAGGTAGTTGTCGAGTCACGCTCGCTCACCTGGGACGGCCACCTGCTCGGCATGGGAGAACCAGAGGTCGAGACGGTGGTGCGTTCCATCGACGGCGTCAGCATGATCGGTGATCTGCAATCCGGCGACTGGGTTTCTTTGCACTGGGAATGGATCTGTGACCGGCTTACCAGCCGGCAGGTCGGCTACCTCCGCGACTTCACGCTCCGCCATCTCCGGATCGTGAACGAGGGCAACCTGCACGCCGGTCCAGCGGTTCTCCTCGACAACAGTTAGTCGGGGCCTAAATCGGTATCCGACAGCGGCCAACATCGGTCCAATGACCAGTTCACCTCTTCACCGCGTTCGTGCGCGGGCGCGGCGGCCGTACGAAGGAGCAGCTCCCCGTCCGTGGTGCGCAGCACGTAATCGGTGTACGAACCGCGGAACCAGACGTCGACCACTACGCCCACCCGATTCCCGCCTAAACGGACCCAATCGGGCCGGACCAGCAACGGACCTTCAATGCCGCAGAGGAGTGAGGCCGGCCCAGTCAGGCGGGCGGCCTGAACACTGACTGGCTCCGCATAGAGCTCTTGCGGCGAGCCGTCCTGAATCACCTGGCCGCCGACCAGCAGGGCGACCCGGTCGGCCAGTCCGAGCGCCTCGGCCGCATCGTGAGTGGCGTAGATGGCTGCAGCGCCGGACTCGCGCCGGCGAGCCGCCAGCTCGGCGAGGAACACCTCACGTAAGGGCGCGTCGAGATGGGCCGTCGGCTCGTCGAACAGGTAGACCGCAGCTTCCCGCGCCATCGCCCTGGCGAGGCCCACTCGCTGCTGTTCGCCGCCTGACAACTGGGCCGGTTTCCGGTCCGCGAGCGGACCGATACCGAGCCGCTCGAGGATGTTCCTCGCCTGATCTCGCGCCGGTCCTGGGCGTACGCCCCGCCGTCGCAGCGGATAGGCGACGGTGTCGAGGGCCGTGAGGTGTGGCCACAGTCCGTAGTCCTGAAAGACGAAGGCGATGTCCCGACGCTCTGGCGGCTCAGTGTGCCGCGGCGTCGCAATGGTGCGTCCAGCGAGGAGGATCTCTCCGCCGAAGATCGGCAGAAAGCCGGCGATCGCATTGAGCAGAGTCGACTTGCCGGAGCCTGACGGTCCAAGCAGCGCGACGATCTCGCCGTCCCCAACCCTCAGATTCAGCGAGTTGAGGACCTGGGTCGAGCCGTACCGGATCGACAGGTCGCGCAGCTCCAGGACGTTCGACACGCTCTGCCGATCAGGCCCTCGACCTGTGGGCGCTGTGTCTATGAGCTTGGGGCCGGCTCAGGGCCCACAGTGCTGCCCCGGGCAGCACCACGATGGCGGTGACGAGCACCGACAATGCGGCAGTCGCACCCACATTGCCGAGTTCCGCGCTGTTGAGCACCACGACAGCCAACGTCTCGCTGCCAGGGCCGTAGAGCAGGCTCGACATAGTCACCTCGTGCAAAGCCGTCAGGAAACACAGTCCCCACGCAGCGATCAAGGCTGGGCGCAGCAGCGGAACGACCACTGTCGCCAGCGCGGTCGGCAACCTAGCTCCGCTTACTCGAGCCGCATGCAGGCTGGCCGACGGTAACCGGTCGACCGCCGCAGATATCGGCCGATGTGCGAGCGCCCAGAGCTTGGCCAGATACGCGATCAAGATGATCACCACCGTATCCGCGAGCCAGCGCCCGTAGCCGATCAGCAAGCCGACCGCCAGGGTAGATCCCGGCAGTACCAGAGTGAGGGTGATCAAGACGCTCAGACTCCGGCCGCCGCGGGTTCGGCCGAGTGCCGCTGCGAGGGAGCCGAGCGCTATCAGGATGGACGCGGCAGCCAGGGCGAGCAGCAGGCTGCGGCCGAGGGCGTAACCGGTCCGCGGGGTCAGGACCGTGAGGAAGTTGTCGGTAGTCCAGTTGTCCGGCGTCGAGGGCACCCCAATCGCCCGAGTGATGGCCGCGCTCAGCAGCGCGAGCAGCGGCAGGCCGCTAGTGATCATGAGATACACAGCCATGGCCGTCGTCACGATCACCCGCGTCATGCGACTGCTGGTCGGCCAGTCTGTGTCCCGCGATGCTGTCCGTCCAATCTGAAGTCGGCCACCGAGCACTGTCTCAGCCGGGGCCAGGACGATCAGTGTGACCAGGACGAGCAGCAGCGCCAGCATGATCGCCTCGAGGAAGCCTTGTGGGTTACTTCCAAGAGCGAGGTCGGCGTAAATGCGGGTCGTGATGGTGCCGAAACCTGCCGGCGCTCCGACGACCTGCGGTATCGCGAATGCGCCCATGCTAAGGACGAAGACCAGCACCGCCGCAGCGGCGATCGCCGGTGCCAGCAGCGGCAGCGTGATGGTCCAGAGCACCGTCGCCGGACCTGCTCCGGAGGTTCGCGCGGCGCGTTCGGTGGTGGGCTCCGCGCGGGTGGCGAGGCCCACGGTAATGATCAGGTAGACCAAGGGCACGGCATTGGCAGCGACGATCACTGAGACGCCGACGGGACTCTGGATGTGCGTCCAGGCAAAGCCCAACAGTTCGCTGGTGAGGCCGGCTCGCGCGTAGGCCATCAGCCAGCTGTAGCCCAGAACGAAGTCCGGCACCAGGACCGGCAGCAGCACCGCCAATCGCCAGAAGGCCCGGCCGGGAAGGCCGGGGCCGCGAAGTGCCAAAGCAATGGCCACACCGACCGGAACAGCGAGCAGGGTGGCAGCCGCTGAAAGCTCGAACGAGTGCAGAACGGCTGACCCGAATCCCGGGCTGCCGAAGATGTCCGCCAGCCGGCCGCGGCCTTCCAGCCAACTCGTTTTGATCAGTACCCCAAGCGGTATCAGGACCAGGACAGCGGCCGATGCCAGCGCAAGAGCCAGGGCCACTACGACCCATGCTCGGCCAGACCGCACGCTATCCGCCGAAGATCTTGGCGTAGTCCTCCAGCAGGGCAGCCTTCTGGCTCGTCACCGCGTTCCAGTCGGGATAGACCACCGGTGCGGCTCTCGGCTTCTCCGGTCCGGCGACATCCAGCAATGTCGGATAGGACCCAGCGCTGCCGATGACGGTCTGGCCTTCTCGACTTGTCAGGTAGGACAGGAAATCCTTTGCAGCTTGGGTGTTCTTCGTGGTCTTGGATATGGCGACCGGCCCATAGATCGCGACAGCACCCGGCTTGGGCCAGCTCACGGTAATCGGCGAGCCCTTCTGTTGAGCGGCGTAGGCGGAGTTCGCGATCGTCATGCCGGCGTCGTAGGTGCCCTGCGCGACACCGGTCGTGACGTCATCGGGCGTGCCAACCTGTACGGCACCGTGCTCCTTGAGATCGGCGTAGAACTTGGCACCGAAGAAGCCCAGGGCGCCGAGCGCGGAAGCCGCCACATTGGGATCCGGGACCGCCACCTTCCCGGCCCCAGCAAGACCAGACCAGGATGCCGGTGCCTTCACTCCCTCGCGGGTGATCGCAACCAGGTAAAGCATGGCGATCCCGACATAGTCCCGGGTGCGTACGGTGGCAGGAATTTCGGTCTCTGGAGTCCAGCCGCCGACCAGCCCTTGGGTCACGTAGTCCTGCATGGTGACTGGGTCGCAAGCCCAGATAACGTCGGCCTTCAAGCCGCCGGCGCGAATGTCGCTGGCGACCCGCGCGTTCAGCTGACCAGTCGGAGCGCGGAATAACTCGACCTTTGCGCCCGGATGCGTGGCCTGATACTGCGTCAGTACGGGTTGAATCGTCGTGTCATTGACGCAGGTGTAGAGGGTGATCGACTGCGCCGGGGAGGCGCTAGATCCGCTGCACGCCGTGAGTAGCCAGATCTGGAGCAAGGCCGCGAACCACATGATTGCCCGCCGGCCCCTGACCATACCGTCACCGTAGTACCGGTGCTGCCGGCTGTCAGCGCTAGCCCGGTGTCTGGCTATCGGCCGGTCTTGTTAAGCGGCTGGGGCCGGCCGAAGACCAGGCGGTCGACCCCAGCTGCTGCCGCGTGACCGGTGCCTGAGGTCAGGCAGTCTTGATCGCGGAGACCTCGAACTCGAGGGTGATCTTGTCGCTGACCAGGACGCCACCGGTCTCGAGCGCGACGTTCCAGGTGACGCCGTAGTCCTTGCGGTTGATGACTACGGAGCCCTCGAAACCGACGCGCAGATTCCCGAATGGGTCGGTGGCGGCGCCCTCGAATTCGAACGGGATGGTGACGCTGTTGGTGACGCCCCTGATGGTCAGGTCGCCGGTTAGCTCGACGCTGGTGGGCCCAGTCTGGTGGATGCCGGTGGAGGCGAACGTGATCTCCGGGTATTCCTCCATGGCGAGGAAGTCGTTGCTGCGCAGATGGGCGTCGCGCTGCTCGTTGCGGGTGTCGATGCTGGCGGCCTGGATGGTCACGGTGACGGTTGACTTAGTGAAGTCGTTTGCGTCGACGACGCCGCTGCCCTCGAATTCGTTGAACTGGCCGCGGACCTTGGTCACCATCGCGTGCCGGGCCACAAACCCGATGCGACTGTGGGCGGGGTCCAGGACGTAGGTTCCGGACAGGTCGGCGACGGTGGTGGCCGGCGTGAAGATGGTTGGGTTGGTCATTCGTGTCTCCTGAATCGGCGGAAGTCACGCCAAAGATTGATGACGTGTCACGTACATGACGTTGAACCCGTGTGACGTGTCAACTATTCCCGATACGATGGTCGATATGAGCCCTGCGGTTCAATGGCTGACCGCGCAGGAGGAGCACCTGTGGCGCGGCTGGCTGAAGCTCAACGCAGAGTTGGCCTCGACGCTGCAGCGGGAGTTGCAAGAAGACACCGGCTTGTCGATGCCGGACTATGAGGTCCTGGTCCATCTCACTGACAATCCCGAGGGTCGGCTGCGGGTCACTGAGCTCGCCGGGCTGCTGCAATGGGAACGCAGCAGGGTCTCACATCACGTCAAGCGCATGGAACATCGTGGCCTGGTGGAGCGTGCGGCATGCTCCGAGGACGGCCGCGGGGCTTTCGTCGTGATCACCCCTCAGGGCCGTGCTGCAATCGAGGAGGCTGCCCCCGGCCACGTCAAGGCGGTGCGGCGGCTGATGTTCGACGTCCTCAGCGAGGAAGAAAAGGCAGCCCTCGCGGCAGTCATAGAGAAGCTTCTGGCCACTGCTCCACAGGGTCATGCCGATGGCCTGGCGGCTGCCGGAAGGTGAGAGGCTGCCTGAGTGGACTTCACTTATCTTGGCCGTACCGGCCTTCAGGTCTCCCGGCTTTGTCTCGGCACGATGAACTTCGGCCCTCGAACCTCCGAGCAAGACGCGCACTCGATCATGGACGTCGCCCATGACGTGGGGATCAACTTCTTCGATACTGCTAACCGCTACGGGAGCGAGCCAGGCGAGACTGAAACGATCATCGGCAACTGGTTCACCAGCGGCGGCGGCCGCCGTGAGCGGACCGTCCTCGCCACCAAGGTCTACGGCGAGATGGGCAGCTGGCCTAACGAGGGCAAGTTGTCGGCGCTCAACATCCGCCGGGCGCTCGATGCGAGCCTGCGCCGGCTGCAGACCGACTATGTCGATCTCTACCAGTTCCACCACATCGATCGAAACACCCCCTGGGAAGAGATCTGGCAGGCGATCGAGGTCGCGGTACAGGCAGGCAAGGTCCTCTACGCCGGCAGTAGCAACTTCGCCGGCTGGCATATCGCCGATGCGCAAACCGCCGCTGCCCGGCGAAACCTGATGGGCTTGGTCAGCGAACAATCGCTGTACAACCTGCTGGTTCGCGATATCGAGCTCGAGGTCATCCCGGCCGCGGAGCACTATGGCCTCGGGATCATTCCGTGGTCACCGCTGCAGGGCGGACTGCTCGGCGGGGTGATAAAGAACGAAGACACGGGCGTTCGGCGACTCGAGGGCCGTGCGGCGCAAAGCCTCGCCGAACATCGCAAGGAAATCCAGGCGTACGAGGACCTGGCAGATGAGATCGGCACGGAACCCGGCACGTTGGCCCTGGCCTGGCTGCTCACCAGGCCAGCAGTCACAGCACCGATCATCGGCCCGCGAACCCGTGACCAGTTGGACAGCGCCTTGCCTGCCGTGGAGCTCAGTCTGTCGCCGGAGCACCTACGCCGCCTCGACGAGATCTTCCCCGGTCACAAGACCGCACCCGAGGATTACGCCTGGTAGTGCAGAGCGACCTTCTACTGCGAGTGGGATGGCTCACTTGTCGCCTAGCGCGGTATCGGGTTGGCGGATGGCGCGTGTGCCCAGTGCAGCTACTAGCAGGATTCCGAGGGCGTACGTCGCGGTTAACACCAAACTGCCGGGAAACGGGACGAGGGCGACTAGTAGCACGATCGGGATGGCGGCGAGGGGCCAGGGCCATATCGTGCGGACTGTCTCTGTGGTGCCGCTGATCACCAGCGCCACCCCTGCGACGAACAGGACGAGACCGGAGGCAAATATCCAGCCCGCCACGGACGGAGCCGCCTTGTCCGGATGCACGACCAACTCCTCCAAGCCCACCCCGGCCTAATACGACGCCATAGGTCAGTGGGAGGTGGCCGTAGAAAAAGGGTCGTAGCGTGCGTCAGAGATCCGTCCGCTGGATTCGCCAGCGTCTGGGCTTGACTGCGCGTCCTCCTCGTCCGCTTGCACTTCCCGCAGCTTTGAGGCGCTGCTCGGCGTTGTGACGTCGAAGTAGATCCATCACATGCCGGCGGCGATGGCAAACGCAAGCGCGCCTACTGCAATGGCAATCGGGGGCCAGGATGCATCGTGTACGCCTCTGGCAGCTCCACCGACCGCTTCGCCCAGGACGAGGATCACCAGCAACGCGAACCGCTCCGGCAGATGCTCTACTTGTAGCGGAGCAGTGTCCGACCGCAAGGTTGCCAGCACCGGTCCGGCAGCGGACACCAACACAGCGATAGCCCACACCGCGTAGCGGATGGCGTCCGGTACGACCAACGACACTGCCCATAGCGTAGCGCTGAGACTCACGATGATCAGGTACACCACAATCGTCGGCCGTGCCTCGGGAACGTGCCGCCAGGCCCGGACGTACAAGGCGAGCAGTATCAGCAGGCTGCCGAGATAGCAGGCGGCGAAGGGCACAGCCAACTTGCCGATGGCGTCGGAGGCGCTCGCCGCACAGCCGGCGATCGTACCCGTGGCAGCCAGCTTGGCGACCCTGAAGACAATGTCGTCGGTGTACCCCATCGCGCAGGCAGAACACGGGCTTAACGCTCGGGGCATGATCATAGGCGGCTTGCCGGCGAGTTCGGTGACCTTCGATATCGTCCTGGCATACCGCGCCTGCTCGTCCGTCCTCCATCGCCCTCGATCGCGGATGGTGAGCTCACTCCTCTGGAGCGTGCTCCCGTCGATGGGCAGCTTGCTTTGTGCCAATGGGAGGCTTACGTCGAGGCGGTCCGTTCTCGGGGCTGGGAAGTCATACGATGCCGGCGTGAGGCCAGAGCTGGCGGCGGCGCACGCCGCAGTGGATGAAGCGGTCAAGATCCTGCGGGACGGGCGTGCCCGACCACACAAGCGGATCGGTAAGGCGGCCAAGGACTTCCTCACCGACGTGGACTTGGCTAGCGAGTTGGCGATGCAGCGCTCTCTCGCCGAGTCGACTCCGACGATCGGCTTCTACGGTGAGGAGGGTGGCGGGGCGGCTCTTGAGTCGGGCCGGGTGTGGGTCGCGGATCCGCTCGACGGGACGATCAACTATGCGACCGGTTCACCGCTGTGCGGGGTGATGCTCGGCCTGCTGGAGGACGGTGTGCCGACGCTGGGTGTCATCGATTTGCCGTTCCTCGGCGTACGCGTGGACTCGGGTGCGGTGGCCGACGTCGACGCGTTGGAGGAGGGAATCATCGGCATGGGCGATGCCTTTCATCGGGGTGGCGCGCGCATGGACGCCTACCTTGAACTGACCATGACGATCCACCGCCGTGCGCTGCGTTTTCGGTGTGTTGGTGCTGCGTCGGTGCTGTGGGCGTGGCTGGTGGACGGTCAGATTCAGGGCATGCTGCTCTCCCACAACAACCCGTACGACGTCGTCGCGGGGCATGCGATCGCCCGTGCGGCGGGAGCGATCTGCACCGACTACGCCGGCGCCCCGCTGACTCTGGAGTCGAATGGCGCTATGGCGTCCGTGCCTGGCATCCAGCCCGAGCTCGTCAGCCTCGCCGCCGATCTTGCGGCGGCCTCCCGAGACAGCTGAGAAGATGGCCTGCCACACCTTCCGCCGCGTCACCCGGTCCGGTTGAACGGCCGGTCAGAGACACGGTTTGTCGTCGCTGCAAGGGGGTAGCAAAGGCCTGCTGAATGGTCCGAGTAACGACTTATTCGTCAAGCGGATGGAGAGCCAACATGACCGCCAAGGCCGGTGAACGCGCTGAGGAGACGGGCGACTTCTACTGTGACTCTTGCGGAGAGAAGGTTCATGTCACTAAAGGCGACAAGATACCCAAGTGCCCCAATGGTCATAGCAACTTCGGAAGCCGCCGTAACGAACCTTGACCGCTGCCATACGCCATCATGGGCTGCGCCGTTTCAGGCGGTCGGCTTTCTAGCTGAAGATTGACAGATATCGATGCGCGAGCACGCTGCGGTCGTTCTAAGCGCACTACCGTTTATCGGAGAGCAGCGCGTGTACGTCCTCCAGCACATCAGCTACCGCTATCTCGGTAACGAATGAAACGTCGTGCTCGCATCGCGCGCTGTTCGGGCTGATAGTGACGGCATCACAGGCACACACTGGGCAATGCGTTGTCCAACTGATCTGAACACGATCTTGGGTACGACTCAGTGGTCCGGCGTTGATCAGATTGCCGCACCAGTAAATCCCGACCGTCGGTATACCGAGGGCGCCGGCAAGATGCCGGAGGCCGGAGTCGTTGGCGACGAGCACAGATGCTTGGAGCAGTATCTTGATGAGTTCGGCCAGCGAGGTCTGGCCGGCGATCGACGAAACTCGGCCGGCGGGGGCGTTTTCGGTCCCTGCCAGGACCTGTTCGGCGACGCTCATCTCGTATTGATCGCCGATAATGACGACCTGCGCCCCATCCTCGAGAACCAGTTGGGCGGCCAATGCGGCGAATGACTCGCTCGGCCAACGGCGCCGCAGGCCAAATCAAAGCGACGAGCCTGCATGCGGTGGAGGAATTGGCTTGTCTCCAGCGGATCGGCGACGCCCGGCCCCATGCCGAGCCCCTGCGGCAGGATCTCGATGCTGGAGAACGGCGAGGGCCGCCCGTGCAGCAGCTCGGCATGCAGTGCGGAGCCGAGCAAGGTGATCTCGGCTTTGGGGTAAGCGGCGGGCCAATGACTCGACCGCCGGCATGGCGAGGAGCAGGTCGCCCAGACCACCACCGCGGAGGACGGCTATCCGGCGTACGCCAGAAAATGGCGGCCACAGTTCCCCGAAAGCTTGAACAGTCACCATCGAGCGGTCGGCAGCTCGGCACCGAAAACAACGTCGAAGGCATCTACGTTTCGGACAGGGATCGTGGTCTCGGCCTCCAAATGGACGGCGCCGCTGGGCAGAATGCCGGCACCGCCGAACCGTTCCATCACCCGCCACTGTGCGGCGACATCCTCCCCGCTGTGCTCTGGAGCGAGGAGCCTCCAGAAGTCGAACCCACCGCAGTCGATCAGCGCCTGCCGGCGGTAGAGGACGCAGGCTCCAATCCAGGCCACCTTATAGGCGAGCCAGTTGCCTCGCTCCATTTGAAGCGCCGCCGCCAGATGGGCGAGGTTGGCTGCGTTGTGCAGCGGCCAACGATCGAATTCGGCGGTGCCGCGGCGAATGCGCTCGGGCCGCACGCCGTCCAACCACGGCTGGAAGGCGCTACGTTCGGCCGGCCGATCGTCGTTGAGATACGACCGTGTCGAACACCGTTACGTAACTCACGCACCAGAGGGAGGCAAGGACCGCAGCACGATCGGTCTCAGTATTAATCGGCCTGTCTGGGCCTTTCAATTGCCGTACCGAGCGGTCACTGTTGACGGCGACCACTAGGACGTCTCCCAGCTTGGCCGCTTGTGTCAGATAGCTGGTGTGGCCGCGATGCAGTACGTCAAACAGCCGTTCGTGAAAACGATGGTTCGACCAGCCGCGCGATCTTCCATAAGGCGACGAATCAACGCATCCTCTGCCAGCACGGTGCTGCCTTGCTCATTGAGGTACTCGACCAGTTCCTGGGTGGAACACACCGACGTTCCAAACCGCCGCACAACGACATCGGCAGCCGCCTGCGCGAACTCGGCTGCTGCCGGGATACCGAGACCTGCCGATAGAGCAAGCGTCAATGCGGCGATGAAGGTATCACCGGCGCCGGCGGCGGACTTCTCGGCGACCGGATGAGCGTGCGTGGTGTGCGTCACTCCTTCGGCAGTCAGCAACGCTGTTCCATCGCGATCAAGTGTCACAAGGACCGCCGTGGCGCCCGTGCGAGCCAGCAGCATATGTTGCGACTTCTCCAGCTCCGGTAACCGCTGCACGATCGGCAGGTCCCGACCGAGCAGTCGGAAAGCCTCGGCCGCATTGGGCGTGGCCAGATCAGGCTGGATGACTGACCAACTGGAGCAGTCGTGTGCATCTACCACGACTAACGGCGGCCGGACCTTTGACAATGCCGCTATTACCGGCTCTGCAGTCCGCCGCAACCGTAGTCGCAGACGATCAAGGCATCCGCGCCTGCAACGCCTACGGCAGCAGCGTTCCTGAGATCTGCCTGGAGGGAATGCGGGTACTCAAAGTGAGCTACATCGTCTAGGCGTAGCAGGATTTGGTCTTGGCTTACCACACGGGTCTTGGTTACCGTGGCGATTTCGGGTGTGCTGATCAGGCCGGAGATATCGATGTGGGCGGATTCGAGTAACCGGCACAAAGTTGCTCCCGCCTCGTCCTCGCCAATCAAGCCGACTAGGCGTACGCGGGCACCCATCGCTGCCAAATTCATTGCTGTATTAGCGGCGCCGCCCGCCGCATATTGCCGGCGGCGTAGCTCGACGACGGGCGCCGGCGCTTCCTGACAGACCCGCTCGGTGGAACCGAACCACCAGCCGTCAAGCATTGCATGACCTATTACGGTGATGTGCGGTGCGGCGGCCCGTAGTTGAAGCGGCAGCTTCGGAGTGACCGATGCGATATCGGCAGGTTTGAATGTGGTCATGGCACAGCTAGCCCCGAAGGCTCACATGGCATCACGGTAGAGGAGAACCCCGAGAAAACGATCATGGGCGCGATATGGCGGCCGTTTCAATCGTCATAGTCCTGCTGCCACACATCAGCAGGCGTTTCGTACTTTCGATGATTTTTGACCGTGCACGCAATCCTCCGATCGCAGCCTGACACCGCCCCTCGTCGATCAGCGGTACCCGGAACGAGGCAGCCTAAAACAGCGGCGCTGGTAAGGTCCCCCTCCTCAACCGGGTCGACATCCGAGCCGCCGGTCACCCCACGCCTCACGAGGGGCGTCTGTACGCATGGTAACGGCAAGCGCGGTCTGGAGGCAGCCGAGCGTGCACCGGCGCCGGTTCTGCCGGGCAGCGCAGCGGAAGTGAAATCATCTCGGACTGCCCAGAGACTCCAATGAGGCGGCCCAAATCGCCATTGAGACCAACAAAGCCTTACACCGTGCGTGTCACAGGGCTTCGTCGCGCAAGCCGCTCTGCGCGCGCTTTGAGGATCAGCAAGGTGAGCGTTCCAGCGACAGCAATGGCGGAGAGGTTGATCACCAGCTGGATAGCCGACCCGACAGCCTCACTGGGCACCCAATAGGCAAGCGCCACCGCCGCATTGGCGGCGGCCGGAATGGTTGTGACCGAAATCAGGACGCCTACTAGAGCACCGGACTTAGCAGAGGTAAGCGCCAGCATGCCTGCGATCCCGGCAAGGAAACCAACGATCCATGAGAGCGCATCAGGCTTCCAAATGAAGCTCGTCAAGGGCCGCTCGGCTATAAGCATGGATTGGTCCAGAAGTCCCAAAGCTGTCATAATCCAGGTGAAAATCACTGCTGCTGCCATTCCGACGGCGAAGCCTAGGACGAGGGTGCCGAGCGCTCGGGTGGCGTGGTCTCGATGTCGGGTGACAATCCCTATGCAAAATGCGACGAGTGGGCCAAACTCCGGCCCCACCACCATCGCCCCGACAATGAGAATCGGTTGATCAAGCATCACCCCGATGCCGGCAATCATGGTCGCCACCATCATGAAACAGAGGTACGTGATAGAGAGGCGGGTTTCCTCGCCCGCGCTCTGCTCCAGACCTTCCCAAACCACCGCATCCGCCGGCTCGCCGGGCGTTTCCTCTTCTGCCTTGATCGCCGATTCAGAGATGCTGATATCCAGGTTTTCGACCACAATTGCGCCCCTGCGGTCTAAGCCAAAATCGCGCAGGGCCTCGAGAACGCTGGTCGCCCCCTCTCGGGCGACATCAAAACTGACCACATCTCCTGATGGTTTGCGAGCCGACTGCTCGTTGAGACATAGGTGGGTAACGGCCGGGCTGGCATCGAGCAGCCGCAGTATTTCCGCCGTCGACTCAGGCGGGGCAATTAGACGTACGTGGAGCATCAGCCGGCTCCGCTGACTATCAGGTCGCTCATGCCTGAAAGCTATCTATCCGGTTCGGAGACCCAAGCCCGGCCTATCAAGGGCGAGTGGCTGCTATCGCCGGCCAGGTCATAGCGTGCTCTGAGCGCTCCGCCGATGTGGTCCTCGCCTGATCGTCATGTACTACGGCCGGACCAAGATCATCAGCTGCAGGGGATGACTTCGAGCAGGATCCGCAGGAGGTATCACAGCTTGAGGACTTCCCCCCGCCTGCCTGGGTGCGCAGCACCTGGGGCGGCTGGCTGATGGCAGTCGCCTCATCCTCGCCGGGGCCGACGACACGTGCCTTACCTTCCCCGCTGAAGCGGACGCTGCAGTTCACCAGGCCGTACTTGGATGGACCGGTGACCCACCCCCGGGCTCGCCATCGCGGCCATTGATCAAGCCGCCGCACCGCTAGGGAGCCGCAGGCGCTACTTCTGGAGTTGTTCTTCCTCCTGATAGTCGAAGTCGGCTGGATCGATGCCCTGCTCAGACAGCAGGCGGTCAATCTTGGCTTCCAGTCGGTCGTCGCTCTCCTTCGAGATATTGCTCTTGGCTAGGCAGGGCCAACATTAGGCGGGACCGGTTCAGCAAGCAGCCTCCCGGTCGCTCCTCTCATGCCGGTCAAGGCTTCCTTTGTTGTAGGTTGGAACTGCTGTGGTTGCCCTCGCGTGAGGAAAGCGAACCAGCAGATCGTCGGCTGGCCCTCGGTGAAGCGGATCGACCCACGCAGTGACGCATCTCATCGGATTGGTGCGTCCGCTCACGACAGGAGAGACCCACTCACTCTCTCTTTGAACGGTATGCGTGTTGTGTGAAAGCCAGGCGATTATGACAGTTGAGTCATCCAGGGACGGTGCCAATCGGGAGCCGCTGGCCGCATTCGCGGAGCTGAGCAAGATCATGCTCGGCGACGGATCCTTAAACGAAACCTTGGGACGGATTGCTGCGCTCGCCCGCGAGACCGTGCCCGACACCGATGAGGTGTCGGTGACCTTGGTCGACCACGACAAGGCGAAGACCGTTGTCTTCACCGGTCAGCTGGCAATGCATCTGAACGAACGCCAGTACCAGAACGGTCGCGGGCCCTGCCTGGACGCCGCCTTGACGGGGGAGACCGTGGTTGTCGATGTCTTCGCAGACGACAGCCTGTATCCAGGTTTCGCGCATTCGGCCCGGCAAGCCGGGGTCACCCACACTGTCTCGGTTGGCCTTCCCGTACCGCAGCGGGTGGTCGGCGCACTCAATATTTACGCTTCCACATCACAGCCCTTGGCCGAGGAGACCATCAGCCTCGCCCAGGCCTTCGCCAGTTATGCCGGTGTGGCAGTTGCCAATGCGGCCCTCTACAGCCACACCGCCGAACTTGCGAATCAGATGCGGGCAGCAATGGAATCCCGCGCTGTCATCGAGCAAGCCAAGGGCATTTTGATGGCCCGGCACCGCTGCAGCGCCGATGACGCCTTCAAGAACCTGTCCAGATTGTCGCAGAACAGCAACCGCAAACTCCGCGACATCGCCCAATCCATCGTTGACGGCACACGATCGGATGAACCAGTCAACGAACACGCGTCCCGGCAGATGGATTAGGAGCTTACGCCGTCCTTGTGTCATTAATAAGCGCTGGCCAGCCGCGGCGCATCCACATTTCATCCAGTCCTCGTCAGTGATCACTTGTGCATCGTTGGGGAAGACATCATTGATCAAAGTGACGGTCCATCCACGGGCTCGCATTCGGCTGCAAGGCCACGGGCCCAAGCTGCTGTCTCTCAGGGACTCAGGCGGCGTCCCTGGCCGCGGACATGGCCGAGCCGGTCTTGGAAAGCATCGGCTCGTCGACAGGTTCTCCGATGGCCAGGCGTTGCGCGCCGCCATTAGCGAGGGCGGCGGCGGTTGGGGCGTCCATCCTTCGGCTGTATGCCAAGACCGCCCAAAACAGCACCACCTGACCGCTGCCAACAAACCAGGGGCTCTTAAAAGCTCCATCGGCTGTGGCTGCGCACAGCCGCCAATCTGGAGACAGCGGCCGTCGATTGGCGCATTCACAGTGGGGATCGTGGTTGCCGCGTCGAACCTTGTCGACGCCTCCCGAGAGCGGGAAAGCCGAGCGTCAGGTGGACGCAGTCGGTTATAGCGCGCTGATCAGTCGTTCGACCCTGCGCCTGATTTCGTCCCGGATGGGTCGGACGTGGTTGATGTCTTGGCCTGCGGGATCATCGAGGCTCCAGTCTTCGTAGCGTTTGCCGGGATAGTAGGGGCAGGTGTCGCCGCAGCCCATGGTGATGACGACATCTGAGGCTTTGACGGCCTCATTGGACAGGATTTTGGGCTGTTCGGCGGCGATGTCGATGCCTTCCTCGGCCATCGCCTGGACGGCGACTGGGTTGATCTTGTCGGCGGGTTCGGAGCCGGCGGAGCGGACCTCGATCCGGCCGCCCGCGAGATGGTTGAGGTAGCCAGCGGCCATTTGGGATCGGCCCGCGTTATGGGCGCAGACAAACAGCACGGACGGCTTGTCTGACATCGGGTCTCCTTGACCGAGGTGTTGAGGTCACGCAGTAGTAGTAATCAGTGACGACGTGCAGATTCGGTCTTCATCGTCGGGGGGCAGCGGCCGTCGGCGCTGGCGCCGCGGCCCCCGACCCGCTCGTCGTCGCTGCAGGTAACCGTTTGGGCGGCTTGCTGGCTTGGATGATCGCGCTGTGCATGCCGTCGGCGGCTTGATGGGCGAACTGTACGGTGACATCAACGAACCCGACAGCAGCCAACCCATCGAAATATTCGGTTCTTGACAAGGCGCCGGCGATGCAGCCGACGTAGGAGCCGCGCGCGGCCCGCTCGTTCGGAGTTAAGTGATCTTCGGCGACGATGTCGCTAATTCCAATCCTGCCTCCGCGTTTGAGGACCCGGAACATTTCGGTGAGCACCCTCGGCTTATCCACCGATAGGTTGATCACACAGTTACTGATCACCACATCGACCGACTCATCGGGCAGCGGAATGTCTTCGATGGTGCCCTTCAAAAACTCGACGTTGGTCGCCTGCGCCTTGGCAGCGTTAGCGCGGGCCAGATCGAGCATCTCATCAGTCATGTCCACCCCATAGGCGAGTCCGGTTGGCCCGACACGCTTCGCCGACAACAACACATCGATGCCGCCGCCTGAGCCCAGATCGAGGACGGTCTCGCCCTCGCGCAGATCGGCCACCGCGATCGGGTTACCGCAACCCAGACTTCCCGCAACTGTGGCCACCGGAAGGCTGCCGGTGTCGTCAGTGGCGTAGAGCGCCGAACCGAACCGGTCGTTGATCTCCAACACCGTCGCGCCGCAGCAGCCGTCCGAGCCATCACAACACGAGGCGTTTCCTTCACCGGAGGTCACTGTGGCCGCTACTGCCGCGTAGCGTTCCCGCACCTGCTCACGCAGCTCATCCGGGGTTGTAGCGTCGCTCATCACCTGATCCTTCCTTCACATTGACAGATGTCGATGTATCACAGTCTAGGCACCTTCCATCGATATTTGTCAATGAATGCCAGGATGGTTGCATGCCGACCTCACCAATGCCCACCGGTATCGAACTCCCGCTGCTCACCGAGTGCTGTACGCCGGTGGCCGATGAGGTCATGCAGCCGCGCGAGGCCGAAATCTTAGCCAGCGGATTCAAGGCACTGGCCGACCCTGCCCGGCTCCGTCTGATTTCCCTTGTAGCGGCGCATGAGAGCGCAGAGGCGTGCGTCTGTGAGCTGACCGATCCAATTGGACTGTCCCAACCCACCGTCTCCCACCACCTCAAGATTCTGGTCGATGCGGGCATCCTGAGGCGGGAACAGCGAGGCAAATGGGCTTATTATCGGCTGGTACCAGAAACCCTCAACGCCCTCGCTGCCCTCATCACCTCGCGCGCCGGTTGATCGTCCTCGTCCAGCCTGCTCGGCAGTTTGAGTGCCCTAAGAATCTGATTCAGCTCCAGGGCGAGCACCATCTCGCCTAAGCGTGCGATTCAGAGCCTGCAGTTGATCAAGTTCTTCGCTTAGTTTCGCTATGGATTTGACGACCATTTCGGTTTGTCCACTGAAGTACGTCCCAATGCAAAATCCTTATTCATAAGGAAGAATTCACCTCTGAGGACGTCAGTGAATCCGCTGCCGATGTCTGGCTGAAGGGGTTGCCGCGGTCGATCGACTTCGACGCCCTGAGAATCGGGTCCGACCTGAGGTTTCGCAATGGGTGCTGACAGTCACGAAGCCGCGGCCAAGGAGTCAACGTACGCCTGTCCGTCCTCACTCTCGCAACGGTCCTCGCCGAGCCGCGTTGGACGGCGATAGCCAGCGCCGATCATCGAGCCGACCGGCTCCTGTTCGAATGCGAAGTCGCCGACCGGCTCCGACTGCCACCGATTCGATCCACCGCCGGCGACCCGCTCGTCTCCTGGGAAGGAGGCCAAGCATTGGTCCGGCGCCAACGGCTGCACCGGAACCTCCATTACCGCGGGCCCGAAGTCTGGCTATCTGGACTGACCGCCCTTTCCGCCGCCCGGACGTCTCGTGCCCTAAGCGATCCCCATCCGGACGGATCGTCTGCGGTGAGGAACAGGATCCGGCAGGGACGTCACGATCGCCTCGGAACACAGCGCCACGAGATCCTTGGGTGGCCCGAAGCCCGCGCTGATTCCGACGTCGGGGGCACTCAGCGCCTGGTCTCGTACCTGGTCAGCACCACGCCGTCGGGAAACGTCCGGGTCTCCACCAGGCTCAGGTTCACCCAGTTGTCCAGGGCCGTGAAGAACGGCGTGCCGCCGCCCACCAGGACCGGATGGGTGAC
>JBJMIR010000016.1:0-55208 GCA_045806785.1 Propionibacteriaceae bacterium | reverse complement strand
CCACCTGCACGACCTCCGGCACACCGGCAACACGTTCGCCGCCCAGTCCGGCGCGAGCCTGCGCGACCTGATGGCCCGGATGGGCCACGACTCCCCCGCGGCCGCCCTGATCTACCAGCACAGCAGCCAGGTCGCCGACCGCGCGATCGCCGAGGCGCTGGACCGTCGTCTCGACGCGCACCGACGACGCTCGCAGCGTCACTCCGTCGAGCCGAGTCCGACGAAGGCTGACGCTGCGCTGGGGCCCGTGGGGGGCCCGCGAGCAGAAACGCCGGCAGCCCGAGGAGGTGAGAGAACCCTCCAAATCGCCCTGACCAGGGCGGACGCTCGGGAGCGGACGACGGGAATCGAACCCGCATATTCAGCTTGGGAAGCTGATGTTCTGCCATTGAACTACATCCGCTTGACAAGGCATTTCCTACGTTCGTGCCTTGCTGTCACACCCCGCTGTGCTTCAAACGTGCCTCAAGCTTGGATCGACGGAACCTCAGGGTAGCGCATGTCGCCCCCAACAGGACTGCCGTCGCTGGCCCAAACGAGCCGGAATATCGCAACGGATTTTGCGTCATTGACCGCAGTGTTGAAGGCCAGGCGCCGGGGAGCGGTAGGCCGACGTCAAATCGAGCATTGTCCGCCAGGAGCCAGCATCACCGGGTCCGAGCGTCCGCTCGAAATCGCGTCGCGGAATGAATGCCGGACGGCCGGGGTTGCCGGAATGAGGGCTGTTGCGGATATCACGTCGCCGGCCCAGTGGAATGATCTTGGTCACAGTGTCGTGCGCCATGAAGCAATCCGTGAGGAAAGGCTCCCATGACGTCCGTGGCCCATTCGGCTCTTGAAACCCCAGCCGTCCAGTCCCCGGCCTCCACCTTCGTCGGGCGCCGCTATGTCCAGCTCGTCCTTGTGCTCGGCGCATTGATGGCCATCGGGCCGCTGACGATCGACACCTATCTGCCCGCTCTCCCACAGCTCAGCAACGAGATGGGTGCCACCGACTCACAGGCCCAGCTGACCATCACTGGTCTACTGGTCGGCCTTGGCTTCGGTCAGCTGATCATCGGGCCACTGTCCGACGCATTCGGGCGGCGCAAGCCGTTGCTCATCGGCTTGGGCGCCCATGGGGGCATGTCGTTGCTCTGCGCGGCGGCGCCATCGATCGGCCTACTAGCTGTCACGCGTACGCTCCAGGGTCTCGCCGGCGCCGCGGTCGCGGTGGTGGTTATGGCCGTGGTGCGGGATTTGTTCACCGGCATCCGGGCTGCCCAGCTGCTATCGCGGCTGATCCTTGTCCTCGGCGTGGCTCCCATCCTCGCCCCCTCTTTGGGCAGCGCACTGCTGAACGTCACCTCCTGGCGAGGCATCTTTGTCGCGCTGGCGCTGGCCGCTGTCGCCCTTTGGCTAGTCGCCTGGCGCGCGCTGCCGGAGACCCTGCCGGCTGCCAGCCGTCAGCCGGCCTCCCCACGCAGCTCGATTCGCGCGTACGGACGGCTGTTCTCCGATCCAATGTTCCTAGTCATGGTCGGCGTGGCCGGGCTGATGTTCGCCACCTTGTTCGCCTACGTGGCCGGGGCCCCGTTCCTTCTTCAAGAGCGATACGGCCTATCGCCACAGACGTTCGGCCTGGTGTTCAGCGCCAATGCGGTCGGTCTGATCTTGATGACTCAGCTGAACCCGGTGCTCGTCGGCCGGTTTGGCCCTGTCCGGGTGATTTCGGTAGGTGTACTGGCAGCGTTGACTGGAGCGGTCGCCTTACTGATCACTGCCTTGACCAACTTCGGCGGTCTGCTGGGCTTCATGCTGCCGCTGTTCGTCGTGGTATCGGCGGCTGGTCTTTCCTTCCCGAACGCCCCTGCCATCGCGCTGAGCCGACACGGCGACATCGCGGGCACCGCCGCAGCCGTGTTGGGGGCGGTCCAGTTCATGATCGGCGGGTCTATCGCCCCGCTGGTCGGCACGCTGGATGACGGCACACCACTACCGCTGGCGACGATCATTGTCTGCACCACCGGTCTTGCGGCGGGCATGTTCTGGTCGGCGCGGCGGCGGATGCTCGAACGTGACGATGGCTAGCGTTGTCCGCACTACTAGTGGTTGATCAGTTGTTGGAACGCGGGTTCGTCGCGGATCGGATCCATGTCGGCGTCGTCCTTTGCCGATTGGCGAAACTCCTCTGACATCTCGATGGCGTGCCCGAGGTGATCGAGCGCGTCACTTCTCCGGCCGCAGAGACTCTCACAGCACGCGAGGTTGAAGAACAACATGGGGTACTGCGGATTGACTGCGACAAGGGCGCCTAGACGGTCGGCGACCTCGGCGTACTTGCCCGCCCCGTAGAGCGGGGCGAGTGGAGCCCAGAGTTCCCAGCCCCGAGCCTCATACGCCCTTCCGGGCGTGCCTTCCAGCGCGATGATGGTCGTTCCTTCTTCCTTGGCGGAGGCCGTTCGCTTTGTGCGAGGAGGAGCGAAAATGAAAGTTCCGGCCGGCGCGTCGACCAGCTCACGGTCAATCTGGAACACCGCGTGACCGCGCAGCACAATAAAGAGCTCCTGGTCAGCCGTTGGATCGCCCTCGTCGTGCTCGTTAATGATGGGATCGCCGGCGGTATGGGCTGTCCAAGCGGTCGCTCCGAAGGCTGTGATGCCCAGGTGGTGCCGGATCGGCCGATAGTGACAACCTGCATCGCTGAATTCCTCGATATCGTCCAGATGCGCAATCGCGTAATCAGCCATGGGCTCGTCCTTCCCCTCTCCCCGATACCGGAAGCTCTCAACCTGACGCACGTTACAGCCGCTCTCCGACAGCCCTTGACGAAGGCGAGGCCATCTGGCTGCATGGCGACGAGACCGCGGATACTGCGCCCGCAGCACTGAGATGCGACTGCCTGTCACAGCAATTCCTGTCCAACCAAGCCAGCGAACACATCACCATCCTGCGACCGAAGGAGCGTCGGCATGATCCGGTTCCTCATCACCTACGACACACCGACCGACCCGACAGCATTCGATCGCCACTACCAAGAGGTGCACGTGCCCCTGACCCGACAGCTTCCCGGCTTGATCGACTACACCGTCGTGCGCGACCCGCAGCAGGTTCGGGGCGCCGCGTACTACCAAATTGCCGAGCTCACCTGGCCCGACTGGGAGACGGCCCGCGCCGCCTTCGCGTCACCGCAGGGCCAGGCCACAGCAGCCGACATGGTCAACCTTGACGCTCCCACCCGGAGCTGTTTGTACGAAGTCCCCTGATGACGGAGACCGGTGCTCATGCCAAGACAACGAGGCAGCCTTGGTCTTGACCAATGGTGATCGTCAAGCGCCACATTCCTGACTTCGCGAGCCGAAGAGTCCCCGGGTAAAACAGTGGCAACCGCTCCACGGTCGCCGCTGATCAACGCCTCTTCGCTGGTGGACCTGAGAGTCGCCGTCCTCCCACACACCGTCGATCAACGCCGCAGTCGGCGGGCCGTCACGGCCTTGATCCCACCCACAGCTTCGTGCCCTGCGGCTGCGTCCAATGGCCTCGGTTCTCAGCGAACGGACCAGCGGGATGCGACCGGCGACTGCTTCCAAGTCCAACTTCTGTGTGTCAACACACGCCACGGCTGAAGCCGAGGGAAACGGGCCAACGCTGCCCTGAGCCGGCTTCGAGCAGAGGTCTCGCTGGGCACACCCGGTGCACGCCGTCAAGGTCGCGAAAAAGTACGGCCGCGAGACCGAGCCCGCAACCCACGCCAGGCATATCAGACGTATTTGCCCGTCACGGTGGACCCCAAGTTAGCTCGTCGCGGACGGTTGAGCCGAGGTCACCCCAGGATTCAACGATCTTGCCGTCGACGGTTCGATAGATCACCAACTCCTGGGTGCGGATGACCCGCCCTGTTGCTGCTATTCCGCGAAAGCGACCAGTGTGAGTGCCAGTCCCGTACAAGCGGGCAGCCAGCCACTGGTCGTCGACCAGCAGACGCTGCAGTTCCCACTGATAGTCAGGAAATGCGTCGACCACCGCGTGTAGGCCGGCGATGTATCGGCTGAGTCCAACGGTTGGGCCGTTAACGTCATTCGCGACGAACTCGCCAAGTTCGTCGAACCGATGCTCGTTGCACCGCTGGAGGTAACGCCTGTAGAAGTCCAGCAGATCCTCCCCTTCTGGCCGCATGACGCACACTCTGCCAGTTCACCGAGCTCTCGCCTGCAGGGTGCCTCTGTCCGGCGAAGTTGTCGCAGACGAGGAGGGCTGAGCCACCAATGGGACTCTGGCATGTCACGGCCACTACGCGAAGGTCCAGCTGGCCCGGAATTCGACGGGCTGCCGTTCAGACCTCCACGCCACGTTGCACCCATGGGGTAGGACATTGCCGTCATCATGGCCCGGGTCAACGACGCCTTGATGTTCACTTCGAGAGTGCCTGGCGTGCCAACATTGAACAATTGATCGATGAGCTAGCGAAACACTTGCGGCCCGGCGGACAGGTAGTGCTTGGCCGGCCTGCCCCATCTGGGACGCCTTGGCACCTTTCCGCAACCACTTCGCGCTAACAGCGCCGCCCACCTGTTGTGAGAGCTGCTCGAATCTGGCTAAGCCACTCTGTGCCTAGCTGACGCCCGTTTGGGAGTTGGTCGCCTCTTTCCCAGCGCCAGGTTGTGATCATCGCCAGCACGAGGATCTGGCACTCGCGCAGCAGGTGATGATCAATACCCTGATAGTGTCCGCTGACTTCTTCTGGCGCATGCGCGAGGTCGAACTCGACGGGTCCACGGCAACACGTCTCGAAATCTATGAATAACAGCCCGTTCTTAGTGCTGAGCATGTTGCCTGGATGCGGCTCGCCGTGCAGCAGCTGCTCGGCACCGCGACGCTCGCTGATCGCTCGTCTCAGGTTTCCTAGCGTGTCGCCGAGCAGCTTCCGGTCCGCGTCTCCGAGCGCTGGAGTGTGCTCGCGGTTCGCCACGAGTTGTTGGGCCGACTGGACGCGATCGGTGAAGTGCGGCGCCGGAACGTCCAGCCTGCGCATGCCGGCATGCAGCCGCTCGAGCGCAGTGGCGTAGCCGGCTGATGAGACTTCTTGAGGTGTTGCGGGTTCGTAGTAGGTCCACAGTGTGACCGCGAAACCATCACGCTCATAGACGCGTGGCGGCACTCGAGGCTCAAGAGTGGCCACAGGGCACCCGGATTCGGCGAGCCGTTGAGCAAGTTCGACTTCGAACTGTGCGACCTGATGCGCTACAGGTGCAACCCGGGCCACGACGTCACAAGGCAGCACACGAAGAGTGAGCTTGTTCGAGTTGTGAAGCACAATCGCGTCGTCGACTGTCAGGTCAAGTGACGAGGCGATCGACATAGCCGCGGCCACCGCACGCGGGACCTTTGAGGCCTGCATCTCACCGACGATACGAGCCTGGTCACCTGCGCCCCGTCTCATTGTGAGCTCCAGCGCTATGCCGCATGCGGTCGGTGTGGCTGTCTCCGGTGGGGACCGCGTAAGGGGCGCTGGAGGAGAGATGACAAGGACCGCTGCGTGGGTCAGGGGACACCAAACGGGTTGGACGGTCGAGCGACAGATGGTGTATCGCCGTATCAGCAGCCCCGTGCCGGCATTGCTGGGCTGGACCGGACCATCCGATCCAACCTTCGCCTGCCGGGCAGCGCGGATCGCTGCGGCGCACCGCGGGGCCGAGTGTGACAACGGTCATGCCGACCCTTATCCCCATTTGCGCGCGCAGCAGCGGATTGTCTAGACGGCCTCGAAGGAGACGAAAGAAGTCAGCAACATGGCGCGGTCCGCGCCCAAAATGGTGCAGGCTCAGAACCAAAGCCAAAACGGAAGGCGCTCATGACACTCGGATTCGGTCAAGTAGTCATCGATTCCCAGCGCGCTGACGACATCGCGGCCTTCTGGTCGGCGCTGCTGGAGCGCCCGGTCAGAGACGGCGCCAACCAGTTCTTCGCCATGATCCCAGCCTCTGAAGACGGCACTTTTCCCGCCATGATGTTCCTCGCCGTACCCGAACCCCGCCAGGGCAAGAACCGAATGCACCTCGACCTGGTAGCCGCTGACTTGTCGGCCGCTGTCGAGCGGGCGGTCGCTCTCGGCGCCACTAAAGTCGCTGAGTTTGACGAGTATGGGACACGATGGGTGAGCCTGACCGATCCCGAGGGCAACGTTTTCGACATTGGGGTCGGGCAGTCTGCGGTAGAGGAAGCGGGCTAGGCCAGGCTAGGGCCCACTCCGGGAATGCCCTGAGCTCACCTGAGCCGGCCCTGGAAGAGTTCGCCAGACTCGGCCCCTCCATCGAGGCGGGGCTAGCGTGGACGCATGAGCCAGCCCGTCCCAGAACCCACAAATGTCGGGCCTATTGCTGGTGGCAACCTGCGAGCCTCGGATGCCGATCGTGACCAGGTCGCTACCCTGCTGAGCGCCGCCTACGCCGAGGGCCGGCTGACCCGCGAGGAGCATGACGAGCGCATCGATCAACTCATGGCGGCCCAGACCTTCGACGACCTGATCCCGATCACAAGCGATCTCGTTCTGGTCAGTCCGCGCACACCGGTCGCTGCCCCGCAAGCCCAAAGCCGTTTCACGATCGACACCACTAGGCAGAACGTCCAACCTGACAAGATGATCGCGATCTTCGGTGGTGTTAGTCGCAGCGGCAAGTGGCGAGTGCGCAAGAACATCCAGGCGTTGACTCTCTTCGGTGGCATGGATCTTGATCTTCGTGATGCGATCTTCGAAGCTCCGGTGGTAGAGATTTCAGGGTTCTGGTGCTTCGGAGGCCTGGACATCAAGGTGCCGGCGGGCATAGAGGTGCAAGATCAGACGGCTGGAATCTTTGGCGGTACCGATGTTCGTGATCTCGGCGATCCAGCACCAGGCTCGCCAACCGTGGTGATCAGGGGAGTAGCCCTGTTTGGCGGTGTCTCGGTACGTGGTCCAAAAGTGAGTAAGAGGTGGACCAGCGAAAAGCCGACAAGCGAAAATTTGAAGTGATCGGCCGCGCACCTTCCCCGTGCGCGGCCGTAAGCCGGTCTATATGGGTGCGGCACGTAGCCTGAGCTTGTTATGGAAGAACTGTTTGCGCCGCCGGCATACGAGTGGAAGCGGCTGTCCCCGAAGTACCGCTCGATGCGCATCCTCACGAGCCTGATCGTTCCACCCATCATCTTTTCGATACCAGCGGTGATCGTGGGAGTGGCGTCTGGCAGGTGGTGGATCTCGGGTCTGATCTGGGCTGCCGCAGTTGTGATCGTGATCATCAGGCTGGCCTTCGTCACCCGTAGCTGGCGATCTTGGGGTTACGTGGAACGCGAAGATGATCTCTACATTACGCATGGCGTCATGTTCCGCAGCCTGATAGCGGTCCCGTACGGCCGCATGCAGCTGGTCGAGGTGGAGTCCGGCCCGTTGGAACGCGCCTTTGGGCTAGCCTCGGTTGCCTTGAAGACAGCTAGCCCGGAGACGGGCGCGCGCATCCCCGGCCTCCCTCCGGACGAGGCAACGCGACTGCGCGACCGGCTCACTGAGCTGGGCGAAGCACACGCCTCGGGGCTATGAGCGCCTCGCAACCTCAACGCACGTCGGCGCCTGAGTCTTCGACAGGCTCGCACACCGACGCCACACCGGAACCAGCTCTGACAGTGAGGCCGCCCAAGCCGACTGAGCGGCCGCATCCCCTTACGCCGTTCGTCCGTGGTTGGTTGGTATTTGTTGCGATCGCGATCGGCTGGGGCCGTGAGATCGTCAGCAGCGCTGGCGAGAATCAGTTCGAGGCTCGGGGTCTACTCTGGATCCTTCCGGTGCTCGCCATCGTGGTGCTGCTTGCTGGCATCGCTGGTTTCATCTCCTGGTACTTCACCCGATTTGTGATCGATGACGAGGAACTACGCATCGATACCGGCGCGATCTTCAAGAAATCGACGAAGATTCCTTTCGAGCGACTTCAGTCGGTCGACATTGTGCAGCCGCTGGCGGCCCGGATCTTCGGGCTCGCCGAGCTCCGCCTCGACGCCGGAAACAGCACCACCAAGCTGCGCTATCTGACTCGCAGCAAAGCCTCTCGATTCCGCGACTACCTGCTCACCCGAGCCCACGGCCACCAGGCCAGTATCCGTGACCTTGATCAACAATTGGTGGCGGGTGCCTTCACCGATCTGGGGGCGGGAGATCACCCGCTGGTGCAGGTTTCGCCGCAGCGGCTGATCGCGAGCTTCCTGCTGTCAACCGAGTGGCTGATTCCAACCGCGATTTCGATCATCATCCTGGTCAGCACCGTTGCCTTCGGTGTACTGCCGTTTGCTCTAGGCGCCTTGATTCCGTTGCTGATCGGCATGCTGTCGCTGATCTGGCGGCGGGTGATCGGCATGTTCAACTTCACTCTGGCCGAGTCACCACGCGGGCTTCGGATCACCCGTGGCCTGACCAACCTGACTAGTCAATCGGTGCCGATCAACCGCGTGCAAGGTGTCAAGACCAGCCAATCGCTGCTCTGGAGACCCCTGGGCTGGTATCGAGTCGACATCGACATCCTGGGCCACGCCGACAGCGATGGCGAGAACAGTGAGTCAACTGCCTCAAGCGTGCTTCTTCCGGTCGCCAGTCTCGATGAGGTGCAGCTCGCCTTGGGACGCGTACTGCCAGGTTTCGATCTTGATGGCATTGCGTTGTACCGATCACCCAAACGTGCCCGTTGGCTGCGATGGTTCGACTTCTGGACGCTGCGCTACGGCTGGGACGACCGGACCTTGATCACCGAGCACGGCTGGATTACGCACGTGCGTGACACGGTGCCACATGCCAAAACCCAGTCGGTACGCATTGAACAGGGTCCCCTTCAGCGACTGCTTCGGCTCGCGGACGTGCATATCCACACCCCGCGAGGGCCAGTGAATGCTGTGGCCCACCAGCTTGACAACCAGATTGCGCGTGAGTTGGCGCTGAGCCAGCTCGATCGGGCTCGCGCCGCCCGCGTCGCGGAGCGCCAGCATCGTGCAGTCGAGATGGTAGGCAGCGATGATCTTCAAGGTGAAGCGGAGCTTCTGGCCAGGTTCGGCACTAGTCGTGATGACATTCTTGGCTTCGGAGGCGAGAGCGAGGTATTCGCTCTCGATCATGATCGGGTACTGCGCATCTACCGAGGGCGGCATGAGGCGCCGCAGCACACAGCCGCGCAGCTGCGATCACTTTACGAGAGCTGGCGGGCCGTCGAGATCGGCATTGAGCTGCCATTGATCACTGATACCGGTGAGTACAACGGGCGCTTCTACAGCGTCGACCAGCGGTTTTCCGGTCGCAATTTCTCAAGCTGGCTGCAATCCGCCGACATTGCGCGACGTCGACCGGCCTTGATCAGCTTCCTCGACGCGACCGAGTGCTTGCAGCGACTGCCGAGCCCAGTGCCCGGTTTTTCCCGGCTCATCGGGGACGGGGCGCCGCAGCAGTTCGGAACACTGGGCGAACTGCTCAGCAACATGCTCTTGGGCCCGCTGCAGGCCAGCCGAAGCCGGCTGGAACGCGATGTTCCAGCCGTTGGCGAGGTGTGGAACCGGCTACACGGCGAACTCGCTCAACGTGCCGTTGCGCCGGCCGTGGTGCATGGTGACGTCTGCCCACCTAACGCCTACATCAGTCAAGCTCCAAACGGTCCCGTTGTCACAGGAATTGGTGATTTCAGCCCGCACACGCTGAACGCCGACCCATTGATGGATGTCGCAGGCGCGGTGATCTTCCTCGAGCTGGAGCCGTACGCCGACGCACCGGCTGATGCCGCCTGGCTCGAGGCGGTTGCTGTGGAGCGTCACGGGCGCGACATCGCTCATTGGATCGATGTCTACCGGCGCTACTACGGCTTCTATTTCTCAAATGCCTATGCCGTCGATCCCACTCTTTATGCCTGGTGCCTAAGACAGCTCAGCCGGTGATGTTGGACACGGACTGATACGTGCTCACTTCTTGAGCTTGTCTGCCAACAGCATGGGGCGGATAGTTGGCGCAGGAAAGGCGGTATACCGGTGAATCTGAAACCCGCTGAGATGCGTACGCTCCAGTTCGGACCGCTCTGGGTGTTGAGCGCCGTCGCGGGCACCTATAACCGCTTCAAGACTTATGAGCTCGCTGCGTTTTGGGACACCATCGTTGCAGTCGCCTTGCGTACGCCGCTGCCCGCGCGCGACATCCTCACCTCAATGGCAAAGGACCGATCCGACCTACTGCTTGACTTCGAGCTCGACGATAGGCCAGTGGTTTCTGGACTCCGGCAAATCCTGGAGATCCTGAACCGAATCGAACCGCAGACATCCAACGACTTCAGAGTCGCGCTGCTACGCATCGGAATCGACGTTGCCCGGAATCGCGGCCCTTATGGCCGAACAATCACAGGGGAACAAGAGCAACTCCTGTTGTTATTGGCGGAGTTGCTGGAGATCGAATCGGCATCAGAGATCAGCGACGTACTGCTCGGCATCGGTTCTTGACCGATATGCCTAGGTCCCGGCACTCCCCGCAGCGGCCGGATATCGCTAGGCTCCCAGCATGAGCGAAGAATCGGTACGCAGCACGCCCGTGCTCGGGATCGACATTGGCGGCAGTGGCATTAAAGGAGCACCCGTCGATCTTGCAACTGGTGACTTCACCACGAAGCGACTTCGCATTACGACGCCCCAGAAGTCAACACCGAAAAACGTGGCTGCGGTCGTTGGCGAGATCGTGGACAACTTCTCACAGATCATTGGCGACGGCCCAATCGGCATCACCATTCCGGCCGTTGTAACACACGGCAAGACCCGGTCCGCTGCAAACATCGACAAGTCGTGGATCGATGCAGAGGCTGAGAAAGTCTTCGAGAGTCACCTCGGTCGCGACATCTTGCTGGTCAATGATGCGGACGCGGCCGGCATCGCCGAAGTCCACTATGGCGCGGCCGCCGGTCATCCAGGTCTGGTGATCATGGTTACGTTGGGCACCGGTATCGGCACGGCGATCGTCTATCGCGGAGTTCTGGTTCCGAACTCCGAGCTAGGCCATATCGAAGTTGACGGGCGTGACGCCGAGACTCGCGCCGCCGCGAGCGTCAAGGAGAAGCACGGTCTCTCGTACAAGGAATACATCCCACGACTGCAGAGGTACCTCGAGCGACTCGAGGCCTTGTTGTGGCCGGACCTGATCGTGATCGGCGGCGGCATCAGCAAGGACTCGGACAAGTTCATTCCGAAGCTCAAGCTCAATGCCGAAGTGGTGCCGGCCAAGCTGTTGAACACGGCCGGCATCGTCGGCGCCGCCTGGCTCGCCGCCGACCGCCAGATTCACCCCGACGAGCTCCGGTAGCACAGCGCCCATCGCCGCTATCTCCGTACTCCTTACGAAAAGGGGTCGAAGACGACACCACATTCGGCCGGGCGGCTGTCGTTGATGACCACTTTGTACGAAGAACGGCGAACTTCGTGCAAGAGAGCGGCGAAGCGGCTACATACGCTCCAGCGGCTCGATTCCGAGCATGGTGAGGCCAGAAGCGAGTACGCGCTTGGTGGCTGAGCACAGCGCGAGCCGCGAGTCCCGCACCGCGCCGGAGGACTGCAGCACCGGACACTGCTCGTAAAAGATCGCCAACGCACCGGACAGGTCGTACAGGTAGTTGCAGAACCGGTGAGGCTGAAGGGTCCGTCCAACCTCATCGACCACATCGCCGAACCGAGTCAGCAGCAAGGCCAGCGTTTGCTCGGCCGTCTCCTCGAGGACTAAGACCTTCGATTGCTCGCCGTATCCCCGGGCGGTGGCCTTGCGCAGCACTTGAGTTACCCGGGCATGGGCGTACTGCAGATAGGGACCCGTATTTCCGGTTGTCTGCACCATTCGGCCGACATCGAAGACGTAGTCCTTGTTGAGTCCATTGGACAAATCGGCGTACTTGATCGCCGCCAGCGCGACCGGCGGCGCAGCCTGCTCCTCCGCAGCGTCCAGCAGCGTGTTGAGCGTCACCACCGAGCCATCGCGAGTCCGAAACGGCTTGCCATCGGTGCCCAACACAGTGCCGAATGCGACATGCTCAGTGATCACGCTGTCCGGCAGAAATCCCGCTTTGCGTGCCACCGCAAACACCAAGTCGAAATGATCAGACTGCCGCGCGTCGACGACGTAGATGAGCCGATCAGCATTCAGGTCACGTACCCGATGCCGGATGGCAGCCAGATCTGTTGCAGAGTAGCCAAATCCGCCATCACTCTTACGAACGATCATGGGAGCGGCGAACCCGTCGATGAAGACACACAGCGCCCCGTCGTCAATAACGGTGATGCCGGTGCGCTCCAGCTCGGCAACGACGTCGGGAAGATCATCATTGTAGATCGACTCACCGGCAAGATCGTCATCGGTAAGCAGTACGCCGAGTCGGCTATAGGCCTCATTGAACCCGCCGAGTGAGACATTGATCAACTGCCGCCAGATCTGGCACGTCTGCTCGTCGCCGGACTGCAGTGCGACAACACGGCGCCGAGCACGGTCGGCGAAGTCCTGATCGGTCCGGAAGTGTGCGCTGGCCCGGGCATAAAGTGCCTCGGCCTCCGGCAGTGACAAGTTGGAAGCGTCAATACTTTCGTCGAGGATCTGCTCCACCAGCATTCCGAATTGAGTTCCCCAATCGCCAACGTGGTTTTGCGCGATCACGTGGTGACCCAGGCCAGAAAGAACTCGCCGCAAACAGTCGCCGATGACCGTAGAGCGCAGATGTCCAACATGCATTTGCTTTGCCACGTTCGGAGCCGAGTAGTCGATCACCACAATCTGAGGGTCGGAGGTCTGCGGTACTCCGACGTACGGATCGGTGAGCTGGTCGGTTATCGCCTGCGCCAGCACCTCGTTACGGAGTCGGAAGTTGATAAAGCCAGGTCCGGCGACCTCGGGCGGTTCGCAAAGATCGGCGATTTCAAGCTTGGCGACGATACGAGTGGCAATCTCTCGCGGTGGCTTGCCTTCACTGTTGGCCAGGCGCAATGCCACATTCGACTGGTAATGACCGAACTGTGGTCTGGTGGCAGGCCGCAGCTCCGGATCACTGCCGACGACGGCCTCGATCCGGCTGCTCAACAGCGAAGCAAGAGAAGACACAAGCTGAGATTATTTCACCGTCTTACGGATAACCTTCGGGCTCGACCATGCACGACGGCTATTCAGGCCTCCGATTCATCGGCCGGCTCCTGCCAGCGATAGATCTGTCCGTCTCGCAACTCGACGGCAATCGGCTCAGTGGGTGGTGCTGCGGCCCGCAATCGTGCCATCACCTTGGTCCGCCCGCGTAAACGATCACCCTCAGCCGTCGTCCAGTGCAGATATGGATGCAGCATCAGACGCAGCCCGTCCCAGTCCCGCTCTAACATCGCCTGGTGCGCTGCGCGGACCACCTCGTCCGCGATGACAGGATCGTCGTCCATCATGAGCCGGGTTGGCAGTTGGGGCACCAGTAGCTGTGCCGTTCCTCGCCCAGAGGTCCGAGTTCGTCAAAGCGAATTGGTGTGCCGCAGCGCCGGCAGGGCTGTCCAGCCCGCTGGTAGACATAGGCACGTCGACCCGGCCGTAGGTCACCCGTAGTGGACTGCTCCGGTCGCCAATGGTTCGCATGCAGCAGCTGCTGACCGCGTACGACGAGACGCTGCAGATTGCTAACCTCGCCGACTGGCGTACGCGGATGAATGCCCTGGAGGAAGAGCAGCTCCGCTCGATAGAAGGTGCCGAGACCGGCCAGATTCCGCTGATCAAGCAATGCTTCCCCAATCATGCGGTCGGGTTGAGCGGCGAGTCGCCTGACGGCCTCCTCCGGATCCCAATCAGATCCAAGGAGGTCCGGCCCTAGGTGCCCGACAACGGTGTCCTCGGCCGCGGTGGCAACAAGCTCGATCACAGGAAGCCGATATCCGACCGCATCATGATCATCCGTCGCCAGCACGGCACGAATTTCGAATGCCGGCCCGCCACTCCAATGACGGCCTCGCGGAAAGATGTTCCAGGCACCGTCCATCTTGAAATGAGTGTGCAGGGTGAACTCGTTGCTAAGCCGGAACAGCTGGTGCTTGCCGCGGGAGACCACCTCGCGGACGCCAATCCCGGTCAGATCGGTTGTCGCCAGGGACGGAACACGGAATTCCGATCTGGTCAGGACCCGGCCAGCAAGCACCTCGTTCAAGCGCCGGCATGCCCGCCAGACTGTATCTCCCTCGGGCACGGCCTCAGTGTGCCCTATCGCTCGCAGCGGCGACTCGCAGCATGACGGCAACCCACGTCCGGAAGGGTCGCCACGTCTCTGCGAGCGAGAGCAGTTCGGCATCGCTGAGCGGATGATCGAGGCCGTACGCGGCTTGAATCGCTGTCCTTGACCGCGGTTCTCCGAGCGTGGGTACATCCGCATGTCCGCAGGCTCGGATGACGATCAACGAGCTGTAGAACGCGCCGATTCCGGGCAATTTCTGCAGCTCACGCTCCGCGTCTTCGGGAGACATCGCTCGCAGGTGCTCCGCATCCAGTACGCCGCCCTGGGCCGCCTGAGCCACCGCGTGTAGCCGGGTGATTCGGTCTGCCGGCAGTCCCGGCACCGACTCGATCTCGAGTACTGCGCTGGGCGTCGGCACGCACAGCGTCGGAGTGCCCGCCAAGTCAAAAACGGTTCCATACCGTTCGGAAATTCTGGCTCGCAGCGTGATTGTCTGGCTCCGCGCCCGGCGTGCGCTGATGATCGACCAGAGCGCAGCCTCATACGGCGAGTAGAACAAGGCTGGTCGGAATCCCGGCAGCCGATGGTGGACCCGCGCCAGCACCGGATCAGCGAGGCACAACCGGTGGAACGCCTCGCCGTCGTGGTCTAGCGAAACGACTCGGGCCACCTGTTTGCGTAGCGCTTCGACTTCCCCGTCGTTGAGCGGAGCGCCGATTGACTGCACTCGCAATTCAAGCCGGTCCCCGAGCTGCCGCGCTGCAACGCCGACCTGACGCTCATAGTCGCCGTCCAGGCAGAATGCCATGCGCATCACGCCGTCGAAGCTGCGCTCGTCGCGATGCCCGAAGCCCATCATCGCGACCTCGCCAAGATCGAACGGTCCCACGATAGGCAGCTCGGTCGTTGTGACTCTCGCAGTTCTTGTTGGAGTAACCACAACCTCAGTATGGATGGCGCCGGTGACACTTTTACCGAGCAATCTGCTACCACCTTTTGCGATGCCGGCCGCGCCCCGTACTCGGCAGTTGATGCCTCAATCCGGCCACTCACGATCGCCTGATGGCGAGGATAATTTCGGCGCTTCATGTGCGCCACGAACCGCAACACCGCCAAATTCAAAGTTTGACAAACTAAATATCTGCCGCCAACTCTGGCAAATTGAATTCCCAGGCTATGGAAATTGCGTGGCATACGCCTGCCGGTAGGAAGAGAATGGACGCTCGACCTCTCTTGTCATGACGCGAATGCGCAGAAGACTAGGATAAACAGTCTGAAACCGCCCGACGGCTGACCGGCAAAATTGCACATTTTTGCCTGTTTACATCCCGCTTTTCGCGTGGTACTCCCGGCCACAAACCCTACCGCCTAGCGGTCAGTTTGCATGTCAAAAAGACGCGCAGTATTCGAGTAATCACCGCGCCAGCAGCAATTAATGCGTGTCTAAATCGTAATCAACTTAGTTGATGAAATCCACCGGAAATATGAAACGCTTATCAGACTCTCAAAATCAAGCCTCCAACATGCGGTCACGTCGTCTGCCCCGACGCAACTGTCCCGACACACCGGTTATGAGGAGAACGATGGCGCGGTTCTTGGCTGGAGTAATGAAGTTTCGCCTCTTGATCTTGGCTGCAGCCATAGGCGTGCTCGCCCTGGGCATTGTGCAGTTGCGGGGCACCTCCATGGAAGTGTTGCCCGAGTTCAGCCCGCCGTACGCGGAGATCCAGACGGAGGCACTCGGCCTCTCGGCTGACGAAGTGGAGCAGTTGATCACCGTCCCCCTGGAACAGGACCTGCTCAATGGGGTCGAGGGCGTGGATGTGATCCGCTCAGAATCGCTGCCGGGGCTCTCCTCGATCGTGATGGTCTTCGAGCCGGGCACCGATATATACCGAGCCCGTCAGTTGATTGAGGAGCGCCTAAGCCAGGCCCACGGCGGCGCCCTCCCTCAGGTGTCGAAGCCATCAACGCTGCTGCAGCCGCTGTCCTCAGCCAACCGCGTGCTCATGATCGGCATGTCCACCACGGAGTTGACTCCGATTGAGCAGTCGGTGATCGCGCGCTGGACTGTACGTCCGCGGCTCATGGGAGTGCCGGGCGTTGCCAACGTCTCTATCTGGGGCCTGCGTGATCAACAGCTTCAGGTGCAGGTCGACCCCCAGGTCTTGCGTGATCGCAAGGTGACCCTGAATCAGGTGATCAGCACTGCCGGGAACGCGCAGGTCGTATCACCGCTCAGCTTCCTGGAAGCCTCCAGCCCCGGCACTGGCGGATTCGTTGAGACGCCACAGCAGCGCCTTCAGGTTAGGCACTTGCTGGAGAAGCTGACCGATCCTGCCGAGGTTGCCAAGGTTCCGGTGGAGGGTGCGCCCGGAAACATCACCCTCGGTGACGTGGCGGAGATCAAGGTTGATCACCAGCCGCTCATTGGCGATGCCGTCGTCAACGGCGGACCCGGGTTGATCATGGTCGTCGAGAAGTTCCCGGGAGCCAACACCGCTGAGGTCACCAAGGGCGTCCAGGACGCGCTCGAGACACTTCGTCCTGGGCTGACCGGCATCAACACCGACAGTTCCTGGTTCGCGCCATCTGACTACATCGCAGCTGCCGGCGACAATCTCGGCCTCGCGATCGCGCTCAGTGCCGGACTGTTGCTTCTTACGGTGCTGGCACTGCGATTCCACTGGCGCGCGGTACTCGTCGGCGTGATCACGGTGCCGCTGTCAGTGATCAGCGCTGCCCTGGTACTCAATCTCGCAGGTTACGGGATCAACGCATTGGTCGTCGCCGGTCTTGCGGCCGCCGTCGCAATCGTTGTCGACGAGGCAGTCACGCCACAAGGTGCGGTGCTACGCCGGTTGCGCGCTCGAAGCGATAGCCCTGATGCGGAGCCGACCTGGGTCAGCATTCAGCAGGCGCTGGCAATAGTGCGCCGGCCGCTGATCTATGCCGGCCTCATCGCGCTGCTGGCGATTCTTCCCGTGGCGGTGCTCGAGGGCCGGCCCGGAGCATTCTTCAGCCCTATGGTGGCGGCGTACACGACAGCAGTCCTGGCCGCCTTGATCGTCGGTATGACTGTGAGTCCGGCATTGAGCAGCCTGGTGTTCGCACGCTGGCAACCGAAGGTTGGGCCACCATCCGGGCCTGTGAGCTGGCTGGCTACGCGCTACCGCAGCGCACTGCAACGGTTCTCCGGCAGCCTTCGTCCGGCGTTGTTCGTCGCTGCCGCATGCGGCCTCTTGGCGGCCGTCATTCTGCCATTCGTGCATACGGCCCTGACGCCCAGCTTTCAGGACCGCAATGTGGTGGTCAGGCTGCAGGGCGCACCGGAGGTTTCTGCCCAGGCGATGAGCCAGCGGGCAGCCGAAGTCGGCAATTCGCTGCGGTCCGTGCCTGGAGTCACCGGGGTTGGCGCAACCGTTGGCCGGGCGATAACCGGCGATCGTGTGGTCAACGTCAACTCCGGCGATATCTGGGTCGCTATTGCCGGTGATGCGGACTACTCCGAAACCGTTTCCGCGATCAAGGACACGGTCCGGGATGTGCCAGGTACGACCGCGGAGGTTGTGCCCTTCTCGACCCAAGAAATGCGGGACGTCGGGAGTCTGCAGACGGGCACCAATACCGTGACCGGCAGCGGGCTGGATGTCCTCACCGGCCTGAACACCCCTATCGCGGTGCGCGTCTTCGGTGAAGATCCTCAGGTACTTGCTGCCGAAGCCGCGAAGGTCCAGCAACTGATGACCAAGATCAATGGCGTTGCAAACCCGCGTATTGATGGAGCTGCCACCCAGCCGACGATTGAGATCGAGGTCGATCTCGACAAGGCTCAACAGGTCGGCATTTCACCCGGTGACGTGCGTCGCGCCGAGGCGACATTGCTGCAGGGCATTCAGGTTGGCAGTGTCTTCGAAGATCAAAAGGTCTTCGATGTCATCGTGCTCGGAACGCCCGCCACCCGGAACAGCGTCGCTGCCGTGCAGTCGCTGCTCATCGATCGGCCAGGCGGCGGTCAGATCCGGCTTGGCGATGTTGCCGATGTAAGAATCGCGCAAACGCCGCCAGTCATTCGCCGCGACGCAGTGTCACGCCGAGTGGACGTCGTTGCTGATCTTGATGGTCGCAGCGCCGCAGCAGTCGCGACCGATCTCGAGCAGCAACTCGCGACGATGAGCTTCCCGCTGGAGTACCACGCGGAGGTGATCACCAACTCCACCGCCGAGGAAGTCAACAGCGAGCGTGCGATCGGCTTCGCCATTGCAGCGATCATTGCCGCGTTCCTGCTCTTCCAGGCCGCCTTCAATAGCTGGCGGCTCGCACTGGTAGCAACCGCGGCGTTGCCACTGTCGCTGACCGGCGGCCTGCTCACCGGCCTCATCGGCGGACGCACGTTCGGTTTGGGTGCGCTGCTGGGTATGCTTGCGGTCCTCGGCCTGGCGGCTCGCTATATCACGCTGATGCTTACGACGATCCAGGATCCTGACGGTCGGCGCAACCCCAATGATGACCCCGCAACTGTCCACGGCAGGGCCGCGCAACCCTTCAGCTCCTTGATCATCAGCAGCGCGGCGCTTGGGGCTGTGGCTTTGCCCTTCGTGGTACTCGGTCCGCGCTCTGGACTGGAGATCTTGCACCCCCTTGCACTAGTGCTGCTGGGCGGTTTGCTGAGCACGCTAGTGGTTGCCTTGTTCCTGTTGCCATCGGCGTACCTGCACCTGGTTCCGCCACAAGCCGAAGATGCGCCACCGCCGCCTGAGGAAGAACCGGAGGCGGTAGCAGTGAGCCCGGGGAGGGCGCTCTGATGAATCGCCGAACAACTCTCCGGAAAGCCGTCCTCTGCTGCGTGGTCGCAGTCGCGGTCTCGACGTCGGCTGGCTGTGCCGAAATCGAGTCCGTGGCCGCAGAGCCCTACGAGCCGGCCGCACTCGAGTCGACAGGCCCGGATAAGCCGGCGAGGGTGACCCTCACGGAGGAAGCCGTGGACCGAGTGGCGCTGCAAACCACCGAAGTCAAGGCATTGGGCAAGGACCTCACTGTGGACCATGCTGCCCTGGTTTTCGACAAGGCGGGCAAGCCCTGGGTCTTCAGCGTGGTAGGGCCTCGGACCTACGTACGCGCAACTGTGACGATCAAAGAGGTCCAGGACAACGTAGTGACCCTGAGCGCCGGCCCTCCAGCAGGCACCCAGGTGGTAACCGTTGGCGCGATCGAGCTCTGGGGCGCCGAACTCGGCATCGCCGGTAAGCACTGAGAGGTAGGGCCGCTGATGCGTACCATCGTCAAGGCAAGCCTCCGGTTCCGCTGGATCGTGCTGTTTCTAGCCGCGTCCATCCTGGCCCTCGGCTTCGTTCAGCTCCCTGATACGAAGGTCGACGTCTTCCCAGAGTTCGCTCCGCCGCAGGTCGAAATCCAAACGATTGCGCTCGGCAACTCCTCCAATGAGGTCGAGGAGTTGATCACGGTCCCCATCGAAGATCAGTTGAACGGTATTGAGGGCCTGGCCGAGCTGCGGTCGAAGTCTGTGGCCCAGCTGTCCTCGATCCGGTTGATCTTCGAGCAAGGAGCCGATGAGCTGAAAGCCCGTCAGCTGGTGCAGGAGCGTTTGTCGCAGATCACTCCTACACTGCCGACCTGGGCGAGCCCGCCATTTATGATGCCCGCACTGTCGGCCACAAGCCGCATTATGAAGATCGGCCTGACCTCGGATACGGTCAGCCCGACCGACCTGTCATCGATTGCGTATTGGAAGATCAGAGCGCGACTGCTTCGGGTGCCCGGGGTGGCCCAAGTCGCTATCTGGGGTGAGCGTATCCCGCAGCGCCATATCCAGGTGGATCCGCAGAAGCTTGCTGAGCACGACGTCACTTTGCGGCAGGTTATGGATACCGCATCAGACGCGGTCGAAGCAGGCCTCATGCGCTACACCGACGGCGCCGTCGTCGGCACCGGCGGCTTCGTCGAGGCCGATGGTCAGCGGTTCAACATCCGCCACGTGCAACCCATTGTTGGACCGGAGCAGCTGGGCAAGGTGCCCGTCGTCGAACGCGATGGGAAGGTGATCCGACTAGCCGACCTGGGTCAAGTGGTGATCGACCCAGGACCACTGATCGGCGATGGGGTTGTTGACGACGGTCCCGGATTGCTTCTGGTGGTGCAGAAGTACCGCGGCGCGAACACCGTTGAGGTGACCCGTGGCGTGGAGGAGGCCATGCTCGATATGCAGACCGGGCTGCCCGGAATCACTGTCGACACCACGATCTTTCGACCAGCCACCTTTATCGAGATGTCGCTTGAGAACCTGCGTACTGCGATGCTGCTCGGCATCGCCTTGGTGGCCTTGATCATCATCGCTTTCTTGTTCGAGTGGCGTACAGCATTCATCAGCTTGATCGCGATCCCGCTGTCGCTAGTGGCCGCCGTGTTGGTCTTGGACGCCGCGGGGGCGACCGTCAACGTCATGGTGCTGGCCGGGTTGGTCGTCGCCATCGGAGTGGTCGTGGACGACGCCATCATTGACGTGGAGAACGTGGTCCGACGGCTCCGGGAAGCCCGGGCGTCAGGCAGTACGCAGTCGACGTTCAATATCGTGCTTGGCGCCTCGGTGGAAGTCCGCTCGGCGATTACCTACGCCACTGTGATCAATGTGATTGCCGTGGTGCCGGTGCTGTTCCTGGAGGGCTTGTCCGGGTCGTTCTTCCGCCCGCTGGTGCTCTCCTACGGACTTGCGGTGTTGGTTTCCATGGTGGTCGCCCTCACAGTGACGCCCGCCTTGTGCCTGCTACTGCTCTCGCGGGGCAAGCTAGCCAGCAAGGAGTCGCCGCTCATGCGGGGGCTGAAGCGAGCGTATGCCGCACTGCTCGCACCACTGATCCGCAAGCCGTTCCCCGCCATCGCAATGACCTTGGCACTGCTCGTCGGTGGAGTGCTGGCAGTACCCACCCTGGGCAGCCAATTGCTCCCTAATTTCAAGGAGCGCGACTTCTTGATGCACTGGCTGACCCAGCCCGGCACGTCGGTGACCGAGGAGACCCGGGTCTCGATCTTGGCCTGCAAGGATCTCCGGGAGATCGAGGGGGTACGCAACTGCGGCTCTCATATCGGGCAGGCGTTTCTCGCTGACGAGGTCTACGGTGTGGACTTCGGTGAGAACTGGATCAGTGTCAGCCCGGAGGTCGATTACGACAAGACACTGGAAGAGGTGCACCGAACTGTCGAGGCCTACCCGGGGCTCTATCGCGACGTGCAGACCTATCTGCGGGAGCGCATCAAGGAGGTACTGACCGGCGCTAGCGAGTCCATCGTGGTGCGGATTTACGGGCCTGAACTCGCGACGCTGCGCACTCAGGCCAAGGCCATCGAGCAGCAGATCGGCGACATTCCGGGGCTCGAGGATGCGCATGCTTCGCTGCAAACCGATGTGCCGCACATCCAAGTTCAAACTGATGTGGCCAAAGCTCGAGAAGTCGGTTTGACCGCTGGCGAAATCCGGCGCCAGACATCGGCCATGATCGCCAGCGAGGAAGTCAGTGACATCTTCGCCGGTGGTCGGGCGTACGACGTCCACGTCACCGCGATTCCATCCGCACGTGACAGCATCACAGACGTAGAGAACATGCAGCTGGACACTCCGTCCGGCGGCAGGGTCAAATTGTCCGACGTCGCTACTGTCACGATGGGTCCAACGCCGAACGCCATCGAGCGCGCTAATCAGTCTCGGCGCATCGATGTTGGCGCCAATGTGGCTGGCCGTCCGCTGAACGAGGTAGTTGACGACGTCGAGAAGCGGCTCGAGGGAGTCACCTTCCCGCTGGGCTACCACGCAGAGGTGATCGGGGAGTCCACTGAGCTCGACGCCGCAGAAGACACGCTGCTCGTCTTTGGCGTCGCCGCTGCCGTAGCGATCTTGCTGCTGCTGCAGATCGCATTCGGCAGCTTCCGGCCGGCTCTGCTGACCTTCGCCTTGCTGCCTATGGCACTAGTTGGTGGCGCGATCGCTGTCTGGATGAGCGGACGGGTGCTATCGCTGGGGTCGCTGGTTGGATTCCTTGCCGTCTTTGGGATTGCCGCACGCAATGGCATCTTGATGGTCAGCCATTTCGAGCATCTCGAGCGCAAGGAGGGTGTGCGGTTTGGGCCGGAGCTGGTGATTCAGGGCGCCAAAGAGCGCTTGGCACCGATCATGATGACCGCCCTGGCAACGGGTTTGGCGCTGGTTCCCCTCGTGGTCGCCGGCAGCATTCCCGGGCACGAGATCGAACACCCGATGGCGATAGTGATCCTCGGCGGCTTGGTGACTGCGACATTGGTCAACTTGTTCGTGTTGCCGTCGCTGTACTTGGCGTTCGGCAAGAGCAAGCGCGAGAAGCAGGCCGCGCTTGCCGAAGCACCTGCCACGGCTGGCTGATCCGTTTGTCGTGGGCTGCTCGGGCGGGCTAGGCAAACCTGCGGTTGCTTGAGCGTTCGAGTGCGGTTATCGGTGGTGCCGTTTCAAGCATCTTAAGTTTGCTACGCCCGCCCGAGCAGCCCACGACAAACTTCCGGCGAGCAATGCGAGCAGAGCTTGTCGATGCGCGCGCTCCTTCTCCGAAAGCGGTCATCACGACACGACCTGCCGCCAGATCGCTTGGCCTTCTGACCGCTTTCGGTTGAGCCAGCCGCCGAGGATTTGGGTGGGCTACTTGCGCTGCGAGCGGTAGTAGGTGATCAAGGATTGTGTCGAGGAGTCTTGTTTGGCTAGGGCATCGTCGTCGCCTGAGACGGCCGGGGCTATCTGCAGCGCGAGCTGCTTGCCCAGCTCGACACCCCACTGATCAAAGCTGTCGATGCCCCACACCACGCCTTCGGTAAAGGTGATGTGCTCATACAGCGCGATCAGCTCGCCCACCACTCGTGGGCTCAGCTCGGGCGCCATGATCGAAGTCGTGGGGCGATTACCCGGGAACACCCGTGCTGGCACGATCGCATCCGGTGTTCCCTCACCACGAACCTCATCGGCGGTCTTGCCGAACGCCAGCGCCGCGGTTTGTGCAAAGAAGTTGGCCAGGAACAACTCGTGGACGTCGTTGTCGCCGTCGACCAGCGGATGCGCGGGCGTGGCCACGGCGATAAAGTCCGCCGGGATCAACCGGGTGCCCTGATGGATGAGTTGGTAGAACGCATGCTGCCCGTTGGTGCCGGGCTCGCCCCAGAAGACCTCGCCGGTCTCCGTCGTTACCGGCGAGCCGTCGTACCGGACGCTTTTGCCGTTGGACTCCATGGTGAGCTGCTGCAGGTACGCCGGGAACCGGTGCAGGAACTGCGCGTAAGGCAGCACCGCATGAGTTGCGGCCTTGAAGAAGTTGACGTACCAGACGTTCAGTAGCCCCATCAGGGCCGGGACGTTGCTGGAGAACTCGGTTTCGGCGAAGTGCCGATCGATGGCATGAAAGCCGGCGAGGAAGTCGGCAAAGTTCTCCGGTCCGATGGCGACCGCGACCGAGGTACCGATCGCGGAATCCACCGAGTATCGCCCGCCGACCCAGTCCCAGAAACCAAACGCGTTCTCCGGATCAATGCCGAAGGCAGCGACCTTGTCCAGCGCTGTCGACACCGCGACAAAGTGCTTGGCCACCGCGGCTTTTGCCGCCTCATCTCCCTCGTCAATAGCACCGGAGGCACGTAGTCCGTCAAGAAGCCAGGTACGAGCCAGCCGTGCGTTGGTCAGCGTCTCCAACGTCGTAAATGTCTTGGAGGCAACAATGAACAGCGTGGTCTCGGGATCAAGATCTGCAGTCTTCTCCGCCACATCAGTCGGGTCGATGTTAGAGATGAAGCGTGCCTTCAGACCCGGTTTCACGTACGGCTGCAGCGCCTCGTAGACCATTGCCGGACCAAGATCAGATCCACCGATTCCGATGTTGACCACTGTCGCAATCGGCTTGCCCGTGACGCCGACCCATTCACCGCTGCGGACCTTGTCCGCGAAGGCATACACCTTGTCGAGCGCGCTGTGGACTTCCGGGATGACATCGACCCCATCGACGACCAGGCTGGAACCCTCGGGGTCCCGAAGCGCCGTGTGCAGGACCGCCCGATCTTCAGTGACGTTGATGTGCTCGCCGGCCAGCATCGCATCTCGGCGATCTGCCAATCCGACCTGATCGGCAAGATCAACCAGCGCAGTGAGAATGTCAGAGTTGATCAAGTTTTTGGAGAAGTCGACGTAAAGGTCAGCTGCTTGAAATGTGAAGGACTTTGCCCGCGATGGATCCGCGGCGAACCAGCCGCGCAGATCAGACTGCATTGATTCGAACAGAGCGGTCAGCCTGGCCCAGGCCGGAGTCGTCGTTGGATCTACAGGCTGGCTCATGCTTCCCTCCATCGTTCGGCTGGTACCACGTCACACTACTGAGCCCTTCGGTAGCGTGCCAGCCATGGATGCCCGGCTGGCCAGGTCGAGACCAGAACAAGAACGTCCGTATCCACCGGACGAGTCGGAGTTCCGCACAGACCTGGAGCGGATACGGTTCGCGAGCGCGTTCTCGAGGTTGTCTGACGTTACGCAGGTGGTCACCTCGATGGCGACCAGCGGAGTAGTGCACAATCGTCTCACCCATACGATCAAGGTCGCGGCCGTCGCTCGGGCAATCGCCGTGCAGTTGTTGCGCACCGAAGATCGCGACCTGCTCGATGATCTTGGCGGTCTCGATCATGTGGTGGTGCAAGCAGCGGCCAACGCCCATGATCTTGGCCACCCCCCTTTCGGTCACGTCGGGGAGCGGGTCCTTGATCGATTGGCGCGGGAGCGATTCGGCTTGGCCGACGGCTTCGAGGGTAATGCCCAAACCTTCCGGATCCTCACTGAGCTAGAGGTGCTCGGCCCTAGCGACCAGGGTCTTAACCTCGCTGCGGCCACTCGTGCGGCGGTACTGAAGTATCCCTGGGCTTGTTTCCACTATCCGGATCCACATCCCACGCACTGGCCCATTCCGCCACGCGGCGCCGGGCATTCGCGCGGCCACGGCGCAGCCAAGTTCTCGGCCTACATCATTGATCTGCCGGAGATGCTCGACGCTCTCAGCGCATTTCCAGACCTTCCACCAGGCCGGCAGACCCTGGAGTGCTCCGTGATGGATCTGGCCGATGACATCGCGTACTCCCTGCATGATCTAGAGGATTTTCATCGTTCTGGCGTGCTGCAGTTCTCACCGGTCTCCGGTGAATTTCGATCATGGGAGAACGGGCGGACCGAATTCGCTGATCTTGATGACGAGGATCTCAGCCAGGCTCGACGGCGGCCAGGAGCGGGCCTGGAGCGGCTGCGCCGTCGACTGAGGAACCGAGACGGCTGGATCTTCGACCAGGAGACCTTTGCCACGGCAATCCGGGCCGTCGGTGAGGAGTTCGTCGACGGTGTGCTGGCTTCGCCGTACGACGGATCGATGGCCGCCGACCGTGCCATCTCGGGATTCACATCGCGCTGGATTGAGCACTTGATCGAATCCGTCCACCCGAGCCCCGATCCTGCAGTCCGATCAGGGTACGTCGCCATGGATTCGCAGGCATGGCATGAGGTGTCGGTTCTGAAGTTTGTCCACCAGTACTTCATCCTGGACCGGCCGGACCTCGCGATGTTCCAGCGTGGCCAAGAGCAAACCGTCGAACACCTCGTGCTGGCATTCGACGATTGGCTCTCCGATCGAATCGACGCGAGCCGGGCGCCGCGACGGCTGCTGGACCTGGTGACTGCTGCAACCTACGGCTACACCAAGGTCGCCAAGGAGCATCCAGAGTGGCTCAGCGGGGATGTCTCCGATGCCGAACTGGCACGGATGGGCAGAGGCCGCGGCATCATCGATTTCGTCAGCAGTCTTACCGACGCGCAGACCATCGCCTTCGCGGCTCGGCTAGGAGGGGCGACGGGATTGTTGTGGAGCAGCAGCCTCTAAGACAACCCTCCCCGCTCCGCAGTTGTCAGAATCTCAGCACCAAATAAGGTGCTCGAATTCTGACAAGTCGGTGAGTTCACAGTCTCGTCGACCATGCTTGACGCCGTGGAGCTGATAACAGAGGTGTGGCGGCGGGCCCTCGAAGTGCAGCCGCCACCTGCTCCCATCATGGTTGCCTTGACAGCTGCTATTGCAGCCGCCCTCGTGGCGCCACACGCGATCTGGCCCTACACCAGGATGCTGGTCACGATCACGCACGAAGGTGCCCATGGTCTGGCGGCACTCCTGACCGGTCGCCGCCTGCAGGGCATCAGACTGCACTCGGACACATCGGGCTTGACCGTTTCCAGCGGACGACCGAGTGGCCCTGGGATGGTGATGATGCTTATGGCCGGTTACCTCGGACCGGCTGTAGTCGGGCTGGGCGCAGTTGGCCTCCTGATAGCGGGATACAGTCTTGGATTGCTGTGGCTGTTCGTGATCTTGCTCGGGCTGTTGTTGCTTCAGATCCGCAACTTCTACGGATTCGTGGTCGTTGTCGGCTCTGCGCTGGTGCTGATCTTGGTGAGCTGGTATCTGCCGGCCTCCATGCAATCCGGCCTCGCGTACGTGCTGACCTGGACGCTGCTACTGGCCGCGCCGAAACCAGTCCTGGAGCTGATGAGGCACCGCCGCCGACAACACACTCCGCAGTCCGACGTTGATCAGATTGGCCGGCTGACTCGGGTCCCGGCCGGTCTATGGGCAATCGGATTCCTCGTGATCAACTGCGCTGGCCTGGTGCTAGGGGCAGTCCTGCTGCTGCCGGCCCTGGTCGAGCTCAGTCAGAGCATCGCTGGCCAGCTAACAGCCGACTAGATGTTGTGACACCGCCTAGCGGTTGTGAAAGACAAAAAGGCTCTCATCCACAATGGGATGAGAGCCCTTGTTGATCAGGTCTGTTAGAAGACGTTGCCACCACGCTGAGCAACCAGAATCAGCTCGTCGCGCATGGCGGGGGTTGAGGCGTTTGCGATCGCGCGATTCAGCTCCCGGCGCGTGCGATTGATCTCACGGCGGCGGCGGAGGAGGCGTAACATCGCGACCATCCTTTCGACCATTTGCTTCTTCGATTTGAAGATTGCCTGTGCAACGTGTGCTCGGCGCCAAATATTCCGGTTTCCTCACGGAGCAAGCTCATCGCTGAAGGCATGCGCGCGCAGCTCACAAATGAGTCGAATAGGGCCTGTCACGCCTCTTTGTTGGCTTAGGCCGCTTGGCCGTACCGGCGATCGCTCAAGATCAGGCCGGCACGCTCCAGCTCGGCCTCGATGCGGATCCGTTCGATGTCGCGCTCGAAGCCGATCGAGTCACCGTCAAGCTCGTGCTCGATCTCGAGCATCTGGCAAACCTGCCTCAAGAGTTTGTCGTACGCCAGACGGTTGCCCATCTGGTGGGCAGCAGACTTATGGGCATCGGAGCCAAGAATCGCGCGCAGCCGCCTCAAGTCCGCAGCCAGTTGCTCGATCGGGACACCCTGCTGGCGACGCAGCTCTCGTACGGCCTGCCGATGCGCTGCCGCCGAACTGCGTCGTTCGCGCCACCGCCGCAGTGAGCCGTCCCATCTTCCAACCAGCAGGTCGTAGAAGACCACACTCAGAATCGGAACGAGCACCATGATGGCGACGGCAATACCACCCAGTACCACTTGGTACAAGTCCACCGCCATGAAATAACACTAAGTCGGGCCATGTGGCTTCACAAGCCGGGGCACATAGCGTGAAACAGCCGTGACTTCCGAGGCTGCCAAAACTGGCCACGCGCATGCCCGGCATGCAAAGTTGACAAGATCAGCCGGCCGACGTGCTTCCGGCGTCCTGGTTGTAGGGAGCCGTCCTCCATGCCGACGCCGAGACGAGGTTGCCGGTATCGAAAACGGTGAAGTTCCACGTTCCCACGTAGGTGTTGTTGCTGAATACGTTGCCCTGGTTGTAGGTGATCGCCTTGCTGATGGCGTCACCCTTGTAAGGCGACCACGACGGGTAGGTGCCGTAATTCGAGAAAGCGGCGTTCCGGCCACACATGCTCGTCGAGCAGTTGAAGAAGTTCGACCGATCCATCTTGAAGGTGTTGTGGCGCACCTTGACGTTCTGCGTCTTCCAACGGCAGTCCGAGTAGTACGGCGACTTGGAGATGTTCGCCGAGTTGCACGTCGAGATCTTTGCGATCGAAGGGTTCACCAGCGTGCAGTACCCAGTGGACGTGTTGGCCGGTGACCCGCAGAAGCGATCTGCGTTCTCCCACAGCGTCACGCCGTTGTAGTTGTCCTCGACCAAGTTGTTTGAGATGTCGATGGTCGGGCTGCCGACGAGGTCGTAAGGCACCCGTGCGTCACCGCCCGATTCGGAGATGTAGATCGCTGCGTCTGGGAAGTTGTCCTTCGACTGCATGCGCTCAGGACCAACAGCCACCAGATTGTGACGGATCACGTTGTTACGAATGGCTGCGTTGTAGCTGATCTCCCAGAAGATCGCATGCCCGTCGTTGTTCTCGATCCAGTTGCCATCGAACAAGAAGTTGTTGTCGTTGGTGTCTGCCCATAGGCCGACGCTCTTGTTGTCATGCACATAGTTGTTGCTGACACGAACGTTGCGGACATCCCAGAACTTGCCACCACCGGTGCAGCCGCAGCCGTCCATCTTGGATTCCCAGTCACCGGTGTTGTTGCCAACGATTTCATTGTGGTCGAGCACGATGTTCGACTCGCCACCGTCAGCACCGTAGGCCTGGAAGCCGTACTGACTGTTGTCCTTGAGGCAGTTGTACGAGGCGACGTTCCCGGCCCCCAGGAAAATGCCGGCACCACCGTTGTTGATCACGGTGTTGTACTGCATCGTCCAGCTCTCCCCGGAGTCATGGTTAACGGTGCCTTCGTTCATCGGCGCCACGAAGTTCCTGATCGTCAAGTACTTGATCGTGACATTGCGGGCGTGCTGGGTGAAGGCGTACTGGTTCTTGCCCTGTCCATCGAGAATCGCACCCGGTCCACCGATGTAGATCGAGTTGTCGCTCGGGATGATCTGGTCGTACTGACCCGTGCCAAGTGAGTGAACACCGGGTGCGAACCAGTACGTCTTGCCCGCCTGCCGAAGATCAAGAGAACTGTTGTTGCCGGCGGCAACGACAATCGCACCAGCAGGGGGAGTGGCCGGTCCGCTGAGCACTGACGCGTTGCCGCAGATCTTTGCCGGAGGCGAGCTCGGCCACGATCCATTGGGAGCCGGCGGCACTGACGTGCTGGGCGGTTGGGTCGTGGTTGTCGTTGGCGGAGCGGTCGTCGTCGCAGGAGCCGTGGTGACTGTAGGTTTTGGCGCTGTCGTTGTGGGCTTCGGGGCGGTCGTTGTCGGTTGTGGGGCTGGCGCCGTTGTCGTTGGCGCCGTAGTCGTCGGTTTCGAGGGCGGAGCTGTGGTAGCTGGCGTCGTGGTTGGTGCGGGGCTCGCTGTCGTCGTGGGTGAAGGCTTGGTTGTGGGTTGCACGCCCTTGTTCGCGACTGCGAACTCTCCACGGCGGCTGGAGGTACTGCCGTCAGCCCAGGTCAGTACGACCCTGATGCGGTGCGTTCCATCGGCAAGCTTTGTGGTGTCGTACGGCCGTGCCGTGCCGTCGCGTGCGGTGCCGGCGAGGTCGAAGGGAGCCCGCCTATCGGTTCGAACCGGCGGCTTCGTACGGGACGAGTTGTCGAGGTAAAAGTCGACCTTCCCCAGATTCCGTGAGTTTCTTACGAAGACGTAGATCTTTCCCTTCACCGTGGAACCATCGAAGCGCACCGCACTCGACCGATCGGGGTTGAGGCTTACCGCGAGCCTCGCCCTAGTCGCAGCGGATGCGGACCCAATGCCCAGGCAGCTGATTGCAAGGATCATGCCGATGCCGAGTGCGATCACTAACGTGCGGAGACGCAGCGCCAGCCGAGGCCAACCTGGGGTCATGTCGGTCCTTCACGTGTCAAGTTGTGCTAGGGGGGCTAGGGGGTGATTGGGAATCCTCAGCTAGGCGGTACCGCTGTTGCCGTAGACCGAGACGTGCACGTGATCCATGTGATTGGCGGTCGGTGAACCGCGATCCGACATCGAGCGCCAGCCCTCCGAACTCCGCTGCACCGTCCAGATGTGCTGGCGATAGATGACCTCCATCGCACCGAGCTCTTTGGCATGCGCTCTGACCCACTTCGCGATCTCCCAGCCGACCGTGGAGTCGGAGATCATGTTGTCGAGAGCACGACCCTCTCCGTGGTAGCCGCTCGAGCTGCGTCGGCCATAGAAGGCCGAAATCTGGGGGTACCGATGGCAGAGTGCGCGATGGACACGGATTGCATCAGGTGTCAGCCCAGACTCCACCGAAGATCCGGACGGGCAAGGGGCGCCGGAAATCCCGCCGGTGCCGACGCTAGATGTCGGCTTCTTGTCGGAGAGGTACTGGTTCTTAACCCACCGACCCTTGCCGTGGTAGGAGATGTACCGGAATCCGTCAGTTACCGTGACCGTGACCGACAGCTTGGTCCCAGCATCAACCGACGCCACCACAGAGGCGTCCTCCTTCGGCTGTGTCCGAACGTTCAATTCAGTGGTGGCGTACTTACTGTCGATGACCTTGAGCTTCGGAGGCCGGATGGGCTTAATCGTTTCCGAAACAGAGGTCTCCGGCTTGGGCGCGATCTTGACGGACGGCCGTCTGTTGCCCCTGCTGAGCTCCTGGCTTCGGGCGGTCGTCTCGAGCGCAGAAGATTGCGGTGATGCGGCGGTGGCGGTAGCTGGAGCTGGGTATGCCACCTGAGGCGAATCGCCTGGTATGACGGCGCCGGCTACACCTACGCCTAATGCTGTAATGACGAACGCCGGAACCGCAATTTGTGCTGCGCGCACCGCAAGCGACGGCCGTATCGCCCTTCGCGGGCGCGGTCTAAACACCTGCTCTGTCCTCCCCCGAGAAATGAGACCAAAGCGTTATCTTCGGCAGGAGTCTAAACAGTCCAATCACGATTGCCCAACCCCTTCCCCGGGTTTGGACAGGTGAATATTTCTTTCGGAGGACGAGATTTACCGGGCTTCTTCTCGAATGCCGGCCCTCACGAAGACGAGCGGTGTACGCCCGAGGTGATCGTTTCGTTACTTGACCGCCCGCTCGTACGTCCGGGGAGCCGACCGAGGCTATTGAGCGAGCATCACTGTCACATCACTCGGGCCTGAACCGTCAATCAGGTTGACAGCGGCGATGTGAGGATGTGACCGATGGCGACGAATGCCGATGAAGACTGGTTGGCTGACCGATTCGAGGAGCACCGCGAGCACCTCAGTGCGGTCGCGTATCGCATGCTCGGCTCAGCCAGCGATGCCGAGGATGCCGTTCAAGAGGCATGGATACGGCTTAGCCGCTCTGACAGCAGCACTGTTGAGAACCTCGGCGGCTGGCTCACCACGGTGGTGGCTCGGATCGCACTTGACATGCTCCGCTCCCGTACGGCCCGGCGTGAGGAGCCCGTCGCTGAGGTCCCTGCGAAAGCTCAGGCCAACGGCGGATCCGACAGCCAGCCTGAAGAGGCGATCATGATCGCTGACACGCTCGGTCCCGCGATGCTGGTGGTTCTTGACGCACTGTCCCCCGCGGAGCGGATTGCCTTTGTATTGCATGACATGTTCGCGGTGCCGTTCGAAGACATTGGCCCGATCGTTGGGCGTTCTGCCCCGGCTACTCGACAGTTGGCCAGCCGGGCCCGCCATCGGGTGCAGGGTGCCCACCCTGAGGGTCCAGTTGATCACAGCCGGGCACGGCGGACGGTCGAGGCATTTCTTGTTGCCTCGCGCAGTGGCGAGTTCAGTGCATTGCTGGAGTTGCTTGATCCTGATGTAGTGCTGACCGCGGATGCCGACGCCGTGCGCGTGGGGGCTTCGGAGCTGGTACGAGGATCACGAGCTGTCGCGGAGACCTTTGCTGGACGAGCCCGTGCCGCGCGGCTCGCCTTGATCAATGGGCAGCCCGGCCTGGTATGGGCGACGGGTGGTCAGGCACGGGTGGTGTTCGGCTTTACGGTCGCTGAGGACAAGATCACAGCAATCCAGATGCTCGCCAACTCCACGACGCTTGATGAGCTGGACCTGCGCTGGTGAAGGAGTAAGCCTCCCGATTAGGGCTCCCAGCGCTTGCCGATGGGCGTTCCGACGCTGGCCTGAGGAGCCCGCGGACTGCGCTTGTAGTCAGACACGAAGCGGTCATCGCCGATCCAGAATCGCCACGGCCGATCCGCCTCGACCGAGACCCCGACCCGAGGTCCAACCATGATCATTCCCGGTGCCTCCGTGGCGGCGTCAAGCCGCACCGGCCCGTCGCCGAGCAGGTCGCAGCCCTTGTGCTGAGGGTGCAGGCCGAGCGCTTGGGTGAGCCGGCCGGGGCCACGCGCAAGATCACGATCACTGGACCGGCCGCGTCGTGATCTTGCCACTTCGATGCCTTCGATCACCTCGCCGGCCCGCATCAAGACTCCGCGGCCAACCCCCTCGGGTCCGCAGCTGATGTTGCCTGCCCAATGCATGCCATAAGTGAAATACAGATACAGGTGACCCGGCGGACCAAACATCACGGCGTTACGCGTGGTGCGGCCGCGGTAGGCATGCGAGGCGGGATCGGTGGCACCGTCGTACGCCTCCAGCTCAGTCAGCCGCACCGCGACCGGGCCGTGACGTATCACAGAGCCAAGCAGCCGCGGCGCCACCTCCTCGACCGGGCTGCACAAATCTGGAATCACCGGAGCACCTCCACCGTGCCGGCGGTCCCATTGACGCTCACCAGATCGCCGGTTTTGAGCCGCATGGTGGCGTTGCCACAACCCACAACTGCAGGAATCCCCAGCTCGCGCGCCACAATCGCGGCATGGGACAGTGGTGCGCCGACGTCGGTGATGACGGCGGCGGCCCGCGGAAACAGCGGCGTCCAGCCAACGTTGGTAATCGTCGTGACGAGCACCTCACCGGGCAGTAGAGCGGCACCATTAGCGGCATCGTTGAGCACTCGCACCCGTCCCTCGACAACTCCAGCCGACCCGGGAAAACCGCGCACGGCCGCGTCCGCCTCGTTCGTGCTGCCCTCAATGAACACATCCGACCGCCGGTTCGGATCAGCGGCCCATGCGTAGGGATTGAAGGTGCCGCGGATCAGCGCCGGATACGGTGGCAGCGCCGAATAAGCCTGATACGCCGAACGGCGTTGCTTGATCAACTTGGTGCTGATCGTTTCACCGTTCAGAACGCGCACGATCTCGGCCTTGTCAAGGAAGAAGATGTCTTGGCCAAGCCCGCTGAGTTCCCCGGCCCGCAGGGCGTACGCGCGCAAGACCCAGAAGTATCTGATCACTTCCGATCGAGCTCGCTCCCGATCTCGGGAGATCTTCGCCCACCCGCGCAACTGCCGATGCAGCATTGTCGCCTGCACCGGATGCCGCCGCTCCAACTCGGTCCAGGCCTCGTTCCGCTTCTGCTCCTGCGCCGCAAGAAGATCACGGTAACTCGTCGCCGTCTCCGCACGTTCGGCCAGCTGTCGGTCTATCCATGCCGAATCCTCGCCCGGCCGGGGCACGGACATCTCAAACTCGTGTGGTCCGCGGTGACCATACCGTCGATTGAAGGTGTCTCGATCGATTTCGCCGGCGGCAAGCTGTTCCAGGCCGTCCAACAGGCCCAGACTCGCCAGTTGGCCTGCCTCGGCACGCAGCCCGGCGGTCAACGCATTCGCAGCGGCGTCGCCCACGAGACGCTGCAGCCGCTTGCGCGTGGTGATGAAGGAGGCACCGCTTGATCGCGTGGCTGCTGACAGCATCCAGCTCACCCGATGAAACTCTGGATTGAGTACGTCTGTCCACAGATCAGCAAGTTCGACGGGCCTGGCAACCGCCTCGATCTCTGCCCGCCGGTGATCACACAGCGACGGATGGGCGGTGAGGTAGGCATCGAGCAGCTTGACGTCCCGCCGAGCCTCGCGCAGCACATGCAAGCCCATTGGGAGCACCGCCCGAATGATCTCTAGCCGGTGTGCGTTCACCGGCGGAATCTCAAGATCATCCGGTAGCTTTCCAAACACTTCCTCAGTGAGAGTGCGATAGCGCTCCTCATTCACCCCGACAGCCGACGACAGAGTCATCATCACGCTGACATTGAGATAGATCCTGCCGCCGATCCGGCCGTAGCCGACATACGGCGGGATGGAGGCGGTCGCCATGGCGTCGGTAAGGAACACCTGCACCATCGACCAGGTAACCGGTGTCATGACATCCGGAATCGCCTCGCCGACATTGGTATTGGTCCACAGGAAATCGCCGGAACGGCTGTCGTTCCACGGATCTGGGTGGATAGCAGTGGTGATCGGCCTGGCCTGGAGAATGAAGAGCTGATCGCCGCTACGACACCATTCGATGTCCATCGGGTCTTTGAACAGGTCCTCGACCATGATCGCCAGATCGGCCAGTTGTCGCACTTGTGCCTGGGTGAGCGCAGGCTCATCTTGCAGCTGCGCTGGGATCTGCAACGACACGGTGCCCTCGCTGCTCAGTGCAGTCATGATCGTCTTGGTGCTGATCACACTGCGCATGATTCCGCCAGAGGCCCGGTCCACAGTGATCGTATCCGGAGTCACCTGACCACCAACGACCGCTTCCCCGAGGCCCCAAGCCGCATTGATCTCGATCATGCTGTCGTCGCCGGTCACCGGATCCGCGGTGAACATAATGCCGGAAGCGTCGGCGTCGATGAGCTCTTGCACCACCACCGCAACGCTGATGTTCTGCTGCGAAATGTCACGCCTGGCTCGATAGCTGATAGCCCGTGCGGTCCACAGCGAGGCCCAACAACGACGAAGAGCTGCCAGAAGTTCATCATCACCTGAGACGTTCAGGAATGTCTCTTGCTGTCCCGCAAAGGAGGCCTCCGGTAGATCCTCAGCCGTTGCTGAAGAACGCACAGCGACGGCCGGCGAGCCGAGCTGGTGGTACGCCTGCACCACGTCCGCTGCGATCCCCCGTGGGATATCCCTGTCTACGAAGAGTGCTTCGATCGCTGCCGTGGCACTCCCAGTCGCCCCCTCCTCCAAGTCGTTGGCGGATGACAGCTGCGCATCGATGGCTCCCGCAAGACCATGGTGAGCGACGAAGTCGTCGTATGCGGCTGTAGTGATATGGAATCCATTGGGCACTGGCACACCGGCCGATGCCAGCCGGGCAAGGGACTGACCCTTTCCCCCAATCTCGGAAAGTCCAAGGCCTTCGTCAGGTAGCTGTCGAACATACGTCGGGGTCATTGCTGCTAGGCCGAGCCGACGCTGACCCACTCTCTGCTGGCGGCTGAGCGCAGCATCGCGTCGCAGATCTCAGCAGCTCGAGCGCCGTCGGCGAATGTCGGCAGGCCCTCGGGAACCTGGCCATTACCGGCATGAGCGTCCACTGCTGCATAGGAGTCGGCGACGTAATTCTCGAAACACTGTGCGTAACCCTGGGCATGGCCAGCGGGCAGTGTGGACAGACGACGCTGCTCCGCCGAACCCTGGTTCGGGTCGCGTACCAGCAGCTGGGTGCTTGCCTCGCTCCCAATCCATAGTTGTTCGGGTTGTTCTTGATCAAAGACTGCGCTCTGATGCATGCCGTCGACTTCGATCCAGAGGCGATTTTTGCGGCCGGCACTGAGCTGACTGATCACTGCCGATCCCGCGATGTCGTTCGCTGTTCGGAACAAGATCAAGGCGCTGTCCTCGGTCTGGACGTTCACCAGTGGTGCGTCGCTCTCCGCCGCGCTGAACGTGGCGGCAGTCGCGGCCGGTCGCTGCTTGATCGTGATCGAGGTAGTGGCGACCAGCCGGGCGATCCGATCACCAGTCACCCACTCCAGAAGATCGCACCAGTGTGAACCGATATCGCCGAAGGCGCGCGAGGGTCCGCCAGCCTTAGGATCGACTCGCCAGCTGGTGGCCTTGGGGTTCAGTAGCCAGTCCTGCAAATAGCTGCCATGCATGAGGTTGAGCGCGCCGAACTCCTCACTTTTTACTCTGGCCTGCATTTCACGTGCCATTGGGTGAAACCGGTACGCGAAAGGCATGGTGTTCACTACGCCGGTGTCTTCGGCGACCTCCGCCGCATGACGAGCGTCTTCCAGGCTGACGCCGAGTGGCTTCTCGCACAGCACGTGCTTGCCGGCTTTCATCAAGGTCACCGCGTACGGCACATGGGAGGCGTTCGGTGTACAGATATGAACTGCGTCTGCCTTGCTCTCAGCGACGTCGTCGATAGTTCCGTACGCCTGCTCGACTCCCCACTCCTCAGCGACTTGCCGCGAGCGCTCTGGGCTGGAAGCCATCACTCCAAGGACCTGCGCTCCGGCAAGTATCGCGGCGCGCCGATGCACCTCGCCGATCATTCCCGCGCCCAGAATTGCAACCCGTCTTGTTGTGTCAGCCATGCTGGACAGACTATGCGGGCTTAGTCTGTCGACGGCTGCCGGTGTGCCGTGCTACCGGCACTCGCCGCATGATGCTGGACCCAGCGCAGATGGGCTCTTCACCAGGCAAAATGGCCATGTGGGCGGCGCTCGGATTCTGATCGTTGAAGACAGCGACCCCATCCGGCTGCCTGTGGTCACGGCGTTGACTGCGCAGGGTTTCCAAGTCGCTTCGGTGACAGACGGGAGTGATCTTGAAAGCCTGTTGCCGTCGTTTGCGCCGGACTTGGTGATCTTGGACATCATGCTTCCAGGCCGTGACGGGTTCGAGCTGCTCGAGGTGATACGTCGCACCAGCACGGCGGCAGTGCTGATGCTGACAGCCCGGGACGCCCTGGCCGATCGTGTGCAGGGGCTTACCGGCGGTGCTGATGACTACGTGATCAAGCCTTTTGCCATGGCTGAGCTGGTGGCACGCATCCATGCGGTGCTGCGGCGCAGCCGGCCGGGCGGCAGCTCGATCTCGGTCGATGACTTAGTGATCAACGATGACGCCACACTGGTACAACGCGGTCAGGAATCGCTCGACCTCACTGAGACCGAGCGCCGGCTCCTTGGCTATCTCGCCGCACATCGGGATCGAGTAGTGAGCAAAACGCAGATCCTGACAGCAGTCTGGGGATACGACGGTTTCGACGAGAACGTTGTAGAGGTCCACATCTCCTCGCTGCGCCGCAAACTCGAGGCCGGCGGGCGCTCCCGGCTGGTGCACACCGTACGAGGCCGGGGCTACCTGCTCGGAACGACAGCGTGATCGAACCACATCCTGTCCGGCTCAATTCGGTCTCGCTGCGGCTCCGCGTCATTGCAGCGGTCATGGCTGTCCTCACCGTGATCTTGATTCTGCTCGGCATTGCGGTCAGCGCGATCTTCATAGCCCAGTCGAATCGGAACCTGGATGCTCTGCTCAGCGGTCAGGCGCAGTTGGCGCGACAGCTCGCCCGCTCCGGTGCCGGTCCGCAGCAGATCGTGAACCGAGTGCAGGCCGGTGGCGTACAGGCCTATCTCGTGCTGCGAAATGGGACAGAGTTCGGAAGCCGCGTTCCAAGTGGCGCGAGTGTCCAAACGACCACCATTACGCTCAACGCGCCGACTCCGCGAGTTGACGGTGCACAGCTTACGCTTGCGGTCGACACCTCGCTGGTCTCCGACGCCCGGCGTACGCTGCGCCGGGTCCTTCTGATCACCGACGTGATCGCGTTGCTGCTCAGCGCTGTGCTCGTTGCCGCCGCCGTTCGACTCGCCTTGCGGCCACTCGATTCGATGGCGGCCCTGGCCAAGACCGTGAGCCAAGGCAACAGAGGCTCTCGGCTGGCGCCCACTCGAACCGACACCGAGATAGGCCAGACTGCGCAGGCCTTCGACGAAATGCTGGATGAGCTCGAGGGTGCTGAGGCTCGCGCGCAACAGGCCGAGGAACGCACCCGTGCCTTCCTTGCCGATGCGGCGCATGAGCTGCGGACGCCCATCGCGGGCGTACAGGCTGCGGCGGAGACGCTGCTGCATCACGATGATCAGCTCGATCACGACGAGCGTCAGCATCTGCAGGCGTTACTGGTCCGGGAAGCCGAGCGGGCCGGGGCTTTGATCTCCGATCTGCTTGCCGCTGCTCGGTTGGACGCCGGGATTGATCTTGATCTTGCTCCGGTGTCGCTGCGCACGCTGGTGCATAGTGAGATCGATCGGGTACGGCTGCTGCATCAAGAGGCCAGTGTGACGATGAGTGGCCCGGAAGTCGTAGCCCGTGCCGACGCGGCCAAGGTGGGCAGCATCCTGCGTAACGTGATCGACAACGCGACGCGGGCAGCGGGTCCGCAGGGCAAAGTGCACGTCGTGGTGCGCGAGCAAGATCAGTTCGCAATCGCTGAAATCTGGGATTCGGGCCCTGGCGTGCCGCCCTCGGAGCGGGAAAGAATCTTCGAGCGGCTAGTGCGTCTTGATCATGGTCGGACCAGCGATAGTGGCGGTTCTGGTCTTGGCCTGGCGATCGCACGCGGTTACGCCCGCGCGCACGGTGGTGATCTCACATGCGAGGACCCGCACGGCATCGGCGCGATCTTCCGGCTGGTGCTGCCACTAGAGCCGCGACAAGCGACCACTCATTGACTAACCGCCACTCCGCATCAGTTACTCGGTCTTCGCATCAGCTGGAAATGATGCGGAGACCATGTACCTGACGCGGAGTGGAATCAAGGTCGCGGAATCTCCAGGCGAACGTCGCCGAGCCCACGGGCGATGAGAAACCTGCCCCCGGCTGGGGTTGCCCATCCTGACGTTGCTTCATCCCAGAGCCGGAACGCGCGAGGATCGCATGTCACCGTGACCGTACGCTCCTCGCCCGGCAACACCTGGTCAGCCACGGCATAGCCGACCAGCCGCACCGGAGCTGACCCGTCCGGAAGCCAATAGACCTGAACGACTTCGCGCGAGGGGCGGTTGGCCATGTTGGCAACTACGACCGTCAGCGACTCGCCGCCGGCATCTCGGACATGCGCTGCGGAGCGATAGTCCCAGATTCCCCAACCAAGACCGGCGCCGAACCAGAACGCCGGCTCGACATCCGATCCGTACCACCCGCGATAACCCACCCGGGTGCCTTCCGCATAGTCCAATTCGCCGTTCTGGGGACTCACGCCCCAGGCAGGTCCGTCGCCGTCGGCAGCCGGGAAAGTGGTCACCAATCGGCCAGTTGGCTCCGTCCTGCCCAGCAGCACATCGGCGATCGCGTGGCCGCCCTCTTGCCCGGGGAGTCCCACCCAGAGCACTGCATCTACCCGGTCGAGCCAAGGCATGAGAACTGGCGTCGCTGCGTTGATCACGACCACAGTGCGCCGAGCAGAGTCCGCGACCGCGCGTACCAGATCATCTTGGCGACCCGGAAGCACAAGTGTCTTCTTGTCAACAGCCTCGGTCTCTTGTTCGGCCGTCGAACCGACAACGACGATCGCAGGATCGACGTCCTGAGCAGCCAGCCTTGCCTGCTCGATCAATTGTTCATCTGCAGGAGCGACCGGTTGCACGATCAGTCCAGCCAGCGATATGCGCTCAGAGATCTTCAAGCGCGCGATCAAGGGGCGGCCGGGCGCGGCCTCCACCACCTGAGTCCAGGTCGGCGGCGACATGAAGCCCACCTCTGCGGAATCACCGGATAGCAGAGTGTTGGCAAAGGTCTGCGTCTCCTCGCCGTAGCTCAGCGTCCACTCGCCGACCCCGCGCACCCCGACCTCCAGCGAAGAACCCGGAGGGGCAACCAGCTCGGCGGACAGCTCGAGCTCAGTTGCGCCCTCATGCGGTCCGTCCGACATGCCCACCAGTAATTCACCGACCTCACTGCTGGTGGATGCACGCTCGACCCCGGAGCTGTCGTAGCTGGTAATTCGCATGCCTTGGCGACCCGTCTGTGGGTCAATGATCAACTCCGGCAGCGCAGCGGTGGGATTGCGGCGTACGGCAACACCGTCCAGCACGCGCAACTGATTCTCGCCGAGCGCTTCCTGCAGTCCGCCGGCGATCGAAATCTCGTGCGGCGGCCGCACCGCGGCCGAGCCGCCACCCTGCAGTGCTGCCTCGAAGGCATGCCGCCCGATCACCATCAGTGGTGAATCAGCTGTGATCGAGGACAGCTGCAGCGGCACAACGTCCTGCCCCTTGAGTAAGACCATGCCGGCCGCCGCCAGGTTACGCAGTGCCAGTCGCATTTCAGGTGCGTCCGGTTGGACTACAGGCCCGACCTCCGCGGTTCGGTCCGCCGGAATTCCCTCCAGCGCACCGACCCGTCCGGCCAACCTGAGCAGCCGTGCCAGATGATCATCGATCGTTGCTTCGGTTACCTCACCCGATCGCACCGCGGCCACGAGCTGATCACCCCATGGTCCGCGTGGTCCTGGCATCACAAGATCAAGTCCACCGTTGGCAGCTGCAGCGGCGGTCTTGGTGGCTCCCCAATCCGACATGAGCAAGCCGTCCCAGCCCCATTCGGACTTGAGCACGCCGTTGTTCAGCTCGTCTTGCTCGGTGGCGGCGACGCCATTGACGTTGTTGTAGGCCGCCATGATCGTCCAGGGATGGGCGTCCGACACACAGATCTCGAACGGCAGCAAATACAGCTCGCGAAGCGCCGCCTGCCCGACCCGTACGTCGACCGTGCGGCGCTCGGTCTCGGACTCGTTGGCGACGTAGTGCTTGACGCAGCCACCGACGCCATAGCGCTGGATGCCGCGAATGTAGGACGTCGCCAGCCGACCGCTGAGCAGCGGATCTTCGGCGTACGCCTCGAACAGCCTGCCGCCAAGCGGGGAGCGATGCAGATTAACCGTCGGGCCGAGCACGACATCGACATCTTGAGAGCGGCCTTCGCCAGCAAGCAGCTCACCAACCCGTTCCGCAGCGGTCTCGTCCCAGGTCTGGGCCAGCAGCGTCGCGTTCGGAAAAAGGGCGACCTTCTTGCCGCCGACGAACTCGCTGCCGCGGACGCCGGTCGGCCCGTCGCTGAAGATCATCGGGCGTAACCCGATCGCATCATTGCCGTGCAGCGAGAACGCTGCGGCACCGGTCAACAACTCGACCTTCGCTTCGAGATCGAGTTCGCGTACCGCCTGACCGATAACCTGCCCTATCGTCCTCGTCACGGCCTCTTTGCCTTCCGGCATAAATTCTCCTTCGCGGGGCGCAGCTGATGATCAAGGAAGCTCCGGTGAAGCGCACTCGAATCCCGGCCTGAGCTGGATCCGGTTGACGTCGATTCGCTCGATGTCGGCCCACCTCACCAGGAAGGATCCACGATGCCGCCAGCGCACTAGTGCCGCTATCGGCCAGGGTGACCGCAGTCCGGAACGCTCAAAGCCCAGTGAAGAGGAGCGGGCGTGCGGGCTGACAATGATTCCGTACAGCCGAGCGGGCAGGCCTACCGATTCGGTGTCGAGGCTGAACCGCACGTCACTCACAAAACCTAGGAAATCGGGGCCGTACACCCGCGCGCTGAGCAGCTCGGTAATGATCACGAGTCGCCACCACCCCGGTCATTGCTCTGCGCCTGGTCGCTCTCCTCACCCTTAGGAGTGTGGCGGCCCCCAGGAATATGTCCGATGACGTGGTCTCGAACCCATCGTTCGGTCCAGGAAAGGTCCCTGGTGTCTCGTCCGACCGACAACTTGATCACCACACCGACCTCACGAACAGCGACCCATGGCGTACTGAGCATGCGTGACTTCGGCGGACGTCCGCCAAAGATCCGGGTGGCAAGCGTCGGGCCGCTGAGCAGCGCAGTGATCGTGGGCGCCGGAGCGTCTCGTGGAATCTCCTGACCGGCAGGGATGTCAGACAGCTCGAGATCATCCACAACCGCAATCGGTACCCCGTGTACGTCGAGCACCTGCCGGTCGAGGAGGTGCAGATGGGCATCCACCCAGCGAGGACTCTGCCGATCGTTGTCGGGTGTCATTGTCCAGCTCCAGTAATGATCAAGAGTGGAATCGCAGCGAGCGCGGTCACAAGAATGATCACTAGGTAGATGAGTGCGATGCCATTGAGGGCGCGACCGTTGACATGCTCACCCATGTACTCAGGATCGTTGGCAACGATCAAGATAGGAAGATAGGTCAGCGGCAATGCTATGGCCGAGAAGACAACCGAAAGCTCGGTCACCTGGATCGGGTCGACTCCCGTCATCAGAGTGCCCACACCGATAAGCAAGCAGACCATCATCAACAAGTGAAAGCGCGCCGCTTGCGCCGGTGGCCGGAATTTACCCCATGGCCATCCGAGAAACTGTGCAATGGTGTAACCGGCGGACAGGGTGGTCTCCAGAGCGGCGCCTGCAGTCGCGGCGACGACGCCAAGGATGATGAAGGCGAGCAATAGTTTGCCTCCGGCCATGGCGACTGGAAGCATCACCTGGGATAGCGCCGTCACTCCAATGAGTTCGGGCAGCAGCACGACCGCGGCGCAGCCGGCGATTGCCAGCGAGAGCACTCCACCGAGCGGAAAACCCACCAACACATTGGCACGGGACTCGGAGAGGTCTTTGGTAGTCCAGCCTTCCTCAACGGCGCCCGACGAGAAGAAGAAAACCTCGTACGGCGTCATGGCGGCGCCGAACAGTGCCACTGCGTAGAACCAGTAGGTCGACGTCTTCTCTGTGCCCGTCGATACCTTCTGGAGGACTTGGCGTCCCAGCTGGCCCCAGTCCGGGCTCAGCAGGAAGAGCCCGACCGCAAAACCGATCAAGCAAAGCCCGACGAGGCCAGCGACATTCTCCATGATCTTGAACTTGACTCGCCAGATGACGAGCCAGACCGCAATCGCAGCAAACGGCACCCAGAGCAGGTAATTGACGCTGCTGACGAGCTGCAAAGCCAGAGCGACGCCACCGACCTCAGCAGTCAGGGTCATCAAGTTGATCAAGAATGAGGCGCCAAGATTCATCACCGCAAGTCGCGGACCGAGCCGCTCGCGGATCAACTCGAACGTTGCGCGGCCGCTGACTGCTGCCACTCGTCCGGACATTTGAGCAAAAACGCAGATGCCAATGACCCCGACGGCCACGGCCCAGGCGAGGGATAGTCCAAAGCGTGAGCCCACCACGGCGTTGGTCACTAAATCCCCGATGTCCAGGAAGCCGCCGATCGCAGTCAGGATGCCCAAGGCGAGGCCGAAGACCCGCTTCATTGGCTGCTCCTGAGCTGGTTCAGAAGGGCATCCACCTCTCGACCGGCCGATTCCAAACCGGCGGTGTCAGCGACGGCGCCCTGCTGCTCGAGGTCGTCGCGGTTACTGAGGAGCGCGGCCACTCCAGCATGGATAGCGGCCAATGCTGCATCACGTTCCGATTTGATCTGCTCACTATCGACGCTGATTGGTTCCAATGAGCGTTCGGCATCGACCGCTTGCTTCGACATGTCACCGAGCACGGTTTCAGTGACGGCGCGTGTTGATCGCTGCTGGTCGTACAGCTGGATGGCAAGAAGGCTGCTCGCAATGGCGCTGTGGGTGTCGTTCAGCGCATGGATGAGATCGTCGCGTGCCGATGACTGCTGGCTGCAGCCGCAAAGCAAAGCGAAGGAGAAAATGAGCCCGGCTGCACGCGCCCAGACCCCCACCGAGTTCCCCTCCGATCAGCGCTTCGACCTGGTGGCTACGGCGATAATCCAGTCACCAGCCGGGTACAGCTAATGAGTATCTATTGCACTAGTGATTCCGCAGCATGGAGACCAGTTCGGACTTCTTCTTGCCCGAATAGCCCGAAAGGCCAAGCTCCTTGGCACGCTTGCGCAAGTCGTCGACATTCCAGTCGTCGTACGAGCCGGACTTGCCGCCCTTCTTACCAACCGAGGACCGGCCACGTGCTGCGGATGCATTGGCGATCCGAGCAGCCTTCTCCTTCGACCCGCCTTCTTCCCGGATCTCCTCGTACACCTTTGCGTCCTTGACACTAGGTCCCGGCTTCTTCTTGCCCGGCATGATCGTCTCCTTACCTGATCTTGGCGGGATCGTTGTGTGATTGAGCGGGCTGCCCGTTGGATCGTACGACTGCAGGCAGTACCGCAATCATGATCACTACGAGCAACGTCATACCGGCGGCAATAAGCGCGGCACGGCGATCAATTACCAAGTCGAAGATCAACAACACTGTGCCGATCAGCATGATGGCAACGCCCGCGAGCGTAAACCGCATGATGACATGGGCTGTCTGCACGATGGTCATCTTGACCCCCTTGCGGAACAGGGCACGATGCAAGTTCACCGGCGCCAGTCCCAGGGCGGTAGTGAGAACAGCGGTGACGACGAGGACAAGATAGACCCGAACCTGAAAGGTGGTCAGTTCAGCGAACCGTGTCTGAAACGCAATCGTGAGTAGGAAACCGGTGAAGATCTGGGTGCCGGTCTGGGTAACACGGAGCTCCTGCAGAATCTCATTCCAGTTCCGGTCCATACGTTCGTTAAGGGTCTCGTGACGCCCGTCCCCCGGGTCGACGTCATCGCCGATGTCCGCAGACCGCTGGTCTGTCATCTCGATTCCTCACCCTGCACTTTTTGGCCCTCTAGGGGTTAAAACCCCGACGACGCGATATCTAAACATTGCTCGCGTCGAGCACCGCGATCAGGAATTCCCGACAATATGCTCGATAATCGCGGTGGTCGAGACCGATGGTGTACGCGGTAGATAGACGACCTGACAAATCTCGTTGAGGTAGTCGAATTTGCCCTGCCAATCATCGCCCATGACCAGGATGTCGGCCTTGTGCTCCAGGACATAGTCGCGCTTCTGCTCCAGGCTCTCCTCGATGAACACCGCGTCGACCGTCTTGACGTTGGCAACAATCTCAAGCCGCTCCTCCTGACTGAAAACAGGATTACGACCCTTCTTGGAGAAGTTGAGCTTGTCCGAGGAGACGCCGACCACGAGCCTGTCACCGAGCTCGGCTGAGCGGTTGAGCATCCGGACATGTCCGACGTGGAAGACGTCGAAAGTGCCGAAGGTGATCACGGTCTTGCTGGTCAACTCAACTGCTCCCTACTAGATTGCTCCGCTCGCTTGCGCTCGCTGTGTCCAATGGCTCGCTCCGCTCGCTGCGATGTTCGCTGGCGAGCCGCCGTCTTCGTCAGATCCGACGAAACTACAGTGTCGAAGAATCAGCTCTGTTCTCGACTCGTTTCGTCGGCTCCTCCTGCAGATCGGCGGCGCGAACATCGCGGGCGCGGATCGCGCTCAGTAGCCGCCTACTTCGTCGTCGCTCGCCGACGAAAAGCGTGTCGGCTCGTTCCTCCTCAGCACGGCGGCGCGCGATCCGTGATTTGCCCATGATTTGCTTCCCGCCAAAGGCTCCGCAGCGAATCTTGAGATCTCTTGCTGCACTTCAAGCCGCCCAGTTACCCCGCGCCGAGGGTCGTCAGTGCAGCAGCTCCGACCGTGTCATCGCGGAGGGCGGGTAAACAGCGCTCGCCACCGGTGCGTTCCAGGCGGGTCGCGAATCTCCTCCACACTCACCGTCTCGAGGCCTTCCATCGCAAAGGACTCGACATCGGACCGGGTCAGCGGCCAGGGTGGCCCGTCAACCGGCTCATCAGCCTCCCGAGCGGCCGCCAATGCCAGCAGCACCCCGCCCGGTGCGACGAAACGGCCGACGTGCAGCACGACGGTCGGGCGCAGGCGTACCGGGAGGGATTGGGTGGTGTAGGTCTCCACCACGAGGTCGAAGTGCTGCCCCCACTCGCCGGGTGGGTTGAGCAGGTCGGCTACCCGAAAGTCGACTGGGCTCGTCGGGAAGCGCCGGCGCGCGGCTTCGATCGCAGAACGGGAAATGTCAAAGGCGATGACGCGAAAGCCCTGGGCGGCAAGGTATGCGGCATCATCGCCGAGCCCAGACCCGACCACCAGGGTGCGGCTTCCCGACAAGATTGGACGCTGTTCGACCCACTCCACCAGTAGCGGATGAGGCGCTCGGCGATCCCAGGGAACGACAGCCTGCCCGTCTGCCGCCTGGGCGTACAGCCGCTCGAACCAGCCCGTGGCGTCGCCCTCCCGAAGCGCCTCCCCCGAGAGCCGCCGCGCATCCTCGTCCGGATCCTGTGCCGTCATGGCTCCATCCTCGCGGACGAGGACTGAGACCGAGCGGATCGGGCATAGCTCGCTAATGCGGGCTGAGTTTGTCGAAGGCTCGACATCCACCTTCGACAGGCTTAGGCATGTCAGCTCAGATCGCTCAGTGCCAGCTCGAGCTGATCCAGACCGTGATCTAGCTGGCTTTCGCTGATGACCAGAGGGGGTGCTATCCGGATGGTTGAGCCGTGCGTATCTTTGGCCAGCACATATCGCCGGGCCAGCGCCTCACAGACGTCGCGGCCGGTGCCCAGTCGAGGATCAATGTCCACACCAGCCCATAAACCGCGGGAGCGAACCGCGACCACGCCACGACCGATCATGTGATCCAGTCGTTCTCGTAGCTGCTTGCCCAGCCGGTCCGCCCGCTTCTGGTACTCCCCAGTCTCCAGCAGCTTGACGACAGCCAAACCAAGGGCGCAGGCCAGCGCGTTGCCCCCGAAAGTGCTGCCGTGCTGGCCGGGCTGCAGCACTCCCAATACCTCATGATCAGCAACGACCGCCGATACCGGCACGATGCCGCCGCCAAGCGCCTTGCCTAGCAAGTAGACGTCGGCCGTAACGTTTTCGTGTTCGCAGGCGAGCGTGCGACCGGTCCGGCCAAGCCCTGACTGGATCTCGTCCGCGATAAACAGCACACCATGCTGACTCGCCAGCTCACGTACGCCCGCTAGATAGCCGGGCGGCGGAATCCGTACGCCTGACTCGCCCTGGATCGGCTCCAGCAGTATGGCGACCACCTCATCGGTCATTGCAGTGCGGACTGCCTCAAGATCACCGTAAGGAACCAGAACGAAGCCTGGAGTATAGGGACCGTAATGATCATGCGCTAACGGGTCATCCGAGAAGCTGATGATCGTCGTGGTACGACCGTGGAAGTTGCCGCTGGCGACGATGATCACAGCCCGGCCGTCTGGCACTCCCTTGACCTCATAGCCCCACTTACGGGCGACCTTGATCCCGGACTCCACCGCCTCGGCGCCGGTATTCATGGGCAGCACCATGTCTTTGCCGATCAAGGTTGACAACCCATCGGCAAACGGCGCCAATTGATCATGGTGAAAGGCCCGCGACGTAAGCGTCAGTCGATCGAGCTGCTCCTTCGCGGCGGCAACCAGGCTCGGATGCCGGTGACCGAAGTTGTTGGCCGAGTACGCGGCAAGGAAATCCAGGTACTGCACGCCCTCGATGTCAGTCAGCACGGCACCCCATCCGCTGGAAGCCACGACATCTAGCGGGTGATAGTTGTGAGCGACATGCTCATCCTCTATTTCCAGCAGTCGGTCGGCGCGGCTGAGGGTGTCGTCAATGGTGATCACGATGATGCTCCTATCGGGCGTTGGATGGAGTGTCGGAGGCGTCAGCCTGAACTTCGCCGGTCACTGAAGCCTCCGTCGGTGTTGCGATCATTGCCGGCCTGATCTCCTGAGTGCAGCACTTCACACTGCCGCCACCTTTGATCAGTTCGCTGAGATCAACTGAGATCGGCCAGTAGCCGGCCGCCGCGAGATCTTCCCGCAGATGCCGAGCTCCAGAAGGGATGAAGACGTGCAACCCGTCACTGACCGCGTTAAGACCGAAGGCGTATGCATCATGGTTATTCGCGATCAGGGCATCGGGAAACAACGCGTCAAGCAGCTGACGGCTCTGCTGGCTGAACGCGTCCGGGTAATAGGCGATGTGCTGGCGTTCGTCATCGAGCACGGCCAGAGCAAGATCAAGATGGAACAGCCGCGGGTCGACGAGCTCGAGGCTGATCACCTCCCGGCCCGTGAGTGCGGCAAGTTCGAGATGAGCTTCCGGAGTCGTGCGGAACCCATAACCGGCGAGGATTCTCCTGCACAGAACGGCAAAATCGCCCTCGGCTTCATTGACCGCGGTGGGCTGCCGGACATCACCGCCGCCATAGAGGATGCCGTTGCGCTGATGCCATGCCGTGTGTACCGCGGCCTCGGCCTCGCGCTGTGGGTTGGCGAAGCGGGCAGCTAGCGCCTTGCCCGCGACCACAGTGGCACCGTTCGCTGCGAAGACCATGTCGGGCATCCCTGGCAGCGGCTCCAAAAGGTCCACGCGATGGCCGGTGGAGCGGTAGGCGTCAACAAGTCCTGACCACTGCCTGAGCGCCACGGCACAGTCCACCCGTCGGCTTGGATCCATCCACGGATTGATCGAATAGGTCACATCGAAGTACGTCGGGGGGCACATCAGATAGTGCCGAAGCCGCGCCCGTCGTACCGGATGCCCGGTGTGGTTCAGCACTGTCGTTGTCACCCTTGAAGGGTAGGGTCCCAACCGGCGCAAGTCCGATAGTGTGATCAATGAAACCGAGGAGACTCTATTGCGTCTTGATGAAATCGATCACAAGATCCTTGCGCGGCTTACAGACCATGGTCGCGAGAGCTTTGCCATGCTCGGGCACCACGTTGGGCTCTCCACAGCAGCCACCAAGCGACGAGTGGATCGGCTCCGTCACAGCGGCGTGATCCGGCGTTTTACAGCCGAAGTTGAACCCGCTGCCCTGGGCTGGACCATCGAGGCTTTTGTCGAGATCTATTGCGAAGGCCGGGTGCCACCTGACCGGATGCGGGAGCTGGTCAGCAGCATTCCCGAAGTAGCCGAGGCCTACACCGTAACCGGAGAAGCTGACGGCATTCTGCGGGTACGGGCCGCGGACACTTCCCACTTTGAGAAGGTGCTCGGCATTATCCGCAACCATCCAGGCGTCTCTCGCACCCGATCTTCACTTGTTCTGTCGCGTCTCTAGCCGCTCTACCCGACCATTTGCGGAACTGGATTTGGCACTCTGACAAGCTGTTCGCGCGTTCCGACTCCTTCGTCGCTTGCGTCGCATGGCAGCCGCCGCTTAGTAGGTGTCCCGGCAAGCTCCTGCAGTCGTCGGAGCGAACATCTCGTCATAGTGCCAAGGAGTCTCGCTGACCGTCGGCGCCATGCTCCTCGCTTGTCCGAGACAAGACCCGCCGCGCAGAGCCATGCGTTAGTTTCTGCAGGGTGAGGCTGCCGCAGTGACAGAGACCAGTTCTCCCCCCATGCGCAGGATCCGCGTCACCGACTTCTACAACGCCAAGCGTCAACATGAGCGCTGGGCGATGTTGACCAGCTACGACCAATACACCGCCGAATTGTTCGATGAGGCCGGTGTCTGGGCGTTGTTGGTCGGCGACTCCGCCGCTAACAACGTCTACGGCTACGAAACCACCCTTCCAGTGACGGTCGATGAGCTGCTGCCGCTGGTCCGCGCCGTTGTGAAATCCACCAAGCGAGCCTTCATCATTGGTGACCTGCCGTTCGGCTCGTACGAGGACGGCCCGTCACAGGCTCTCGAGACCGCCATCCGTTTCATGAAAGAGGGCGGCTGTCACGCCGTGAAGTTTGAGGGCGGGGCACGCGTAGCCGGACAAATCCGCAAGCTGACCGATGCCGGCATCCCTGTCATGGGACATATCGGGTTCACACCGCAAAGCGAACATCAGCTCGGTGGCTATCGAGTACAGGGTCGGGGTGACGCCGCGGAGGGTCTACTGGCCGACGCCCATGCTGTCGAGGACAGCGGGGCTTTCGGCGTGGTCTTGGAAATGGTTCCCGGTGATCTGGCCAAGCAAGTGACCGCCGAACTCGAGATCCCGACCGTCGGCATTGGCGCTGGTCCGGATTGTGACGCGCAGGTTTTGGTCTGGCAAGACATGGTCGGGCTGAGACGCGGCCGGATGCAGCGCTTCGTCAAGCAATACACCAATTTGGCAAAGATCATCGGTGACGCGGCTACGGCGTACGTCGACGAGGTGAGAATGGGTATCTTCCCAGCCGAACAGCACACCTTCGCTTCGACGATTTCTAGCACTGAGGCCAAGTCATGAAGATTGCGAATAGCATCACCGAGTACGCGGAGTTCCGCCGCACTCTCGACGGATCTGCCGCCCCCCAGTTGGGCTTTGTTCCCACGATGGGCGCCTTGCATGATGGCCATCGCTCCTTGATCAAGATTGCTAGATCACTTGGTGACACGGTCGCGGTCAGCATTTTCGTCAATCCGCTGCAGTTTGGGCCCGGCGAGGACTATGCGCGTTATCCGCGACCCCTCGAAGATGATCTTCAGGTCTGCGAGGCGGAAGGCGTAGATGTGGTGTTCGTGCCGAGCGTCACTGACCTTTATCCGCCTGGGCGGCAAATCACGCTCGATGCGGGTGCTCTCGGCTCCGTGCTGGAAGGGCGTTCTCGACCCGGTCACTTCAATGGAGTGCTCACCGTTGTGTTGAAGTTGTTCAACATCATCCGGCCGCAGCTAGCGATCTTCGGTGAGAAAGACGCCCAACAGCTGGCCTGCATCAGGCGAATGGTGTCTGACCTGAACATCCCGATCGAGATCGTTTCCGCACCGATCGTCCGTGAGCCGGATGGGCTGGCGATCTCCAGCCGCAACGTATTCCTCACAGCTACCGAGCGCGCCGTGGCGCGTAGCATCTCCGCTGCTCTGGAGAAAGCGGCAACCCAAACTTCGGTTCCGTCGGCGCGAGCAGCGGCGTACGAGGTGCTGGATCGAGCTGAGGCGGAGCCGTGCTTCCACCTCGACTACGCGACCATCGTGAATGCCGGGACTTTTGCAGACCTGCCAGATGATCATGTCGGGCTCGGCACATTCGTCATCGCAGCCTGGGTCGGCGGGACCCGGCTGATCGACAATATGATCATCAACTTCACGCCTGGACCGTGGTCCTGATCAACTGAGCGCTTCCCTGTGGACCTCGATACCGCCGCCGATGAGCTGTACGCCATATCACCCGATGACTTCATCGAGCGGCGCCAACAGCTCGTCGCGGAAGCGAAGCAGGCTGGTGACCGTCAGCTGGCTACCCAAATCGGCAAGTTTCGCCGACCCACCCGCAGTGCCTGGCTGATCAATGTGCTGGCCCGCGAGGAGCCAGACGACATTACTGCGCTGCTCGATCTGGGTGCCGCCCTTCAGGAGGCACAGCAGCGGATGGCGGGCGATGAATTGCGCCAACTCTCCGCGGAGCGTCGCCGGACCGTCGATGCCATGGCACGTCGCGCGGTGGAACTCGGCCGTGATCATGGATATGACGCGCCGGATGGGGCTGTGCAGGAGGTTGGCCAGACATTGCAGACAGCGCTCGGTGATCGTGAGATTGCCGATCTGGTACGTGGTGGACGCCTAACTCAGGCAGTCACATACGGCGGCTTTGGCCCAGCTGATCTTTCCTCCGCTCTCGGAGCGTCGCCGCCGGCCAAGGCCCCGAGTCGGCCCGAGAAGGCGGCCGAGGCGCCCGCAGCAGCCCCGAAGCGAGACGCCAAGCAGCGCCGTGAGGAGGAGAAGGCAGCCGCCGAGGCACGGGAGCGAGCGACGGAGGCCCGCCAGGACGCTGACTCCGCCGAGGAAGCGGCGGAGGCCGCCACTCAGCGCGCCGATGATCTTGCCGACCAGGTCGAGACACTGCGCACTCAGCTTCGTCAGACCGAGGCTGCCGAGCGGGAGGCACGCGACGAGGCGCGAGCCGCACGAAAGCACTTCCAAGAGCTGCGCCAGGCCGCGGTCTCGGCCGAGCAGGCGGCGACCGCGGCTGAACAGGCCCTAGCGGAGTAGCGGCTCTAGGAGACAGACTCCAAATGGAGCAAGAGAGCTGAGCCACGGCGCGCTGGTGGTAGCGGAATTCCGGCGGCGCAAAGTGCCTGGCCAGTCAACACCGGAGCACCGGAGGCCCATGACGGTGTCACAGTTTGCGGCTCGTCGGGTCGGGCACCAATAACTTCGATCCGATACGAGGTGGCCGGATCCAGTCCGTCGATGCGGACTCGCCGGCTGGACAGCGCCCGTTCCAGCCACACCAGGGCAAACAGCGCTTCATCGCGACCATCCGCGACCACACCATGGGCAATGAAACCGCGATCACTCTCATCCGACCGCACTGTGGTGCCGGAGTGCAGCAGCGGGCGGAAGCGCTTGTGCAACGCCAGCCAACGATGAATGGATCGCAGGCTCCCGGGCGCTTGCTTACGAAGATCAATACCGAGCCCCAGCCTGCCGAAGAAAACAGAGACTGCCCGGTACGCCGTGGAAGTGGCCTCATCCGGCTCGTCGAGCGCTGCCTGCCACACCAGTCCTGGCGGCAACAGCTGAACCAGACCAGCAAAGTCGGCGTGACGAGCAGTCGAGTCACCAGCCAGATCAGCTCCGACAGCTCGTGCGGCCATTGCCAGGTCAAGGCTGGTGGTCTGGATGGTGAGCTGGGGATAGCGCTCACGCAAGGCATCTAACAGCCGGTAGGCGGCCAACGTGCTCGTGTGCTGCGTCGCAGTCGCACCCGGCCGGTGCGCGCCATGAGTAATGGACCAGCTCAGCAACGACACGTGGTGACGGTCCAGCAGCTTGGTCAATCGCTCCCAGACGTAGGCCACCGCGGGTCGTACGGACAGATCGAGCACCTGGCGCGTCACGCCGTTGCATTCCACGGTGAGCAGCCAGTCCGGATGATCACGCGCAATGGCAGAGTCTGCCTCAATTGACTCCGGCTCCACCGTGAATCCGACCTCAAGACCAAAATCGCGAATTCGTGTCAGCAGTCCATCAAGATCATCCGGCGACCCGGATGTCGCCCGTCCAGCGCTGTCGGTGTACGGATCCAAACCCATCCGCGAGCACCATCCGATGCCGAGCAACAACGTCTCGGCGCCGACCGCCGCTGCGTACTCGGCAAGACTCAGCATTGACTGGCGATCATGATGAGCGAACGCGGGAGCGCCGGCGTCGAAGATCACTCGATTGTTATGCGGCGCCTCTGGTTGTAGATGGCGATGCAGGCGCGCGGCCGTGGCATCGAGGCCATCACCCCAGGTCCACACGACCCATGGTGAGTGATAGCCCTCGCCGAGGCCGAGGACAATCTCGCCGGCCTGCAAGAGTTCACCGCCGCCGAGATAGGTCCTGCCGTACACCGTTCGTTCCACGCGATGCCGTACTGCGCCGCTGAAAGCAACATGTACCTGCCAGACCTGACCGCGACGAAACCCGGTCCCGGCCTCGGCAAGGGCCAAGTGGGCCGGTCGGTCATCGAATACTCCATGATCAACAGACCAGGAGCCCGAGCGCAACGCCATTGTCGAGAGCACCGGCCCGTCAAACTCGACTCGATGCGTGGCCAGATCGCTGACCGGCAGGAAGATCTCCAGCCCCTCAAGTCTGTAGTCCGCCACGTTCTTGTTGGTGACACCGGCCCGGCAACGGACCAGACCGATGCCGGTGAGCTGGATGGCGAGGGCGAGAGTCAGGCGATTGACCGGATCTTCAGCTTCGACGATCACGGTGTCGGCGCCGACCTCGGTCAGTCCGGGCGAAACCGGTGTGTCGCTGATCAAGCGCGCATGGCTGCGGCTGAACGAGGCCGCCGATGTATGTCCGTCGTGTGATCCGGCCAGCGCTGCACGTGAATTCCAGCCGGCCGACGATTCCGGTACCAGCGAGGACATCATGGAAGGCAAGGGATCGAGACTGGTCGGGCCAAATGCCGCCAGCAGCGCGTCCGCCGACAAGCCATCAAGATCACCGAGATCTGCCCCCCAGTGCAAGATCACCGGCAGACCCGTCGGCTTCAGCTGCATGAGGAGGCTGACACCCTGCACTCGCATATGGAGAAGCGCGGCCGCTGCGTCATGATCGGCTGAGAACACGGTCGCTGCCGCATCCTCCACCGACATGAGATTCTCCCCCAAGAATGAGATTTCTCCGTTGAGCGCAAAAGCTTATCGGAAGGTCGAAGGGAGCTCGCCGCGACGCCCCCCAGCTCGACAACACCGTTTTGATCGGCAACCATCGTAGATGGCATGCTCATTTACGCAGTGCGACGCCAGGCCGCGTGTCGGCCCGTTTCGAAGGCGTATTTCCAAGCACAGTTGGGTAACTTGACCTTGATCAGTAAGAGTGATACGCCACACCTCTGACGGATGGGAGCGGCCGCTGTGAATGAGCGTTCCGAGCGGCGCTGCGCGGTCGTCTATAACCCGATCAAGGTGCCTGAAGAGCTGCGTGATGCGATCAAACGACAAGCCGCGGCGACCGGCTGGGATGACTCGATCTGGCTAGCAACTCCTGCTGAGAATCCGGGGCCGGCAATTACGGCTGAGGTGGTGCCTGCGAACGTTGATCGTGTGATCGCCGCCGGCGGCGACGGCACGATCCGTATCGTTGCGGATCGGCTGGCAGGATCAGGGATCCCCATGGCGGTGGTGCCAGTTGGCACTGGAAACTTGCTGGCCCGCAACCTTGATATCCCGCTGACCGAGCCGGAAGCGCTCGCGGTGGCATTCGGTCAACACACCAGAGACATCGACTTGGTCAAGCTCACTGTCGACGGTGTACCGAGCGAACATTTCGCGGTTATCGCCGGCTTAGGGGTCGACGCCATGATCATGGAGGAGACAAGTCCGGATCTCAAGGATTCCATTGGCGCCGGTGCCTACTTCATCGCGGCCGCGAAGGCTCTCGGGCGAACACCGATTCACATGTGGATCACTCTTGATGATCATCGTCCGCAGCACCGGTACGCGATGATATGCGCGATCGGCAATGTCGGCCAGCTGGCCGGGAATCTCACCTTGATACCTGGCGCCAGCCCTGATGACGGCCGGCTGGATGTCTACGTGGCCTCACCTCGTGGGGCGATGCATTGGCTACGCGTCTTGCTCCGGTTGATCACCCTGCGTCCGCGACGCGATGACCGAGTCGATCAGTGGCAGGCACAGCAGGTCGAGGTACGTCTCAGGCATCCAGACCCTTATCAACTCGATGGTGATGTGATCGGCGACTGTCGCAACCTGCGCGCCGAGGTCGCTGCCAAAGCACTGACGGTCTGCGTTCCGGAAAGGCCTCTGGATGACCGGTGAGCATGCAACGCTGCGTGGAATGTTTTGCGCTGTACGTGGCATGCAACCTGGGTACGGCGTCAACATACCACGG
>JBJMIR010000015.1:0-6156 GCA_045806785.1 Propionibacteriaceae bacterium | reverse complement strand
GGCGCGCATTCAGGCGGGGAGGGAGGCCCAGCATGACCGTTATTGCGAGGGTGACGTCACAGGATCCGCAGTTGATGCTGGCGCCGTTGCTGACTGCCCCGCTTGGGCTCGACGTCTGGGAGGTCAAACCCGCTTATGTGGTGCTGCAGGCCAGCGAGGCACAGCTTGAGCGGTTAGAACAGATGGGCTACGGGGTGGAGCAGCTCCACATGACACAGACGTACCTGTCGACGTTCGCCACGGCTGAGGCCACCGCTAGCTATCACTCAGCGGAGCAGCTGGAGCAGGATCTGCGTGCTTTGACCGACCAGCATTCTGATATCGCCGAACTTCGCGAAATCGGGCGCAGCCTGGAGAACAGGCCGATCTGGGCGCTGCGCCTCGGTGATCGTCACGGCACCGATCGCAAGGTGTTGTTGCTGGGTTGTCACCATGCCAGAGAGTGGATATCTGTAGAGGTGCCCTATCTGCTGGCCGAGCATCTTCTGGATGAGGCCGACGCCGACCCGGTGCAGCGGTGGCTGCAGCGAGGCGAGATCTGGGTGGCACCCATGGTCAACCCGGATGGACACGAGTTCAGCCGCACCGACAACCGGCTTTGGCGCAAGAACCGCCGGCAAAACGCTGACGGCAGCTTTGGCGTGGACCCCAACCGTAATTACGGCTACATGTGGGGGATCTTGAACGTCAACACATCCAGTCACGTCCCGCAAGACGAGACCTACGTGGGCCCGCGGGCCTTCTCTGAGCCGGAGGTTCGTGCGGTTCGTAACCTGGTAGCCGTCGAGCTGTTTTCCGGCGTGCTGACCTATCACAGCTATTCTCAGCTGATTCTCTATCCGTGGGGATACACATCGAATCCAATGGTCGACCCGATTGACCGTGGGGGGATGCAGCAGCTTGCTGAAGAAATGAAAGGACTCATCCACAGCGTCCATGGCCGGACCTATACTCCCGAGCAAGCCTCAACGCTGTATCCGACTGCCGGCGATACCACCGACTGGACATACGGCGAGTATGGAATGTGGTCATTGACCATCGAATTGCGTCCGACAAGTCAGGCCGAAGGTGGGTTCGTCCTTCCTCCGAGCCAAATCCAGCCGACTTTCGAAGAAAATCTCCCTGCCGCATTCGAGTTCATTGCGCAGACCCTCGACCCCGACACCGTCGAAACCAGATTGCAACCCTGAATCGCGCCCTCCGCAACTCTTCAGCGAGCGATCCCTTCTGCAGTGCCTGATCAATAACACTGAGACAGCGTTGGTCCTCACCGCGGCGTGCGCTTAGGCCTCGGGTGTTGTGTAGGCTGACAGGTGTCCGGTGTTCGATTAGTCGAACACGAAGTCAAGATCGAGACGGTGCCACAACGTGTGGCACGAGCCGCGCTCCAACTGGATGAAATGGGAGTGAACGGGAGCTCATTTCACGCTCAAACTGGCCAATTCAGGCTTGACGAGCGTAGGTTGGGCCTGGTTGAAATCCCTCCTCGCGCACGTCAGCGACTGGACCCGGGGCTTCGTCCGTTGCGGGACAGCGGACTTCTCCCGTAGGACACTCAGATGTTCGGTTGTCGCCGTTGCTGCGGCGTGTTCCTCCTCGTCGACGAGCGGTGCGCGTCTCAGTCACCTAAGTCACGTCGTGTGCGTCGGGCGATCAACTGGTCGCTCCGAAGTTTGAGCGAGTTCTTCGAACCGGCGGTTCCGGTCTCGGAGGGCGGACGCAGGGAGAGGGCTTGACGGCCGAGCGGCGTGAGCCGTCGGTGTCGTGGTCGGTCAAGCTGATAGGGGCCTAACCCAGCGCGCGACCTTGCCGCCCGCTATTGCCGAGCAATGGGCGGATCAAAGACAGCCAGCGTCCTCGTCCGGCCAGGTCCCAGGTGAGCCATAGGGGCGGAATAGAAACGACGCCCCAGATCTCGCTCGCCCACCTGGCACGCCCGAGTGCGAGCAGGATCATGGTGCCCTTCTTCTCGGCAACGGCGAGCGGACTCGAACCGCCTCAACCAGCCGCCGCGGCCGTAAGTGGCAGGTCGAACGAGTCCAAGCCGCCATCGGATCGCGAGCCGAATCGCACTGCTCTACCCCGGCAAAGAACACTCCGTGATCGGCGAACCGGAAGCCGGCAAAGGCTGGTTCATCCTGCACCTCGCCCGAGATGAGTTGCTGGCCGGCGGACGGGTTCTATACGTGGACTTCGAAGATGACGAATCCACTGTGGTCGGACGGCTCCACTTCGAACTCGGTGTACCAGCCGAAACCAGGGTGGAGCGGTTCAGCTACGTCCGCCCAGACGGTCCCGGGGCACGGTATTACAGCCAGCTGCTGGAACAGGTCCAGCCCACGCTGGTCATCCTCGACGGGGTAACCGAGGGGTACGGACTCCACGGCTGGGTCATCGAAGACAACAACGACACCCCGAAGTGGCGGCTCGCAATGGTCAAACCGGCGCTCCGGATCGGTGTCGCTACCCTGTCCACCGACCACGTCGTCAAAACAAGAGGAACCGAAACGGGTTCGCCATCGGTGGTCAACACAAGAAAGCCGGACTGACCGGCGCCCTGTTCGAACTCATCAGCCTGGAGCCGTTCGGCAAAGGGTTGAAAGGCCGCTCCCGGCTGGTGATCCACAAAGACCGCAACGGCTAGCTCCGACAGCACGGGATACCGGATGAGATGAAACACCTCGGGTCACGATCTTCGGAAACCTCACATTGGACGGCCGTGAGGGCATGTCGCTGACCCTGGATCCACCACTGCGGGCCTCCATCGACGGAGACCAGGACCACATCCAAGACGTTGCCGATGCCGTCGCGCGACACCTGGAAAGTGGCGAGTCCGACGGCACCTGGAAATCCAAGACACAGTTACGGAGAGACGTCCGGGACACTCAAGGGATCACGTGCCGCAGCGAGGAACTCATCGATGCCCTGGAGAGGCTCGAGCAGGAGGGGACTGTCGAGCTGGTGGCGATCCGAAACGCCCACGGCGGACGGCTCAAAACCATCCCGAATCCAGGGGGTTGATAGTGCCCGCCCACCCCTCTACCAAACCCGTCCCCCGTCCCCGCATGGGGGCGGGGACGGGGGGACTGTTTTGGACTTGTGAGAGACCGTCCCGGGACGGTTTGGGACCGGTTGAGACGGATGGGACGGGTCCAATGGCAGCAACCAAAGCACCCCGAGGCGCGTTACTGCTTGACGTTCCGCACGGAGATCTTGTTGGTCTCTTGATGTTCCGAGTCATACGCCAGGCAGATGGCCTTGTGGTCACCGTGCCGCCAGTCCTCGGGCCACGGCGTCAGGTAGTCGTAGTCGTAGTCCGAGTCGTACAAGTCGATGCCGACATAGCGGGCGAAGTACTTCTCGCAGCGGGCATCGCTGGCGTCCCAGACCGCGTCGTCGCCCGGATAGTGTCTGCCGCCGGGAAGGGTGAACGTTCCGGTGACCTCCTCCTCGTGCATCGAGCGGCAGTCGACCCGGATAGGGCTGACGTCGGTGTCCTTCCACCCTCCTGCGTCGGCGAACCCGTTGAAGCAGTCACCGGTCTTCAGTTGGTCCCAGGACACGCTCTTCGCCTTCCGCAGTGGCCCGTGCGGCTGATCGCCCCGAACGGTCGAAGGGGCCGATCGGCTCGGGTCAGCGCTCTGTGTCGCGGTGACCCTTACACTTGGCGCTTCCGTTCTGATGAACCCTATGAACTGCCAGCCGACAGCTGCCCCCACCAGCAGGAGTGCCCCGGCGACCTCCAACCAGACGGCCGGGATCTGTCGCCAGAAGGGCCGAGTGTCGGCGGCATCAGGCGACCACGGCGGCGGCGCCCAAGCGGCCGGGGCATCAGGACCGGCGGTCCATGGTGGCGGCGCCCAGCCGGGGATCGAGCCCGGATCAGACGGCGGCTCGTCAGTCGGCCGGTTGGCCCATGGTGGCGGCGCCCAGTCAACCGGTGGTCGGTTAGCCTGCTTATCAGCTTGGTCCGGTAGTTCGGTGCTCATGACTGCCCCCTGGTGACGCCCACGAGTCACCTGATTGAGCGAATGCTATCGAATTCGTACCTCTATACCGGCACTCCCGATTTTTAACGATCTGGCCCGCTGACCCCGCCCAGTCAGGGTTCTTACATATTTACTGCGTTTTCCCCTCATTTCCCCAAGGCGCTAGTTTTTGGGAGGCCTCCTGCTGACTGCGCGGAGTCAGCGTCCTTCCTCTCCGAAGGGGGGTCTACTATGGGGAAATGGCCTTTTCTTTTTTTCGCGGGTATATAGACGAGTTGCTGACTGGCGCCAGTCAGCAGAACCGCCCCCAAAAATCGTGGTGGGGTAATGGCGCGCTGTGGCGTGATTATCGTTCTACGATAACGATGTGATTGTCCGGCTTAAGTGCGGGCTGTGCGGTGAGCGTTTTCGGCAAGAGCATCGGAGGGGCCGGCGGCGGTCGTTTTGCTTCACTTGTGAGCCCGTCGGCTTCGAGGAGATCGACGCTGGCGGGCTATACGCCGCCATCACACGATTTAGGCACTACGTTGAGCACGAGTTTCAGCCGTACGAGAGCTGCGCCTTCGGCCCGGACATCGAGTGGGGCTTGGAGTTGCGCCGGCAGGGTTACCGCAACTACTTGCATTGGACAGCGAGTGTCGAGCATCTGCGATCAGACGAGGCGAGCACGCACCCGCGACAGACCCAGCCGGTTCGCATGACCTTCACCACTCAGGCCGACTCCTGGCGAGGCCAGCCGAGCTAGTCGTACGCTTATTCGATGGACTAGCAGCCGGACCACAGTCGGCCAGAGGGCGAACAGAAATGAGTAAATGATGGCTGAAGAGGACAACAAAGCCGCCGCCCGTCGCTTTTTCGAGGATGGTTGGAACAACGGCGACGCTGCTCAAATTAAGGCTTTCCTGTCGGATGAATTCGTCAGCCATAACTCGATGAATTTCACGATACAGAGTTCCGACGACTATTGCCGGGGTGTGGTCGCATACCGCGCGGCCTTCCCAGACCTCATCACATCGGTGGATGATGTTATCGCGGAGGGAGACCGGGTAGTCGTACGTGGGACGGATCGAGGAACGCACCAAGGCGAGTTCATGGGCAAACCCGCCAGCGGTCGATTCGTTACGACGACGTGGATAGAGATCTTCCGAATGGAGTCGGGCAAGGCGGTCGAGGGCTGGGTCGAGACGGACATGAAGGGCATGATGGACCAGCTCAATCCTTGAAAACCGAGAGTGTCACCCTCATGCGGTGCCTAAGCATCCATTGAATGGCTCAGCGGTATTGGTGAAGCGGGCGCAATAGCGCATAGTGAGGGCAACGAGGACAGAGCCTTTGGCCGAACCAACTCAAGATTTAGGACCCTTCAAGGGCGGCCAGCCGTTCAAGTTCACCGATCCGGATGAGCTCCGGCGCCTGATCCAGAACTACTTCGACTGGTGCGGATCCGCATCAAGAGGTCGGCTCGTCGAAGCTGGTGTCAATCAGCAGGGCCGGACGATCTTCACCAAGCGGATGATCATGACCACCCAGCCGCCGTACACCCTGTCAGGGCTTGCTCGCGCCCATGACCACCTCACCGGCGATCTGACCGGCGAGCCGGCCGGCGTCGATGCGCGACACGGAGGCCACCTCCCCACCGTAGATGCCCCGAGAGGCTGTCAGCCAGCGATCAGGACGTTTCGCCAGCGCCAGGCGGGGTCGCGGAACGTCAAGCTCAGCTTCGGCGGCTCGCTCCATAATCAAACCGAGCTGCAGGAGGACGCTTAGCTCTGGCGATATACCCTGCTTACCGGGACAGCCAATGACCAATTCCGGAGTGCGCTGGGTCGCGAAGTTAACCGCGGACTCCGCCGCTGATATCGAGGCCCTGTTGGGCTTATCGCTGGGCCTTGACGTTTGGGAGCGCCACGACGACGGTCTGGTGGTGGCGGCGAGCGAGGCGCAGTTGCTGGAGTTGGAGCGTCGGCGCTTGGTGCGGGTCGATCGCCTGGCGACGCAGGCCGAGTTCGAGGCCCGCGCCCGCGGCGGCGCGCATTCAGGCGGGGAGGGAGGCCCAGCATGACCGTTATTGCGAGGGTGACGTCACAGGATCCGCAGTTGATGCTGGCGCCGTTGCTGACTGCCCCGCTTGGGCTCGACGTCTGGGAGGTCAAACCCGCTTATGTGG
>JBJMIR010000014.1:0-7144 GCA_045806785.1 Propionibacteriaceae bacterium | reverse complement strand
GATCAGTGCTCGTTCGGCTCGTTTGCGTCGCTCGAGCAGCCAGTCGGGGAAGTAGGAGCCTTCGCGCAGTTTCGGGATCGCGAGCTCGATCGTCCCGGCCCGGGTGTCCCACTCCCGCTGCCGGTAACCATTCCTCTGGTTCGTCCGGTCGACGACCATCAACACGCCGCCAGCTATCAAAGCTATGCCCGCACCATCTCAACAAATGTGCCAACCGACCAGCCTGATCCGCCATGAGCGTGCCTGCCATCGTTACCCAACCTCACGACGTGCGTCTTGAAGCGAATCCATGTCCGCTCCATGCGGTCAGTCTGCCGGTTTCGCGAAGGCGGCGACACCGGTGTCGTACAAAATGCAGGGTTCCTCGCCGACCGTCCAGGCGTCGTGTCCGGGCTCCAGAACGAAGACATCCCCGGCCGAGATGGTTGCCTCGACCCCGTCATTGGTACGAACGGTCATCTCGCCGGAGACGCAAATGCCGGTGTGCCGGACCATGCACGACTCGGTGCCAGCGATGGGTTTGATGTCTTTCGACCACTGCCAGCCTGGTTCGAACGTGCCGCGTCCCAGCGTGAAGTCGCCTAACGTGACGACATCCATATGGCCGTGCGCCGCGTACGGTCGCCTCTCATTTGGATCGTCGATGCTGCGCTGTTCCACCCTTTTACCTCCCGTGTCGAGAAAGTTGAATTGTTGTCAGATGACCTGACGATAGGTGCCAGAAGAAAAGCCATTCCATCGCACTTGACACATGGAGAATAAAGGGGTTCGGGAGTGGTGGGTTTGGGGATCCCAGCTAAAGGGGTTCGGGAGTGATGGGTTTGGGGATCCCAGCGGTCTGGCAGGCCGGTTGTGAGGGAATGATCGGCGTCTGATCAGGAGGTGGGGCGATGGCTAGACCGCCGGCGATTCCGCCGGAGAAGAAGACTCGGATTGTGTTGGCCGATATTGGCTGGGGAGATGTCGATCGCTGACGCGGCGCGGAAGGAGAAAGTCTCGGACAGTCGATCGGCCGCTAGAAGGCGGAGTTCTTGGAGGCGGGGAAGACCGCGTTGGTGGCGGGTCGGTCGGGGCCGTCGTCGCGGGAGGAGCAGCTGGAGGCGGAGGTCGTGGAGTTGACCCAGGCCCTCGGTGAGGCGCATGTCGAGCTGCGGGTCTGGAAGAAGAGCGCGGAGGGTCGGTTGGGGCCCTTTGAGGGCCTCGAGGTAATACGCACCGAGGCGGGGACGTCGACCGCAGGGGTTCTGCCGGCTGCTCGACATCCTGAACGGACCTCGCCCAAATCTTGCGATGACCCCACGCCGTCGTGGTTGATCTTGCTCGGCGGCATCCGCTCGGCCGGCACGGGACAGATCACGGAAGTGTAGGCCCTGGCCTGTCTGCGACGCCAGATGGCTCGCCATGAGGGGCATCAGCTCACGATGTCTACCGTGCTTCGGGTTGTCCGCGACGAAGGTCTGCTGTTGGAGGCGTGCTATCAGCGGGAGCGTCGGCGGCTCGCCGCGGAGCGCAAGGGGCGGTGTTCTGCGAGCCGCCGACCCGCCCGAAGCAGGTGGAGTATTTATCGCTGCGCGTTCAGAGGCCTTGGCATCAAACCGGGCGCGGACCAGATCGAGATCGCGAGCGGAAACACCCTGGCCCGCACGCTAGCAATCCCGAACAGCGCCCACCCAGCGGCGAAGAGGAAGTAGCTGGTAAGAGCGCCCAACCGCATGATGATGCTTGGCTCGCTCGCTAGCCCCGACCCTCCGGCAAGCCACGGACGAATGATTCGAACCACAAGTCACCCCCTAACAACCTTGGCCGCGATGAAGACCGGATCCCGCGACGTTTCAAGATTCTGGCCCTGGTCGAATGTCCACATCACGATCAGCGCGATAAGGAAGAGGCTCCGGCCGTGATCGACAGCCGGTCCGCATACCGGAGGAAAGGCGCCGCAGGTGTCGGGGCCACGCCGCTTTGCGGCCGGCTGGGTTGGTGAGCGATGGGCTCTTGCAGTGTCTCTGAATGAGGTTCGGCGCCAGCATCTAATCATGGTCGGGCATCTGTTCTATGACGTCGGCTCATAGCTAGCGGGCCGTGATGGCGTTGTTGTCATGGTCGGCGTCCTCGACGTGCGAGCCCTTGGCGGGGCTGGGGGAAGGGGCACCCTCAATGCGACGCCAATGCCTCCGGTCGAAGACCACCACAGCAATGGCTACCGCGCACCACGCGGCTGCGTAAATCAACGTGACACGCTCTCGGACGGCTGGGTCTGTCCAGAACAGTTGGGGGTGGATGATGCCTTCCACGTCGTGGGAGATCAACGTCAGCAGCACGCTGCCGCCTGAGTGGTTGAACAACCAGGCATACCAGAAGGTGACCGCGACGGTTCCCAGGAAGTCGCTGATAATAATGACGGGTGTGGCGCCGAATTGCGGCATGAGCCACAAAGGCAGATGCCAGCCGGCCACCAACAGGCCGAGGATGGAGGTGGCGACTAGAGGTGAGTGGCGCCTTTGCAAGCCCGGTTGGGCGAAGCCCCGCCAGCCGGGCTCTTCTGCTAGCGGCCCGTCCAAAGGGTTGATCAGCCGAACCGCGAAGATCAGGACGATGGAGCCGGGCGCGAGCTGAGCCAGCGAGGCGGGACCGGCGCCAAGCGAAAGATTGATGCTAAAGGCCGCAGCCAGCACGGCCAGAGGTACCGTGATCGCTAGGACGTACCACACCCACCCGACTCGCCACCGGATCAGCCGGCTGCCCCATTCTCGAAGCCCCGCTTTGCCCTGCGTCAAGCCCACCACGATCAGCGCCGCCAGCAGTGGTCCGAAAGTGAAGAACCAACCAAACGGTATGCCTGCCCATGTGATCGCATAGGCGAGGATGAAGAACGACGTAAGTCGGTAACGCCTGAGGATAGACATTCCTAAATTCCATTTCTCGACTAGATGTGGTGGTTGGTCTCCGCCGCGTTCAACGGCTCAGAGGGTGATTGGTAGGAACCGACAGGAGCACCTGACGGATGGCCGTGCTGCTGGTGGCTGTGGCGCGTTGGCTGAACACCGGAGCCGGTCGAGGTCTCAGGGGCCTCCTGTAGGCGTTGTTGGCGGGAGAGCTGCGACGGTCCGAATACGGCCACCACGATCACCGCTGCGACGACCCACAACCCGGACAACAGCCAGAACGGCAAGGCGACAGTGTCGGGACCCTCAGGTAGCAAGATCAAAGTCAGCGGTGCGTTGAGCGCGGTGTGGAAAAGAACCGCCAGCAGCAGGCTGCCCTTGGTGCCGTTATAGAGCCAGGTGTAGATCACGGCCACGGCGATCACCTGAATGACAAACGCGGGATAGAGGCCCAGCTGGTTGTCCGGGTCACCGTTCAACCAGAGCGGCAAGTGCCATAGGGCGTGCAAGGTCCCGAGGACCAAGCTGGCCATCAAAGCGGTTCGCCTGGATTGCAGGCGGGGGAGTGCGTAACCGCGCCATCCGATTTCCTCGCCGAGGGCGCTGCCGGGGAAGGTCATCAATGCGAGCGTGATCACTGCTGCGACCACAGACCCACTCAGCGCCGCAGTAGGCCCGCCAAAGAACACAGCGACCACGGTGATCGAGATCAGAACAAGAGCGGTCGGTGCCAGGAGCATCAGATACCACCACGGACGGACCCGCCAGATCAGGAGCCTTCCGAGGAGCTGCCGGGTGCCGTGCTTCCCGCGACTCAGGGAGGTGAGGACGATGGCGATCGCCGAGGGGACATTGGAGCCCAGCACCAGAGCCAACGAGGAGACGGGCCCCGGAACGGCGTCGCGGAAGACGGCAAGGGGAATCCATAGAGTCCACGAGAGTGCGTAGCACAGCACGAAGAACGTCACCAGGGGATGGCGTGCCACCAGCTGCCGCAGCCCAGTCTGGGGTCGGATTGCTGTGTCTACGTCGTTTGCTTTCGTCGGCATGTCGGTTCCTTCTATTGGATAAAGCTATTGGGCGGAGCGGTCATTCGCTTGTCTGAAGGACCTTGATGCGTTCGGCTGTCCTCGGTGACGTCTTCTTCGATTCCAGCGAGTTCAAGCCCGCAGTCGGCGACACGTTCCAACACGCCGTAGAGCTGGGCCTGATCATGGAAAAGGCCGCTCAAGGTGGTAACACCGTCGCCGGCTTGGAGAGTGAGCCCTTCAAAAGTCGCCGCGAAGCGCTCGCTCAGCCGGCCCCGGACGGTGATGACATATCGGCGTTCTTGCACAGATTCCCCCTTACGTCCTACCGATCATTCGCCTCAGCTGGGTGACCCGTCCTCACCCCCGGACGGAATCACCCTGGGTGAACCGGCTGGTCGCTCGGCTAGGTTGGCCACATGGCGAAGGCACCGGTCGACGCCGCGAGGACCGCCGTGCGGCCGCTGGACTGGTCGAAGCTTCAGCCGCCCGTCCTGCGGCGGCGTGTGTCAAGGTCTGCGCTCATTGACCTCTGCACAGGTGCGCCACACAAATTGACGCTGATCCGCGCACCGGTCGGATGGGGGAAATCGACCTTCCTAGCAGACTGGTATGCATCGGCGAGGGAGAGACGACCCTTTGCCTGGCTGGCCCTGGACCGCGGTGACAACGACCCGGTGACGTTTTGGACCTACGTCATCGAGGCTCTGCGCACCCAGCAGCCAGCGACCGGCACTGACTCCCTTCCAATGTTGCAGGTCCCCCGGGTTGACATCGTCGCCGAGGTGCTGCCGGCTCTCTGCGCAGAGCTCGCCGCGCTGCCGAGCCAGATCGTGCTCGTCCTCGATGACTATCATCTGGTCACCAATCCCGAGATCGACCAGGGTCTTAGCTTCTTTGTGGAGCACTTCCCAGACCCCCTTGAGCTTGTCCTGGCCAGCCGTTCCGAGCCGCCGCTCCCGCTCGCAAAAATGCGCGCCGGCGGTGAGCTGGTCGAGATCGATGCCCAACGGCTGAGCTTCTCAGACGAGGAAGCGGACCTACTGCTCAACAACCTGCTTCGCCTTGGGCTCGACCATGACGCGGTCATGCGCCTTCGCGACCGCACCGAAGGCTGGGCGGCGGGCCTCTATCTCGCAGCGCTAACCTTGCGTGGCCGAGCCGACGCCGCCGCGTTCATCCAAGACTTCGCTGGCGACGACCGACATGTTGTGGACTATCTGAGCGCCGAAGTGCTGGCTGGCCAACCGGAGGAAACGCGTGAGTTCCTGCTCCACACCTCCATCCTCGAACGCTTCTGCGCCTCCCTCTGCGATGCGGTGAGGCAACGGTCAGACTCCCGGCAATTCCTTCGAGAACTCGAGGCGTCGAACTTCTTCCTCGTCCCTCTCGACACGAAACGGGACTGGTACCGCTATCATCGCCTCTTCGGCGAGCTCCTCCGCCAAGAGTTGAAGCTGGTCGAGTCAGAAAACATCCCAACGCTTCACCGGCGGGCTTGCACCTGGCATAGCGAGGTCGGTTCGGCATCCGATGCCATTCACCACGCGACCGCGGCAAGGGAGTTCGCCGATGCCTCAGAGTTGATCCTCAGCCACTGGCTGGAGGCCCGCGATGGCGCCCAACTCGAAACCATCCTGGCCTGGCTCGGGAGCCTCCCCTCCGAGGCAGTGACGGGAGATCCGCGGCTTTGTCTGGTCAAGGCGACAACCTTGCAAGAGATCGGTCGGGTCGATGAGGCGAGCTATTGGCTGCAAGCCGCGGTCCGCGGCCAAGCACGGAATTCAGGCCTGGCCGGCGATGCCTCCACGGCGTCGGGGGTGGCGGCGTGCCGGGCGATCAACCAGTACTTCCGGGGCGATGCTGCCGGTATTCAGGAGACGGCGAGGCCTGCGCTTGACCGCGACCTAGATGGCTCCGACTACTGGCAAAGCGCCCTCCTCACAACACTAGGTACCGCATTGTTCGTCCGAGGTCGCAATGATGACGCCGCCGTGGTGCTGGAGCAGGCGGTCCGCTCCAGCGAGCGATCTGGACACGCTCTGGCACTGATCCACGCATTGGGCTGGTGTGCTGTCGTGAACGTCGAAAGCGGCGCCTTTGATCGCGCCGGTCAGGTCATGCACCACATCGACTCGCTGCTTCAGCAACAGCCTGGCCTGAGCGCATACTTCGGTGCGGCCATGGTGCATATTGTTCGAGGAATGCTCTGTGTCCAGGACGACCAGCTGGCCCAAGCCGAGGAAGAACTGGCCCGCGGCACCGAGCTCGCCCGTCGGGGCGACGCGAAGTTCGAGCAGGTCTACGGGCTTACCGCGTACGCCAAGCTCAAGGCAGCACAAGGTGACACTCACGGCTGCACCGAGTTGTTGGAAAAAGCGCAGGAAGTGCTCCAAGCCTGTGTCGATCCGGGCATTCTTGCCCGGCAGGTTGTGAATGCTGAGCGTGAACTGCGCCTTAATGCTCGGCCAAGGTCCCAGTTGCCGTACGCCGTTGAGCTCAGTGATCGAGAGCTCGCCGTGCTCCGGCTGCTCCGGACCGACCTCACGCAGCGAGAGATCGGCGACCAGCTCTACGTCTCGTTCAACACCGTCAAATCGCATATCCAAAGCATTTTCCGAAAGTTCGATGTGTCCACCAGAAAGGACGCCATTGCGCGTGCTCGTGATCTTGGCTTGCTGTGAACTCGCAGCGGGCCCACAAGACAATGAGACGCGCCGCATCTGTGCATCTTGCGGCCCGCAAAGGGGGGTCAGCCCCGTTCCGGTAGCCGACCCGTCTGCGGACACCGAATACGGCAAGGAGCAGTGGGCACGTCCGGGTCGCATTGGCTGCATCGGCCGCGGAACGGCTTGCGACACGAGATGGGCGCGCAGTCAAGAGGCGGTAGAGTCGGGCGCTCAGCACATAAACTCACTAATGCCTTGAACCAAAGCTAAAGCTCCTCGGTCTCGAGTTGCGAGAGTGCGAACCCACCGTGGCCTGCTCGATGCGCTGGCTGAACGACACACTGGCTTGGCCAAGGCCAGGGTGGTGGTGGATGAAGACGTCACCGGGTGATCTGTTGTTGCACTCTATGCGGTGAGTGCGGCTGGTGTCATGGCCTCGCTTTCTGGGGTGTCAGTGTTGATCTTGGCGAGTCGGCTCTTGGCCAGGATGTCGAGTCCGAGGTAGCGGCGTCCTTCGGCCCACTCGTCATGTTGCTCGGCGAGGACGGCACCGACGAGCCGGATA
>JBJMIR010000013.1:0-15165 GCA_045806785.1 Propionibacteriaceae bacterium | reverse complement strand
CCATTCGATGATCTTCCAGTCGAACGGCACCCCGATAGACAGGCCCGTCGTGAAGAGGACGCCGAGCGCTCCCATGATCGTGAGCAACACATAGCGAGGAATGGCCCGGAAGAACCACGTATAGACCCACGACACTCCTTTCAGAACGGGGTTGTCGGACAGCCGCATGACCGCCAGCACCACTCCAAGTGCGACACCGAAGATCATCGACAGGATGGTGACGAGGATCGTGCCTTTCCAGAAGCCCTCGATCACCGGGCTCTGGTTCATCGCCTGGAACACCAGCGGCCAGTTGAATGCTGGGTTGAAGATCACCATGTTCAAAAACATCAAGACGAGCACCGCGATCACTGCGATGGCAACCCAGCGGCCGGGGTGGCGAACCGGCTTGGCGTGGATCAGCCCGGGGCGATCATCGCTGACCGTAGGACTGGCTTCCGCTGTCGTTGTCATGACGTCGGGTTTACGGCGAAGTCAGAGATGGCGCCTTGCTGGACCCCCCATTTCTCTAGCGCCGCCTTGTAGGCGCCGTCCTTGTCGACCTCCTTGAGTGCCTCCGCGATTGCTTGTGCGAAGTCGGTCTCGTCTTTCGGCAGCACATAACCGTATGGGGCCGCCTCGTAGATATCACCGAGCGGCTCGAGCTTTCCGCCGGATAGCTTCACCGCATAAGCGACGACCGGCGAGTCGGACAGCATGGCGTCTGCCTTGCCGCTGACTACGGCGGCAGTAGCTTGGCTCTGGTCCTTGAATGACAAGACGTTGATTTTGTTGCTGCCGCACTTCTTCTGCCGCACTGGAAGATCATCCATCTCTTGGGTTGTGTTGCTTTGGACCGCGATGTTCTTCCCGCAGGCATTGTCAGGGTCGATCCCCTTGGGGTTACCTTTGGCCGTCGCCCACTGGGTGCCCGCGCGGAAGTAGCTGACCATATTGACCTGCTTCATGCGCTCGTCGTTGATGGTGAACGACGAGATACCTATGTCGTACTTCTTGCCATTGACGCCGTTGATGATGCTGCCGAAGTCGGCCGGGTGCCATTCGGTCTTGACCCCGAACTTCGCTGCGACCGCATTGAAGAGGTCGACGTCCATGCCCTGCACTGTCTTGCCGTCGCCGGCCAGGAACTCATTGGGGGCGTAGCTTGCGTCGACGCCGACCTTGATCACGCCTGCACTCTTGATGCTCTCGGGCAGCTTGCTGGCAAGGTCTGCGTTCTGGCTGACCGAGACCGACGGTGCAGTTCCGCCACCGGGTTCCCCGCTCAACGAGCTCGAGCCACAGGCACTCAACGCGAGTGCGGCGACTGAGGCCGCGACCACACCGAGCTTGATCCGCACATTCATGTGTTTGCTGCTCCCTTCCACCCCAAGCCCTCATGAGCCTGGGCTGATTAACACGTGTGCACCGCTCTTGTCAGCGGTGGATGGGTCCTCAAGACAGACCGATCTTTGCACGCGATGACTGAGTTTGATCGCTGCCGGTCGGTTTGGAATCCGATCGAAACGATGATTTTGCACGTCACTGCAGCCGCTGGGCACCCGTGGATGGAACGGCAGTGAAGTACACCGGCGGACCGTATCCGGCTGCAGCGAAGCTTTCGACGATCGCCTCGCCGATCCGCTCGGAGTCACCGAGCTCAACCAGCCCAATGATGCAACCACCGAAGCCGCCACCGGTCATACGAGCGCCGAGCGCTCCGGACGACCGGGCGGTTTCGACCGCCAGGTCCACCTGCGGCACGGTGATCTCGAAGTCATCGCGCATGGATTCGTGTGAGGCATCCAGGAGGGGCGCCAGGTCGGCGATTCGGCCTGCTCGCAAGACGTTGACGGACTCCAGCACTCTGGCGTTTTCGGTGACGACGTGGCGTACCCGGCGCTTCATTACTGGATCCGGAAGCTGGGCGAGCGCGGCATCTAAATCACTCACGTCGCGCAACGCTGGCACGCCCAGTAATCGCGCCGCTTCCTCGCAGCTGGCTCGGCGCGCAGCGTATTGACTATCGACGAGTGCATGTGGCGTCTTGGTGTCCAGCACCAGGATTTCGAGGCCAGCGCTGGTGGTGTCGAATAGAACTTGTTCGGCTGCGTCGGTGCGGCAATCAAAGAACAGCGCGTTGCCCTCGGTGCACAAGGTGGATGCGGCCTGGTCCATCAAACCGGTCGGCGCCCCGACAAAGACGTTCTCAGAGCGCCTCGCAAGCTTGGCCCGCTCCAGGCCGGCGATGTCGAGGTTGTTGAGATCGGCCAGCGCAGTTAGCGTGGCACATTCCATCGCGGCCGATGATGACAAGCCTGCGCCTACGGGCACGTCTGATATCAGAACCAGATCGGCTCCAGCAACCCGATGTCCGGCCTCTTGCAGGGCCCAGACCACGCCGGCGACATAGGCTTGCCAGCCGGCCATCCCCGGTTCCAAGTCGGCGGCTGAAAAGAGCTTGGTCTCATCGTTGTTGAGCGATGTCACGCTCCAGCTGCCATCATCTCGAGGAGCGGCTGCGATCACCACCCGTTGCGCAAGCGCGAAGGGCATCACATAGCCGTCGTTGTAGTCGGTGTGTTCGCCGATCAGGTTGACCCGACCGGGCGCGGCCCACACCCCGACTGGTTGTCGTCCAACCTGTGTCCGGAAGGCCTCGACCAGAGACTTGGCGTCGTTGCTCACCCGACGCCCCATCCCATACTTCTCACTGTATCGATGAAGGAGCCTTGATCACATCAGCTCGTCGGCCGGCGTCCCAATAGGGTGAAGTCATGTTGGCGGCGTACGCAGTGCGGGCGGATGCGGACACACCCCTGAATGCCCTGACGGTGGGGGAGATCGAGCCGCCGGATCCGCCTGAGGGCTGGGTACGGGTGCAGGTCAAGGCTGCTGCTCTTAATCATCACGACGTCTGGTCGCTGCGCGGCGTTGGACTGCCCGCCGACCAGCTCCCGATGATCCTTGGCTGTGACGCGGCCGGTATCAGCGACGACGGTCGCGAGGTGATCGTTCACGCAGTGATCAACTCGCCGGACTTCATTGGCTTCGATGCCACGTACGACCCCCGGCGCTCGCTGCTGTCTGAGCGATATCCCGGCACCTTCGCGACGTATGTGTGGGTGCCGGCGGCCAATCTGGTGGACAAGCCCGCGGAGCTGAGCTTTGCCGAGGCTGCCTGTCTACCGACTGCCTGGCTGACCGCGTACCGGATGCTCTTCAGCCAATCCGGCGCCAGGCCGGGCGACACGGTTTTGGTTCAGGGCGCTGGCGGGGGAGTAGCGACCGCACTGATCACGCTCGGCCGGCAGGCCGGGATGCGTATCTGGGTCACCTCACGTGATGAAGCTCGTGGTGCTCGCGCTGTCAGCCTCGGTGCACATCAGGCGTTCCCGGCGGGTGCCCGGCTCCCCGACCGGGTCGACGCTGTCATGGAGAGCGTCGGCGCGGCCACCTGGTCACATTCGATCAATGTGCTGAAGCCGGGTGGCACGCTGGTGATCTGCGGCGCCACTTCAGGCGACAATCCGCCCAAGGCCGAGCTGACCAAGATCTTCTTCAAGCCGGTTCGGGTGATCGGCTCGGTGATGGGAACACGAGACGAGCTGATATCCCTTGTCCAGATGCTGGTGGCTACCGGCGTACGGCCGCAGATTGACCGGGTTCTCTCACTGACGGATGCTGCCGAAGGCTTCGCCGCCATGATCGCCGGTGATCAGTTCGGCAAGATCATCTTCGAGCCGTGATGATAAGTGCTGACCAGGTGGCCCTTCGGCCACCGAGCTCGGCGGACGTCGAGGCGGCCGCCTCTTGCCACCTCGCTTGTTGGCAAGAGGCATACGCGGGACTCATTGATGCCGACCGTTTGGCAAAGATCACAGGCGATCTTGATTGGGCAATCCGCCTATGGACCGACGTTCTGGCCTTGGACCAGACGGTGATCTTGGCTGTGCACAGTGACGTCATCATCGGCTTCGCAAGGGCTCGTCCGACGCCCGAGCCTGGCCCCGATATTGCCCTTCACCTCAACGCCATCAATGTCCGCCGTGCGTATTGGGGTAGCGGTGTGGGCCAGCTGTTGCTCGATGCCGCTATCGGCGACCGCGATGCGTCCCTCTGGGTGTTCCGGGACAACGCTCGAGCTCGGGCGTTCTATGTGCGCAACGGCTTCGCCCCCGACGGTGCCGAGCAGGTCGAAGACTTCTTCGGTGGTCTCGTGGAAATCCGCATGATCCGTCGCAAAATCGTCGGCGACTGACTTCCTTCCCAGACAGTGGTCAAAGACGACAGGCGTCTCGCCGATTTCGATGTCGTTTGCGACCACTTTCCCGAGAAACAGAGCTACTCCTAGCTACTCGTCCTCGTCGTCATCGAGTCTGGCGAGCCAGGTCGCCAGGCGCTCCATCGGAGTCTCGAATTCCGGATGGAGATCAACGAACGTGCGCAGCTGATCAGCGAGCCAGGCGAGAGTGACCTCATCATCACCCCGCCTCGCCTGGAGTTCCTCGATGCCCCTGTCGGTGAAGTACATGGATGCTTCTTACGCGAAGGCTTGCTCCATGAGGGCACGCTGTTGCTGTAGGTGAACACTCGCCGACCCGACCGACGGCGCCGACGACTCCGGTCGTGTCACGTTGCTGAGCCGCCAGGTCCGGCTCGGCTCGGCCTCGGCTAGCCGCTGAGGCAGGTTCAGTGCCATAAACGGCCATCCGCCCTGATTGCCCGGCTCGTCTTGTACCCAGCGCAACTCCTCGACACCCTCAAAACGCTTGAGCTGCTTGACGAGGTCCTTGATCGGCAGCGGGTAGAGCCGTTCCACCGCGATGATCGCAACTTCGTCATCCTTGCCGGCGCTGCTTCGGGCGGTCACCAGATCCCAACGGATCTTTCCGGTGCACAGCAGAACCAGTTTGACCTTGCTGGGGTCTTCGATAGTGGGGTCGGCGACCACCGGCTTCCAGGATCCTTGAGTGAAGTCCGATGGCTCGGAGATGGCGAGCTTATTGCGCAGCATCGACTTCGGCGTCATCACGATCAGCGGTCGATGCAGCTCGCCAAGTGCCTGCTGTCGCAGCATGTGGAAGTAGTTCGCCGGACTCGAGGGTTGGGCAACCGTAAAGGCGTCCTCCGCCGCCAGCTGAAGGAAGCGTTCCAGGCGCGCCGAGGAGTGATCCGGACCCTGGCCTTCATAACCGTGCGGCAAGAGCAGTACCACCCCGGACTGCTGGGTCCACTTGGCCTGACCCGACACGATGAACTCATCGATGATCGTCTGCGCACCGTTGGCGAAGTCACCGAACTGTGCTTCCCAGAGAACCAGTGCCTCTGGACGCGCGACCGAGTAGCCGTACTCGAAGCCCATAGCGGCGTATTCGCTGAGCAACGAGTCGAACACGTGGAACTTGCCTTGGTCGTCATCCAGATGCTTCAGCGGCACCCAGGTCTCGCCGGTCTTGCGGTCGACGATGGAGGCGAAGCGTTGCACGAACGTACCGCGCCGAGTGTCCTGCCCGGTGAGCCGCACTGTACGTCCCTCCAAGAGCAATGAGCCGAACGCCAGGATTTCGGCCGTGGCCCAGTCGATCGGCCCTTGGGTGATCGCCGCTGCACGGCGCTGGAGCTGCGGCATCACCTTTGGATGCACAGTGAAGCCGGACGGGAATGTGGTGTGCGCGTCGGCGATCTTCTTGAGAGTCTCCATAGTGATCGCCGTGCCATGCTTGGCGGCTGACTTCTTCGGGTACGCGGGGACGCGGCTGTACTCCAGATCCCTGGGCGCTTGTCCGGTACTCCGGACCTCCCTGAAGACAGTCTCCAGCCGTTCCTGGAAGCGCGTCAGGACCCTCTCGGCGTCCTCAACGGTGATGTCGCCGCGACCGATCAGCGCTTCGGTGTAGAGCTTGCGGACCGAGCGTTTCTTCTCAATCAGGTCATACATCCGCGGCTGGGTGAAGCTCGGGTCGTCACCTTCGTTGTGACCGCGGCGGCGGTAGCAGATGAGGTCGATAACGACGTCCTTGTTGAACTCCTGGCGGAACGCGAAGGCCAGCCGAGCGACCCGGATGCAGGCCTCAGGATCGTCGCCGTTGACGTGGAAGACGGGCGCCTGAATCATCCGAGCCACGTCCGTGCAATACATCGAGGATCGTGACTCAGTCGGAGAGGTGGTGAATCCGACTTGGTTGTTCACCACGATGTGAATGGTGCCCCCGGTTCGGTAACCCCGCAGCTGGCTGAGGTTGAGAGTCTCAGCAACCACACCCTGCCCGGCGAATGCCGCGTCGCCGTGCATCAGCACTGGCAGCACAGGAAACTCCGCTCCACGATCGAGGATGTCCTGCTTCGCTCGCGCGATGCCCTCCAGAACCGGGTTTACGGCTTCGAGATGACTTGGGTTGGCTGCAACTGAGGTCTTGATCGTCGCACCACTCAGCGCGGTGAACTTACCCTCAGATCCGAGGTGGTACTTGACGTCTCCGGAGCCCTGGACGGTACGCGGATCCAGGTTGCCCTCAAACTCCCTGAAGATCTGCTCGTACGACTTGCCGACGATGTTTGACAGCACATTGAGCCGGCCGCGGTGGGGCATGCCCATGCAGACCTCCTCAAGGCCGGCCTCGGCTGCCTGCTCGCACACCTCGTCCAACAGCACGATGGCGGATTCGCCACCTTCTAGCGAGAACCGCTTCTGTCCGACGAACTTGGTCTGCAAGAACGTCTCGAAGATCTCAGCCTCATTGAGCTTGTCCAAGATCCGCAGGTGCTCGTCGCGCGGGAGTGACTCGTGCGGCCGCTCTACCCGATCTTGGATCCACTTGCGCTGCGCGGGCTCTTGGATGTGCATGTACTCCATGCCGATGGTCCGGCAGTAGGAGTCGCGCAAGATGCCCAAGATCTTCCGCATCTTCATGCGGCCCCGACCGCCGGCGAAAGATCCGGTAGCAAACTCCCGATCAAGGTCCCACAGCGTCAGGCCGTGCGACTGCACGTCAAGATCATGATGGCGCCGCTGGCGATACTCCAGAGGATCGGTGTCGGCCATCAGGTGGCCGCGCACCCGGTAGGCGTTGATCATTTCCATGATCCGGGCCTGCTTGGGGATCTGGTCTTCGTGATCAGTGCTGACATCCTGTGCCCACCGGATCGGCTCATAGGGGACGCGGAGCGCGCCGAAGATGTCGTCGTAGAAGCCGTCTTCGCCAAGCAGTAGCGCATGCAGGCGGGCCAGATACTCGCCGGATTGTGCGCCCTGGATGACCCGGTGATCGTAGGTCGAGGTAAGCGTCATGATCTTGGAGACGCTCATCTCGCTGAGCCGGTCGGGATCAGACCCCTGGAACTCAGGCGGATATTCCATGGAACCGACGCCGATGATCGCGCCCTGACCCTGCATCAGGCGCGGTACCGAGTGACTGGTTCCGATGGTTCCAGGGTTGGTCAGCGTAATGGTGGTGCCAGCGAAGTCCTCGACCGTCAGCTGCCCTGCTCGCGCCTTTTTCACCAGCTGTTCGTAGGCATTCCAGAACTCGGCGAAGTCGAGGGCTTCGGCACTCTTGATGCTTGGCACCAATAGCTGCCGGGTGCCGTCCTCCTTCGGCAGATCAATTGCCAACCCGAGGTTGACATGGGCCGGCACGATGAGAGTCGGCTTGCCATCGATGACGTCGTAGGCGTTGTTCATGGCCGGCATGCTTTTCAGCGCCTGCACCATGGCGTAACCGATGATGTGAGTGTAGGAGACCTTGCCACCGCGAGCCCGCCGTAGGTGGTTGTTGATCACTATCCGCTGGTCGATGAGCAGTTTGACCGGAAGAGAGCGAACGCTGGTCGCGGTGGGGACCGCCAAGGAGATGTCCATATTCTTCGCGGTACGCGCCGGCGCGCCGCGTAGCGTGGTCTTGACTGGCTCCTCGAGCGCGACGCTCCGCCCACCATCACGGCTGGGTGGATCCGCTGGAACTCCGCCGCCTGCCCCCGGTGCGCTGGGCCTGAACTCCTTGGTCGGCGCCGGCCTCTCGACCGTCGGTGTGCGACTCGACGTCGTAGCCTGGTCCTTCGGTTGTGCCGCGGGGGGTGCCTGCGCAGGCGCTGGAGCCGGCGCCGCTGCTGTGACTACCGGCTCACTTTGTTTGCGCTCTGGCTCAGCCGCCCGCATGGCCTGTGGCTGCTGTTTATCTGTGGTGGCGCCATTGCCGCCGGTGACTGGTGCGCCATGGGTCTTGAAGTACTCCGCCCACGTCTCGTCCACCGAGTCCGGATCTGCGGTGTACTGCTCGTACATCTCCTCCAGCAGCCAGTCGTTGGCACCAAAGTCGGCTTCTGTGGGCGCGCTGGTCGATGATTGGTCGGGCACGATGGCCACTGTCGCCTTCTTCCTCATCCGTACTATTCGGGGGCTAACCCGCCTTGGCCTGCTCCCGGCACGCTCCTAGCAGGCGTTACCTAGGCTACCCACGCTTGTAGACCAGCTGGCTACTGGTTGCGCGACACACCTGGTCACCGTGGCGTTTCGAATCAATCGCGATGGGTGTAGGCCGAGCTATCCATCACCGGCGCGCCGAGCATGCGCCAAGCCAGCCAGCAGGCCTCGACGGTAAAGACGACCAGAGCCAAATTGCGAACAGTGGCGACCAAAGTCGACAGAATGATCATCGCGTGGCCTCTGGTGCCGATGTAACCGTAATAGAACAGTGGATAGAGCAGTTGCGTCAGCAGAGCCAGGATCAGCAGCTGTGCTGTCGTTCGCGTAATAGCGCGTCGCTCTGCAGAGGTGGCATGTGGCCGATAGATCAGCAGCGCCGCCATCGGACCACCTAACCAGAGCAAATACTGCGGGCTCAGAGTCTTGTTGGTAATGATCATTATCGCCACAATGGCCAAGACCACAAAGCTGATCGCAACCTGGGTAGATCCATGGTGTTGGAAGGCTCGGATGATCAGCAAGATGATCACAGCCAGACCCACTAGCGTCGCGATGCTGCTAATCCTTAGCCACACATCGACGCCCGGGCCAAAAAGCTCATACGCCTTGTATTGGGACATGTTGACGACCCAAGGAGCTGGGCTCACAGCCCGCGCCACCATCAAGGGCGTTGCCCAGATCGACTCGATCTGCAGACCACGGTCGGACTGCCAGGTGAGCGGCGATATCAGTCGGGACCAGCCTCCGAAGATCAAGCTGAGCAAGGCCAATCCAAATCCGACGGCGACAAAGGCGATGCCAGCCGGTCGTCTGTCGGGTTTGTAGGACAGAAATGCGCCGATGAGCAGTGCCGGCCACAGCTTGATGGCAGCTCCCAATCCGGTAAGTGCTCCGCTGATCCAAGGCCTGTGACGTGCGGCAAGTAATGCGCCGCCAGCAAGCACCGCTGGCAGGATGTCGAAACGCAGATAGCACAGCGGACCGATGAGGGGTATGAAGATCAGCCAGAAGTCAATCGCGCTGTCATGCCGCCGCTGGCTCGATCGCCACAGCACGTAGCTGAACAGCGCATCGAGTACCAGCATGAAGATCACGAAGGCGACGAGATAGCCAATACGGTTGCCCAGCGATGCGCCGTAGGGCAACCAGAGGATCCAGACCACGGGTGTTGGGTATTCGAAGAGTGTGTTGTCCAGGCCTACGCTGAACAATGCGTTGATCTTGCGGTGGTAGTAGTACACATCGCCCACCACAAAGCGCTCGAAGCTGGCCAGGATGACCAACATCAGCAGCCTGGTGATCAGCCAAACGATTGCGATGGTCCGAGGGCCACGGCGCGCGTCATACCAGGCAACGAGACGGCTCATTCACGACCGCACAGCTCAGCTGGCAGGGTAGCGCACATCAGAGTATGGAGGCTCTCGGTCGATGACAGAACGCATGTGAACCTACCAGGGCAATCGCCTCTTGTTTGTGGGCTTCAAGATGCCGCCCAGTGCCGTGGCGCGGTAGTTCAGCAGGCTTTCCGGCAGGGGAGTGATCGAGGTAGCCCGAACCATGGGAGCACGCTGTTGTCGAAGCGGGTCATGGCGCAAATCCGGTCACCTGTGAGGGTCAGCACGAAGAGCCCGACGCCCTGGCAGATGCCGGTAGATGTGCGTAAATAGGCCCCGAACGCCGGCTGCGCGTTGGCCCGTGTCCGCACGAGGTTGAACCTGCGGCCGGCGCCGAAGATGCTGCCGCAGAAGCGTGCGACCACATCGCGGCCCTGATATTCGAAAGGGATCGGTGGCATGGAGACGAAGACGTCGTCGGTCAGCAGGGCCACCAGCGCGTCGAGATCCGCGGACTCCCAGGCGCGTACGAACTTCGCCACGATCACATCTTCGGACGGCGAGTTGGGCGCCGGAGGCGCTTCCCGGTCGGCCGTTACTGCCCGTCGGCGCTGAAGGTTGGCACGCGCCCTTTTGAGCGCGCTGTTGACCGATTCGACGGTCGAGTCGAGCATGTCGGCCACTTCGCTCGCATGGAATCCAAGGACGTCGCGCAAGATCAGGATTGTGAGCTGGCGAGGAGGCAGGAGCTGAAGAGCGGTCACGAAGGCCAAGGAGATGGATTCGGTCTGTTCGTAGCGAGCCTCGGGGCCAAGTGGCACATCGATCGCACCCTCGAGTAGGGCGTCGGGAAATGGTTGAAGCCATACGACCTCGCCTAGCCGAGTTGGCGCGGGCGGTTCAACCTCGGGCACGTTCCACTCCTTGGGCCGCCGGCTGGCCGAGCGACGCGCGTTGAGGCATCGACTGGTGGCGATGCGGTAGAGCCAGGTGCGGAGGGAGGCGCGTCCCTCGAAACCTCCGATACCTTGCCATGCGGTTAGCAACGTGTCTTGCAGGGCGTCCTCGGCATCCTGGAAAGATCCGAGCATCCGGTAACAGTGCAGCTGTAGTTCTCGGCGGTGCGGCTCGGTGAGCTCTCGGAACGCGTCGCCGTCTCCGGCCCGCGCTCTTGAGATCAGGTCGGTTGTCACCACCCTCACCGTCGCGCCACCTTCTTTCTGTGGTTCGTCGCCCTTCCATCCTGTATCGACACCGACCGAGCGGTGAACTGGGCGGCTTCTTAGCGCCCACTTTCCCGGCGTGGCGGTGTCTGCATCAACGACGGTCGGAGCGCCCGAGCACAGAAAAGGAGCCAGCCGATGCTGCTGGAAAACAAGGTTGCGGTGATCTATGGAGCCGGGGGCGCAATCGGCGGTGCTGTCGCGCGGACGTTCGGGTACGAGGGTGCCAGGCTCTTTCTCACCGGGCGCCACTTGGCAAGCGTCGAAGCGACTGCCAATGACATCGTTTCCGCCAGCGGTTACGCCGAGGCTGCCCAGGTCGACGCACTTGACGAGCAGGCCGTGGACACCCACCTGCAGACCGTGATCGATAAGGCAGGCCGCATCGACATTTCTCTCAATGCGATAGGCATCACGAATCCGAAGACCCGTGTGCCCCTTATCGAGCTGGATGTCGAGCAGTTCTCACTACCGGTTGCGACGTACACAAAGTCGTACTTTTTGACCGCCCGCCTCGCCGCTCGTCGGATGATCGTGAACCGATCGGGAGTGATCATGACTGTTACCTCGACGCCTTCGCGGACCGGCACTCCGTTCGTGGGAGGTGGGGGTCCGGCGATGGCTGCCGTTGAGGCACTAACTCGCGGTCTATCAGCAGAGCTCGCGCCTCAAGGTGTTCGTGTGGTCGGTCTACGGCCACAAGGGATCCCCGGCACACGCAGGATTCAGGACTCCTTCGAGAGTTACGCCAAGGCATCGGGAATGAGCTGGGAACAGTTCCAAGAGTCGCTCGCAAGCAGGACTCACACGCGCCGGCTTTCCACGCTGGAGGATCTGGCGAATATGGCGGTCTTGGTCGCATGCGACAAGGCAAGCGGAATAACCGGAACTATCGTCAACTTGACCATGGGCAGCCTCGAGGACTAGCAGCTAAATCATCGAAGCTTTAGCCATAGCCGCTCCCCGACGAGATCGCCGTGATCTTGGTCGAACCCGAGAACCGCACACCGGCGCGGGGTACGGGGGCCCCGGCTGCTGCGCTCCCACACCAGCCGCGGCCGGAACGCCACCCTACGGCTAGCCCGGAGCCTGGCAGGAGAGAATCTGAATTTAGACGGTCACCATGGCTAAGCGGAACTATTTAGTGGAGGGCCTATCTGCTGCGGGTAAGTCCTCGGTTTACGAGGAGCTGATCAGACGCGGCTACACGGCTATTAGCACCGACCGTGCCTGGGCCTATCATGCCGACCCCGACACCGGCCTCCCAGGTGGGCCCGCTCATCACGACAGTTGGATGTGGGACCAGCAGAAAGCTGTCAGCGAACTGGAAAGCCCCGAGCCAGAAGTCTTATTTGTCTGTGGAAGCAGCCGTAATCGTGACCGCTTTCTGGCCTATTTCACCAAGGTATTCAACCTTCGCATCGACGATGACACTATGCGTCGCCGCCTCCAGCGCCAACAGCTCATGCGCGTGTCCTCATACTGCCCGATGATTGCTCTGTTGAGAGGAAGTACTCATCATGGCTTGGCAAGCTGAGCAACCCGCTCGAACAGGCCACAGGCGAATCGAGCTGCTGCCCGACGTGGAGGTCGCGACGATTGACGGCGACGACCACATGCTGCCTGCGAAGCCCAAATGCACTGGGGCAGCTGACCGGGCACTTGGTGCGGCGGCACTCGAACGCCGCCTGATTTTCCGCTTGCCGGTCCGCGCGCCATGTCTCGGTGCCAATCTCGTAGGCCGACCGATCATCGGTCGCCCTCGAACGGTCGATAGCGGATCGATTGCCTAAGAGCACCGCAGTCAACGTCGCTTGTGTTCAGAGCTCGAGGGCCTCGGCGGCTTTGCAAGCGTCCCGGGGGGCGTGCTGTCGTGGTTGACAGTGCAATGAACAACCGCCTGGCCCATAGACTCCGCGGCTGGTCCGGCGATGGTAGTTGCTCCTTTTGTTGTTGATCTTTGCTGGCAACGCTCAAAGCCGCCGGTGAGGGTGGTGGGTTGTGGGGCCCGCGACAGCAATCACGAATGAGGTACGCGCATCTAAAAGCATCGGTGACTCTCGCGCGGAGTTGAGTCTTTGGGTAATAGCCCTGGAGGCGTCGCGCGATGTACTCAATCTTGCCGGCGGAAATCCCTGATGATCATGGCGACGGTGCCGACACACCCGACTTTTGACTATCGGCTACATCGACCAGATGATCTTGATTTCGACACGATCGCAAGAATGCGGGCCCGTGGCTTCAAAGGTCTCGTTTACCCGGGACAGGTCAGTGGTGGACCTGTCGCGGGTGGTCGGCGTTTCAGCACGGAATCACGAGGGCGGGCGGTAGGTCCAAGACGCGAACACTACCTCTCGCCCGTCTGGGTCCTGGTATGTAACGCCGCCGTTGGCCTGCCAATAGTCGATCTGCGCAACCGGGTCGATGCCTGCGGCAGCCAGCCGCGCGGTGATCCGCTCCCAGGCGCCGGCATCGGACAGGTAGAACACAAGCTGATCAAGCCCAGGCGCCGGGAGCCGAGCATCGCCCAGACGGACGATTTCCAGGTGAACGGCACCGCCGGGCAGCCCAAGGATCGTGCCATCCAGGCCGTAGCTGTTGTGGAAGGTTTCCAGCACCGGCAGCCCGATGATGTCCCGGTAGAAGGAGATCGTCTGGTCGTAACGTGCGCTCCAGCGCACCACCCGTATGGCACCCACGGGAAGATGCCCTGGCCAGCGCGCACCCGGCTCTGGGCTGCCCATGTTGACAGTGTCCGTCAGCCGGGGCCAAGCCTCGGCTGCGGGGCCGACGGCGCCGAGCGTCGTTGCATAACCGGACCCTCCTCCGGGCGCCCTGACAAGTCGGCGAGTGGACCCGACAGCAGAAGCACTCAATTGGCGACGTGCGCGTCGAGCAGATCGACTTGGCGCCGGGCCCGGTCAAGCCTGCGAGACCGCCGCGCGCACCTGGTCCAGCATCTCCCTCTCGCCCTTGCTGACCTGCGCCGCGCCGAACCCCGTGAAACCGCCCTCCTTGGCGGCGTCGGCGGCAGCTTGCGCCGAGGCGACCAGCCACTGGCCGAACGCCGCCGTCTCTTCGGGGGTCGCCTGCGCTGCCACAATCGCCTGGACGGCGCTCAGCTCGACCAGCACCTGCTCACCACTCGGCGCGGTTCCCTCCAACGAGGGCCGGTACTCATTGAGCGGGTTCCGCTTCTGCTGGACCTCCGCCTGGATGTCGAGGGCTACCTCGGTCACCAGTTGCTCCCGGCTGGAAGGATTCGTGGCGGATTTCACCGTCGCCATCGACTCCTTGAGGCTTCGATCCGACCGCTGGGATCGGCCAGGGAAATGGCTAGACCGGCCAGGAACGGCGCCCGCATGATCCGGCTCCACTCCTCCTCAGAGAAGTCACTCTTGGTCGTCACGGCAGGTCCTTTCGTCGGAGGCTGGCAGGTGGGCGGCCCCGGCTGTCCGCGCGCCCTCGTGGCAGTCTCCCGCGTCGCGCCGGACATTGTCACGGTCAGCTTGGTATGGCAGGACCGACGACCATGCCGCCGATCGAAGATCAGCGCAGGGCTTCTGTCACGTCCGCGCGGACGAGCGCATTCTCGGAGCTTGATCACCAACTCATTGGTCACCCAGTCCCAACGCGGGGTCGCTGCCCACAAGCCGACCGTCCTACGGACGCTCGCATCGTCAACGGCCCGTTAGTCCGACGGCTTGATGCACGAGCCCTAGCGTCGAGAGGTGGCAGAGCTGGTCGCGCACCGCACAAATTCACCAAGTCTGGCCCGAACAGCGTCGGCGTTCGGGCAGTCCTCCGTCGTAAACACTGTGGCGACTGCGGCTGAACCGTTGTACGAAACAAGATCAAGTTGCCCTTCCACTGGCTGGCGGATCCAGCTGGGCTGGGCGAGCCAGTCGACCTTTGCCATCGTTGGGCGATACCGTCATCAGGTGCCTCCCGGGTCCGGCCGGTTCCATGGCGGTGCCGTACTCGTTCACGGTCTGTGGGGAAATCCAGACGACTGGCGCTGGGTGCGTCGCCCGTTGGAGGATGCACACGTACAGGTAATCAGGCCAGATTTGCCCTCCCACCGCACTCCGATGGCCGGACTTATCGAGGATGCCGCCGAAGTCCGCGACGCCATACGAGCCTGCGCGCCGCCAGTTGCTGCGGTGGGCTGGTCGTACGGCGGCAGTGTCATTGGCGTGGCCGC